>NZ_CP056199.1:916634-1222179 GCF_013782625.1 Enterobacter sp. RHBSTW-00994 | reverse complement strand
TACATGAAATAGTGGAAGCCGCCGCACAACTCGCTGAGGAAGGTATTGACGCCACTGTTATCAGTGTTCCATCTATTCGTCCTTGTGATACCAAAGCGTTGCTGGCGGCCATCAAACCGTGCGAAGCAGTCGTCACCGTCGAAGAGCACAACGTCAACGGCGGTGTGGGCAGCCTGGTGGCTGAAGTACTGGCCGAAGCCGGGTGTGCGATCCCGTTACGTCGCCTGGGCATCCCTGACGGACAATACGCCATTGCGGCCGACCGCGCCTCCACGCGCGCGTGCCACGAAATAGATGCAGCGGGCGTGATCAAACACGCCAGAGAACTGCACGTAAAACAGGCTTCCTGAAAATAAAAAGAACATCTTACTGGAGAGTACGCAATGTCCCGAATTCCTCAACAACTCACCATGGGCGTGATCATTGGCAACCGGGGATTTTTCCCCAGCTACCTGGTTGCAGAAGCACGTGAACAGGCAATCGCATTGTTCGACCGTCTGGGTATCAACACTCTGATGCTCGACCCGGGCCAGACTGAACTGGGCGGCGTCGAAACTCGTCAGGATGCCAAAACCTGTGCCGATCTGTTCCGCGCCCATCGCGATACGATCCACGGCGTTGTGGTTTTGCTGCCTAACTTTGGCGACGAAAAAGCGATCGCCGAAACCCTGCGCCTTTCTGGCCTGAACGTGCCGGTGCTGGTACAGGCCGAAGAAGATAACCTTGACAAAATGGGGCTCGCCACCCGCCGCGACAGCTTCTGCGGCAAGATCTCACTGTGTAACAACCTGCGTCAGTATGGCATTCCCTTTACGCTCACTACCCAGCATGTGTGCGCCCTTAGCGGCGAGGTGTTTGAACAGGATCTGCGTCGCTTCGAGCAAATCTGTCGCGTGGTAAGTAGCATGCGTGGTGTACGCGTTGGCGCGATTGGCGCACGTCCGGCGGGCTTTAACACGGTCCGTTACAGCGAAAAACTGCTGGAACGACTGGGCATTGCCGTTGAAACGCTGGATCTTTCTGAAGTCTTTACCCGCATTAAACTGCTGCGGGACGACGATATCCGTGTCGATGAAAAGCGCCGCCTGCTGCTCGACAATGCCGATGCCAGCGGTATTCCGGCAGACAAGCTGGTGACAATGGCAAAACTCTTTGTGGTGCTGAGCGAATGGATCGTCGCTAACGACATCGATACCACAGCCATTCAGTGCTGGACATCGTTGCAGGAGAATTTAGGCATAAACGTCTGTTCGATTATGAGCGTAATGTCCGGTCAGCTGATGCCAAGCGCCTGTGAAGTGGACGTGATGGGTGCGCTTTCCATGTACGCCCTTGCCAGCAGCAACCTTAACCCCGCCTCCATTGCTGACTGGAATAACAACTTTGGCGATGACCGTGACAAGTGTGTGCTGTTCCACTGCGGTAACTTTGCCGCCGCCAGCCTTGAAACCCCGCACATGGGCACGGCCGACATCATCGGTACAACCGTTGGCAAAGAGAACACCTGCGGCGCGGTCCATGGCCGACTGAAAAGCGGCCCACTGACCTACTTCCGCCTGAGTACGGATGACCTTACGGGAGAAATCAAAGCGTATGTGGGCGAAGGGCAATCGGTTAACGATGCACTGGATACAGTGGGCTGTCGCGCGGTGATCCAGGTTCCACATCTGGAGAACCTGCTGTCGTGGATCTGCCGCAACGGGTTTGAGCATCACGTGGCGATGAATCACTCATCCAGTGCGGCGATCCTCAACGAAGCGTTCACCCGCTATCTTGGCGTGTCGACCTATCTCCACCAGTAAGGCCGGAGGCCGCTATGTCGGTGAACAAGGATATTATTATTGCCCTCGACGAGGGCACAACTAACGCCAAAGCCGTTGCTTTTGATGGCAACGGACAGGTGGTTGCCAGCGTCTCACGCGCGTTGAATATCGAGACGCCACGCGAAGGCTGGGTGGAACAGTCGGCAGAACTGTTGCTGGCCGCCTCGCTGGACGTTATCGCCCGTGTCATTGCCGCCGTTGGAGCGCAACGCGTGGCGGCACTGGCGATCAGCAATCAGCGTGAAACTGTGGTGGGATGGTATCGGACAACGGGAAAACCCATTGCTCCGGCCCTGAGCTGGCAATGTTCCCGCACGGCATCGTTTTGCCACGCGCTGCGCGAAAACGGTCATGAACCGCAGATCAAAGCGATTACCGGGTTGCCGGTCGCGCCGCTTTTTTCCGCCTCAAAAATGCGCTGGCTACTGGAGAACACACCGGATGGTTTTGCCCTCGCCGGACGCGGTGAAATCTGTCTCGGCACAGTGGATAGCTGGCTTCTTTGGCAGTTAACGCAAGGGGAAAGCTTTTCCTGCGACGACACCAACGCGGCACGCACCCAGTTGCTGAACCTGCAAACCGCCGACTGGGATAACGATATGCTCGCGCTGTTCGGCATTCCGCGGGAAGCCCTGCCAGCCATCAAACCGTCGAGTGGCCTGTTTGGCTCAACGCGGGGGCTGACGTCGATCCCGGCGGGGATCCCCGTAATGGCCATGATCGGCGATTCTCACGCCGCGTTGTTCGCACACGGGCTGGGGGCTGAAGGCTGCGTAAAGGCGACCTACGGAACGGGTTCATCAGTGATGGCCCCCGTGAGTTCAGCAGAGTGTAACGTTAGCGCACTGGCGACCACCGTAGCCTGGCACGATGGCGACACGCTGGTCTATGGTCTGGAAGGCAATATTCCCCATACCGGGGATGCAGTCGCCTGGATGGCGGACAGCACCGGTCTGAGCGAGCTTCCCCCGGACGAACTGGCGCAGGCACTGAATACCCTGCCGCGTTCGGTAGAGTCCACGCTGGGCGTCTTTTTCGTTCCGGCATTAACCGGCATGGGCGCCCCCTGGTGGGATGAAAATGCGCGTGGGTTGATCCACGGGTTAAGCCGTGGCGTGAAACGCGCACACCTGATCCGCGCCGCGCTGGAGTCCATCACCTATCAGATTGCCGATGTGGTCACCGCCATGCGCGCCCACCAGGGCTTTACACTCAATGCGCTGATGGTCGACGGCGGGCCAACCCAAAATGACTGGCTGATGCAGTATCAGGCCGATCTGCTGGGTTGTCCGGTGATGCGCAGCGACGTGGCAGAGCTTTCCGCCAGCGGCGCTGCTTTGCTGGCGCGTAAGGCATTGTCGAATCTCACCGTTGCACAGCTTCGCCCATATCTGCCGGAACATGTCACGTTCATGCCGGATATGGCGCGGCATAAACGGTTGCAGAAGCGATGGCTGGAGTGGCAGCACGCGGTGGAGTTGGCGCGGAGGTAAACGCGAAATGGCAACGGGCGTTGCCATTTTTAACGTTTGTTCTCGCTTACGTTGGATACAGGGTTCGGGGTAAAGGCATCAGCTCGCCACGCTAACCCTCTCTCTTCGCCTCGCATTCACGCTGGTCACCGCGAAGGTGATAATGAACATCAGGGCAAACAGCACCACAATGGTCGGTGCGGGTGCGCTGTCGAGATAAAACGACAGATAGACGCCGCTCACCGAGACCAGTACCGAGATGGCCACCGCGACCAGCAACGCCATGTGGAAACGTCGGGTCATCAGCACCGCGATGGCGCCGGGAGCAATCAGCAGTGAAATGGACAGAATAATCCCCACCGCCTTTAGCGTCGCCACAATGGTCAGCGAGACCATGCACAACAAACCGTAATGCAACCAGCGGGTGCGCAAGCCGCTCGCCTGTGCCTGCTGATAGTCAAAACAGAACAGCAAAAAATCACGCCACTTCACAGCAATCATCAGCGCAATTCCCCCGGCGACGATACCGCTTTGCAGAATATCGCTCCCGTTAATGCCCAGCATGTCGCCGAACAGAATGTGGTCAAGATGCACCTCGGGTTTGACGGCAATATAGAGGATCAGCCCGGCTGCGAACATGCCGGAAAAGACGATCCCCATGACGGTATCTTGCTTGATCCGGCTGTTGTCTTTCAGGTATCCGGTGGCGACGGCACAAAACAGACCGGCGACAAAGGCGCCCAGCGCCAGCGGCAGGTTCAACATCCAGGCAAGTACAACGCCGGGAAAAACTGCGTGGCTCATCGCGTCGCCCATCAATGCCCACCCTTTCAGCACCAGAAAAACGGACAACAACGCACAAGGTACAGCCACCAGCAACGCAATCAGCAGCGCGTTGTTCATAAACGCAAACTGGAAGGGTTCAAGGAGCAACGTCATCATTCCTGCACCTCCCGCGCATGACGCGCCCGGCGGCGGCTGGCCAGCAGGCCGTGCGTCGGCGCAAACACAAACGCCAGTAAGAACAGCAACGTCTGCGCAACCACGATAATGCCCCCGGTTGCACCGTCCAGATAATAGCTGGCCCACGCCCCGAGGAAGCTGGTGATACTGCCAATCGCCACCGCAATCATCAATAGCCGCGGGAAGCGATCGGTGAGCAGCCATGCGGTCGCGCCGGGCGTCACGACCAGACAGATAACCAGAAAAGCACCGACGGTTTGCAGCGCCGCCACCGTGGAGACCGCCAACAGCGTGAAGAAGAGGATCTTCAGACGCTCAGGGCGTAAGCCGATGGCACGGGCATGGTTCTCGTCAAAAAAGGTCACCATCAGATCCTTCCATTTAACCAGCAGGATAAGGATAGAAACCACGCCGATAATCGTTAGCTGGACAATATCTTCCGGGGCAATCGCCAGAATATTACCCAGCACGATGGTCTGAATATTCACCGATGTCGGGTTAAGCGAGACCATAAACAGCCCCAGGCCAAAAAAGGAGGAGAAGATCAGTCCGATAATGGCGTCTTCTTTCAGGCGACTACGCTGATTAAGAAACAGCATACTGCCTGCTGCCAGCCCACCCGATAAAAACGCCCCGAGCGAGAACGGCAGACCGAGCATATAGGCCCCCGCCACACCAGGTACGATCGAGTGCGAGAGCGCATCGCCAATCAGCGACCAGCCTTTAAGCATCAAATAGCATGAGAGAAAGGCGCACAGTCCCCCCACCATCGCCGAGACCCACATCGCGTTGAGCATGTACTCATAGCTGAAGGGTTCGAGAAGTGCGTTCATTTTGCCCCCCGCCCGGCGTCCGGCTGACGGTGCATCACGAAAGGTCGCTCGTCGTCGGTAATGATGCGGTCTTCAGAGCCACTGAGCACCACGTGGCGCAGCACGCCGCTGAAGGCGCGCTCCAGGTTTTCGGCCGTAAAGGTGCTCTCCGTTGGGCCGCTCGCCAGAACAGTACCTTTGACCATGACCGTGTAATCGCAAAACTCCGTGACCGAGCCCAGGTTGTGGGTCGAGACCAGCATGGTTTTACCCTCGTCACGCAGCTCGCGTAACAGGCTGATAATTCTGGCTTCGGTTTTAACATCCACACCGGTAAACGGCTCATCGAGCAGGATCACCTCGCCCTGCTGGGCAATCGCCCGCGCCAGAAAAATACGCTTCTTCTGCCCGCCAGACAGTTCGCCTATCTGCCGGTGGCGCAACTCGAGCATATCCACACGCCTCAGAGCCTCGGTCACGATACGGCGATCGTTCTCTTTAGGTCGACGCAAAAAACCCATATGTCCGTAGCGCCCCATCATCACCACATCTTCAACCAGCACCGGAAACGACCAGTCAACCTCTTCCGATTGCGGCACGTAGGCGACCAGGTTCTGGCGCAGCGCGCGTTGGGGAGGCATCCCCAGAATGGTGATACGACCACTTGCCGCTCGCACAAACCCCATCACCGCTTTAAACAGCGTGGACTTGCCGGAACCGTTTACTCCCACCAGGGCGGCAATCGAGCCACCCGGCACGCTGAACGAAGCATCGCGCAACGCCGTGTGACCGTTGCGATAGGTCACGGTCACATCGGTTACCACAATCCCCTTGTGCATGGTTACTCCTTCATGCCGTCACGGATCCCCTGCACCAGCGTGCGGGTCGTGACGTTAAGCAGATCGATATAGGTTGGCACGGGTCCGTTTTCTGCACTCAGGGAGTCCACGTATAGCACGCCACCGTAGTGCGTATCCGTCTCGCGTGCCACCTGACGAGCAGGTTTATCGGACACGGTACTTTCACTGAACACGGCCGGTATCTGATGTTTTTTCACCAGGTCAATAACCTTGCGTACCTGCTGCGGTGTACCCTGCTGATCGGCATTTATCGGCCACAGATAAAGCTCTTTCAGCCCTAAATCCCGCGCCAGGTAGGAGAATGCGCCTTCACTGGTCACCATCCAGCGCTTGTCTGCCGGGATCTCTGCCACCTGTTTACGCAGGGGGTCGAGGGTCGCGGTAATTTTCTGCTTGTAGATTTCGGCGTTGCGCTGGTAAGTCTGCGCATTTGTCGGGTCATACTTCACCAGCGCATCGCGGATGTTATCGACATAAATCAGCGCGTTGTCCGGAGACATCCACGCATGCGGGTTAGGCTTGCCGTTATACGGCCCTTCGCTGATCCCCATCGGGCTGATGCCTTGCGTGACAATCACTTCCGGCACGCCGTTGAGATGCTGATAAAAGCGCTGGAACCACAGCTCCAGATTCATACCGTTGGCCAGAATCAACTGCGCTTTCTGTGCGCGTTTGATATCGCCCGGAGTTGGCTGATACTCATGAATTTCCGCGCCTGCCCTGGTAATAGAGGTGACATCCGCGGCCTCTCCCGCCACGTTTTTCGCCATATCCGCAATGACGGTAAAAGTTGTGATGACCTGGAACTTTTCGGCCGCCAGCGCGCCCGTGGTGGTCATGGTCATTAACAACGCGCTGAGCAAAAGACGCTTCAATCCTTGCAGTGGTTGCATCGCAGAAGTCTCCTGATATGGTTAAATTAAAAGCAAAATTAGCCTGTGCTATATTGTATAGCACAGGCTATATTCAAATGAAAATAGTTATCATTAAAGTTATGTCAGCGGCGATCACGAGGGCGCGATTTTTCGGAAAAGTGCTTTCTTCTTTCTCTTTCGGGCACGAGTATGATTTCCGACCAATATCCTTATCAAATAA
Source organism: Enterobacter sp. RHBSTW-00994 (assembly GCF_013782625.1). Classification (NCBI taxonomy): domain Bacteria; kingdom Pseudomonadati; phylum Pseudomonadota; class Gammaproteobacteria; order Enterobacterales; family Enterobacteriaceae; genus Enterobacter; species Enterobacter sp. RHBSTW-00994. Next base: position 1,215,154 of record NZ_CP056199.1, on the reverse strand, counting down.
AAGGAAATTGGAATGCCCGTTAATGAACGTATTCAGCCCACATCGGGAACACCGATTAATCCTGGTGGGATCCGACAACTCACCATCGGAGAAATAGCTCTCGCAAAGACGCTTTACGGTTACAGCATCCGTTATCACCGGGTGTGGGTGCACAGGGAAAGTTATCTCCCCTTTAATCTCCAGCCTGTGAATGTGGCAATGAGTCCGAATGGGGAAATGTGGTTTCGAGAAGACACATATTCGCCTGATTTTTCGTTAGAGGAAGATCTGGCAAAGAAACACATATTTATGCATGAGATGATGCATGTCTGGCAAACACAAAAAGGGATGTTTGTCAGAACAAGGGGATTATTCTCGGGTATTGCTGATTACTCTTATAACTTAGATAAAGCAGATATTTTTCATTATAGCTTAGAGCAGCAGGCATCGATTGTGAGTGACTATTGGTTATTGAAATATAATGGTTTAGAAAACAATCAAATTTTATTGAAGTACCGTGATTTATATCTTAAAGAAACACTATATTATCTTCTTAAAAAATATAAAAACATCTTTAAAGGATTTCCAGGATGAAAAAGATATTTATTATTCTTACCCTGAGCATTCTAATAACTGGTTGCCCGGGGGGAAGTCAAGCCCCCAAAACAAGGTTGACTTTTATTAATGGCAATCACATTTGTTTTAGCATCAATAAAAATGATATTTTGAACTATTACACTATTTACTCGAGTGAAGCACATGAGATTAACATAGTAACGGGTTCTGGATATGAAGAATTAAAAGAATCCTATCCTGACACCTGTTTAGATATAAAATGGAAAGATGGGTATACTTACGTTATTCACTACGGTTTAAATGGCCATAAATATGTTCATCAATTCGATATTGATAAAAATGGAAAACGAATCAATTTAGGAGACTTATAATGTCATTACCCGCTTACTTATTTCTCTACGACGAGAATGGAATGCTTATTCAGGGCAATTGTATGATTCCCGGTCGGGAAGGTGCTATCGAGATAATGAACAGCAGCTATGGTGTGAGGCAACCTGTAGACAGTCATACTGGAAATATGACCGGGACTCGACAACATGGACCCGTTACTCTGCACAAACAAGTAGACAAAGTCAGCCCCTATCTTGCAATTGCCGTTTGCGAGAGTAAACGTCTGCAAAAAGCCATTATCAAATATTATGAAATTGTGGAAGAAGGTCTCGAAACCGAGGTCTACAACATTACGCTTGATAGTGTGGTGGTCTCGTCTGTGGATTTTACTCATGTTTATTATCCGGGCAGTTCTGCACCCAATATGCATGAGGTCGTTGGACTGAGATTTCGAGGCATTCAGTGGAACTATGTGAAGGGCAATATCAGCTATGGCGATGCGTGGATGAAACCCGTACGAAATAACGCATAAACAGAACTCCCTCACTGCGGCCCTCGCCCCTTTGGGACGAGGAATGAAGGCTAAATGCCAGAGTGTTCTACTCCCGAAACGCCTCCAGCTTCTTAAGCTGTCGTCCGTTCCCGTCAAAATTCTCCGCTGCCAGCCAGGCACGCAACTCTGCATCACGCTCTGGCCACTCCTCGTCAATAATAGAAAGCATATCGCTGTCGCGGTTACGGCCTTTACGCACCAGCTTCTGGCGCAGACGCCCTTCCCAGACAAACCCCAGCCGCTCTGCGGCATTCCGCGAGGCGATATTCATCGAGTCGCATTTCCACTCCAGCCGACGGTAGTCATGCGCAAAGCCATTTTTGAGCAACAGCCAGACGGTTTCCGTACCAAGCCAGGTATTTTTCATTTTTCGCGACCAGGTCACATGGCCGATTTCGACCGAGCCCATCAACCGTTCAATCGCCATATAACTCACGATACCCACGGCGCATTCCGTGCGTAAGTCGATGACCGCATAAGGCACAAGCGCATCATCCATTACTTTGCCAAGCAACCAGTGTACTGTCGCTTCCACACTCTCAGGGCGGGTGCTGGCAAGCCAGGTCCAGTCGCTATCGTCCCCCAGTGCATAGGCGTCAAAAAGATCGGCGGCATGGCGTTCTGCATCCAGCGGCTCAAGGCGACAATATTGACCAACAAGTGGCGTTCGGGTTAAAACGCGCGCACCTTTCCAGTCGAGGACGAGGTTATTAACGGTTTGACCATATTGATTGATTTCCGGCACAACGGTGACTCCCTGAAAGGTAAGAGTTTTGTTATAGCAGGTTAAAAAGCAGACGAGAAGAGAGTGGCCTAATAGCCAATATGCATGCTTTATACCTCCATGGCATAAGCAAAGCAGAATTTAAACTTTGAGGAATACGCCTGTCAGCCTAACGTAGCGGGGTATAAAACCATCACAATAATTTTTCTTCAGGGATCGCTATGACTAAGAAACTGCTGCCGTTACTGGTGTTGGCTGCGCTCTCAAGCGCTGTTCACGCCGCGACTCCGCCCAACACGCTGGTTGTCGCACAAGGTCTTGATGACATCGTGAGCCTCGACCCGGCAGAAGCCAACGAGCTTTCCAGTATCCAGACCGTCCCCAGCCTGTATCAGCGTCTGGTTCAGCCAGATCGCGATAACCCGGAAAAAATCACCCCGATTCTGGCGGAAAGCTGGCAAGCCGATGCCGCAGCAAAGACCCTGACCATCAAACTCAAACCCGATGCAAAATTTGCCTCCGGCAACCCCCTGCGTCCGGAAGATGTGATCTTCTCTTATACCCGTGCCGTAACGTTGAATAAATCTCCGGCGTTTATCCTCAACGTGCTGGGTTGGGACGCGGATAACATCGCCAGCCAGTTGAAAAAAGTAGATGACCACACGCTGACGCTGCACTGGACGGCTGATGTCAGCCCGTCGGTGGCGCTGAACATTCTCTCCACGCCAATTGCCTCGATCGTGGACGAAAAGCAGGTCGCCGCAAATGTAAAAGATAACGACTTCGGCAACGCATGGCTGAAAATGCACTCAGCAGGCAGCGGTGCGTTCAAAATGCGTGTCTATCAACCGCATCAGGCCATCGTACTGGAAGCAAACGACACCGCACCTGGCGGCGCACCGAAACTGAAAAGCATCATTATTAAAAACGTCCCCGATCCGGCGTCTCGTCGCCTGCTGATCCAGCAGGGTGATGCGGATGTGGCTCGCGATTTAGGGGCAGACCAGATCAGCGCTCTCGACGGTAAACCCGGCGTGAAGGTGCTGAGCATCCCGTCTGCCGAGCAGAACTATCTGGTGTTCAATACCGGCAACAGTGCCAACCCACTGCTGAATAACCCGGCGTTCTGGGAAGCGTCCCGCTGGCTGGTGGATTATGACGGTATCACCAAAGATCTGCTGAAAGGCCAGTATTTTGTCCACCAAAGCTTCCTGCCTGTCGGTTTGCCGGGCGCGCTGGAGAACAATCCGTTCAAATTTGACCCGGCCAAAGCGAAAGCGATCCTCGCCAAAGCGGGCATCAAAGATGCGCACTTCACGCTGGATGTCGAGAACAAACCGCCGTTCATCACCATCGCCCAGTCGATGCAGGCGAGCTTTGCTCAGGGCGGCGTGAAGGTTGATCTGCTGCCTGCGGCGGGCAGCCAGGTGTATGCCCGCGTGCGTGCAAAACAGCATCAGGCCGCCATTCGTCTGTGGATCCCGGATTACTTCGACGCCCACTCTAACGCCAGCGCCTTCGCGTGGAACGACGGCAAATCCAGCACGGTTGCCGGCCTGAACGGCTGGACAATTCCGGAGTTGAATAAAGCCACACTGGCGGCCGTTGCCGAGCCTGATCCGGCGAAACGTCTGGATCTGTACAAGAAGATGCAGGAAGAGCTGCAGCATAATTCTCCGTATGTCTTCGTCGACCAGGGCAAGACCCAGATTGTGGTACGCGATAACGTGAAGGGATATCAGCAAGGGCTGAATGCAGATATGGTCTGGTACGATCGCGTAACGAAATAGGTTTTACCCCTCTCCTTCAGGGAGAGGGGGCTCGTCCGTGTATTTTATCCAGGAATGAAGAATCATCCATGCCACACCTATCTACCCACGTGACGCGCGTGTTTCAGGGGCTGCTGACCCTGCTGCTCACGCTCTTCGGGCTGTTGCTCGTCACGTTCGCACTTTCTGCATTTTCCCCCGTCGATCGCGTATTGCAGATCGTCGGCGATCACGCCAGCCAGTCGACTTACGATCAGGTCCGCCACCAGCTTGGCCTTGATCAGCCGATTCCTGTTCAGTTCTGGCACTATCTGCAAAGCCTCGCCCACGGCGATTTAGGCACAGCCAGCGCCACCGGACAACCCGTATTGCAGGATCTGCTGCATGCGTTCCCGGCGACGCTGGAGCTGGCCACGCTTGCCCTGATCATTGGCTCCGTCCTGGGGGTTATCGCTGGCGTGCTGTGCGCCCGTTTTGCCGGTTCACCGCTCGATTTAACCATTCGCACCCTGACGTTACTCGGTAACTCTGTCCCGATTTTCTGGCTCGGGCTGCTGATGCTGGCGCTGTTCTACGCGAAACTCCAGTGGAGTGCAGGCCCTGGCAGGCTGGATGATGTCTGGCAATTTACCGTTGAACCCCGCACCGGCTTTGCCCTGATTGATACCTGGCTTTCCGGCGACCGCGACGCATTCAGAAACGCCATCAGTCATCTGGTTCTGCCGGTATTGCTGCTGGCTTATTACTCGCTGGCCAGCATCACCCGCCTTACCCGTTCGGCCTGTCTGAGCGAGATGAACAAAGAGTACATTTTGCTCGCCCGTGCCAAGGGCGCTGGAGAGATGACCATCCTGCTGCGTCACGTCCTGCCGAACATTCGCAGTACCTTGCTGACCGTGATCGCCCTGGCCTACACCAGCATGCTGGAAGGCGCTGTGTTAACAGAAACCGTCTTCTCCTGGCCGGGCATCGGACGCTATCTCACGACCGCACTTTTTGCTGGCGACACAACGGCGGTGATGGGCGGGACGTTACTCATTGGCGTCTGTTTTGTGCTGATCAATAACCTTACTGACCTGCTCGTGCGGGCAACCGATCCCAGGGTGCGCTAATGCCGTTTTATCTCTTTTTACGCCGCCTGCGCCGCTCTCCTGCCGCGTGTTGCGGGTTGATTGCCATCGCACTTCTGGTGTTCATTGCCCTGTTTGCTCCCTGGCTTGCACCGCGAGATCCTAACTGGCAGGACGCTGCCGCCCGTCTGCAAGCCCCCAACGGCCAGCACTGGCTGGGTACTGACAGCTACGGGCGCGACCTGCTCTCCCGACTGCTTTACGGCAGCCGCCCGGCACTGGGGCTGGTGGCCTTAGTCACGGTGATCACCTTGCCCGCGGGTCTGCTGGTCGGGGTTTTGTCCGGCTATTACGGCGGGTGGCTGGAGCGCGTGCTGATGCGCTTTACTGACGTCGTGATGTCAATGCCACGCCTGATCCTCGCCTTTGCGTTTGTCGCCATGCTCGGGCCGGGCCTGGTCAACGGCGCGCTGGCGCTGGCCTTAACCACCTGGCCCGCCTATGCGCGTCAGGCTCGCAGTGAGATTCAGCGTCTGCGTCACAGCGATTACCTGGCCGCTGCCGGGATGATGGGCATTCGCGGTTTCAGGCTGCTTTTCGGCCATATTCTTCCGCTGTGCCTGCCGTCCGCAATAGTGCGCCTGGCGCTCGATCTGGCCGGGATTATTCTGGCTGCTGCCGGGCTGGGCTTCCTCGGTCTCGGCGCGCGTCCGCCCATGGCTGAATGGGGCGCAATGATTGCCGACGGCATGCAGGTGATTTTCGACCAGTGGTGGATTGCCGCCATTCCGGGCGGCGCCATTCTGTTTGCCAGCCTGGCATTTAACCTGCTGGGCGATGGCCTGCGCGACGTACTGGAGCCGCAACATGACTGAACACCGCGTCATCGTCGATGCGCTGAATATCGACTACCCCGCCGCCCGCGTGGTCAGCAACCTGAGCTTTACGCTGGGCAACGAGCGTCTGGCACTGGTCGGGGAATCTGGCTCCGGCAAATCCATGTCTGCCCGTGCGCTGATGGGCCTGGTGCGTAAACCGGGTATCGTCACTGCCCGCCAGCTTAATGTGCTGGGCAATGACCTGCAGACCCTCAACAACCGCCGCTGGCAGGCACTTCGCGGCAACGGTATTGCGATGGTGCTTCAGGACCCGCGCTATGCGCTCAATCCGGTGAAAAATGTCGCGGCGCAGCTTGATGAGGCCCTGACGCTGCATCAGTCCCTGCCCCGTTCGGAACGTCTTGCACGCATTCACGACATCATCCGCGCCGTGGGGCTGGCCGGGCAGGTGCTGACGCGTTATCCCAGCGAACTTTCTGGCGGCATGGGGCAACGTGTGATGATTGCCATTGCGCTGATCAATAACCCACAGGTTCTGATTGCTGATGAGCCCACTTCTGCGCTGGACGCACGTCTGCGCAACCAGATCCTCGACCTGCTGGTACAACAGTGTGAAGAACGCCAGATGGCGATGCTGCTGATCAGCCATGACTTGCCGCTGGTCGCCGAACATTGCGACCGCGTACTGGTGATGTATCAGGGCGAGAAGGTTGATGAAATGGCGGCAAACCAGTTGCCACAGGCAACCCATCCGTATACGCGCACGCTATGGACTTGCCGCCCAAATGCCAACACCTTTGGGCAGATGTTGCCGACCCTCGACCGCTCTCAGCCGTGGCAGGAGGCGAACAATGGCACTCGTTGAAGTCAATCAGCTCCAGGTCAGTTTCGGAGAGAAAACCGCGGTTTCAGCCGCCAGTTTTACCATCGGGAAAGGGGAAACCTTTAGCCTTATCGGCGAATCCGGTTGTGGTAAATCAACAATTCTGCGCGTGCTGGCGGGTTTACAGCGTGAGTGGCGCGGCAACATTGCCGTGCTGGGCGAGCGCCTGCAACAAGGTCAGCGTTTTGCAGGCCCGCTTCGCCGCAACGTGCAGATGGTGTTTCAGGATCCATGGGCGTCGCTGCACCCGAACCACACCATTTCACGTACCCTGTCGGAACCATTGAAAATTCACCGCGAGACGCAGATCCCAGAAAAAGTGGCGGATGCATTGCAGCAGGTCGGTTTGTCGACCGACGCGGGGAAGCGTTACCCGCACCAGCTTTCCGGCGGTCAGCGGCAGCGTGTGGCCATTGCCCGTGCGCTGCTGTTGCGCCCGCAGGTTCTGCTGCTGGATGAACCAACGTCGGCGCTGGATATGTCCGTGCAGGCGGAGATCCTCAACCTGCTGAACCGTCTGAAACAGCAACACGACATGACCTATCTTCTGGTGAGCCACGATGCCGATGTGATTGCGCATATGTCTGACCGGGCGGCGTTTATGGCGCATGGGACGATCCAGCAGGTGTTTGACCGGAAGGCTATGCTCCGGGGTGAGCACCGGATGGGGTAAGTTTGTGCCCGGCGGACGACACTTGCACGGGCTTACGGTTCTTATCGCAGGATTTTTTGTCGGCCGGGTTAGGCGTCACCGCCATCCGGCAAAGACTTTCTGGAAGACGCCTCGCAAACCCGCAAGTAACCCAGTGTAATTCAGGGTTGTCTCTTTTCTTCCCCATTTCCCCACCGTAAAGTTCCTGCGTTGCGGCACATCCGCAACCGGGCGTAGGAACCCGTACACTATGACACGAGAATTATTTTGTCGCGGCAGCGCTCACCCCGTTAAAATATGGTCGCGCTGGCGGAGCAACCGAAAGGTTGGCCGTTTTGTCGTGTGCGGTATTCCTACCTCCGTCAGCGCTACCACCCATGAGCGTAGGAACTTATGGGGTGGTCGGATTTTTATTTAAAAGGAATATCACATGACAACAATGCCTGGATTGTCTTACGCGCTCTCTGAAGAAAGCGCTATCCACCATCTCATTACCCTGCCGCTTCCCGACTCTGCGGATCTTTTCGAACTGGCCGATGCCTGCGCTGCGTTTGTCTGCGTACTGGTCGAAACCGACGATGCCGAAACACACGCCACCCTGTGTGAACGGTTGCAGCATGCGCTCAACCGACTGCGCACGCTTTGCGATACTGAACTTCCCCCGCATCTAATTGCACAATTGATTGAAGGTGAACGCGTGACGTCCTATGTCCCGGATTGCTGGCAGGAAACGGCATTACAAGTGGATTACGCGCTGGCGTTAACGCGGGCCATTCAGGGCAGAACGCTCCCTCCCAACGTGGCGAAAGATCTCACGGGGCTGCTGCATGATATGGTCTGGTTGCTGGCGGAGTTTGTGAAGGAGCCGTACATTACGGCGCACTAAAGCGGGTAAAAGAAGCCGACATTCTGTGGGAATGTCGGCATTGCGTTATTTCAACAGCTTCACTGTGGCATCGATGTCGATCTCATCTTCCGAGAAGATCAGCGTCGTATTCTGGAACGTGGTGATCGCCAGTTTCTTCACCGTGCGCATTTCACCCGGTTTTTTATCCGATTTCGGTTTGATGTTGTTCATCAGAAGCCCGACTGAGAGCACCGCATTCTCTTTATCGATCCCGGAATCCGCAGGTACTTCCTCGCTGAACACCACGAACGATTTGATCGACGTGAGCTTCACGCGCTCGCCCGCGATATAAAGGTGCTTGCTTTCCGGGATCACCTTCACCGCATACGCGGAAAGGCCTTTGTTGTTCGTGGTCGGCTCAAACGTCACCGCTGCATCTTTCTTGATCAGATCAGGGTTCGCGACCTTAATCACATGAAAATAGCGATTGTCACCGTTTTCATCTTTGATAAATCCAAAACCTTTATCTTTAAACCACGTTGTGATTGTACCGTTCATCGCTGTTACCGCCTGTGTATCCAATCGTTTGTTGACTTAATTTTTGCAGGGCGGAGTGTAAAACACAATGGGGGTTGGGGGCGAGCGGTTTGGAGGGGATACAGGGATCGAGGAGCGAATTTAACCGTGGTATGTTAAGTCTCCCCCATGACTGAAAATCTTAAAAAGGATGTCACTTCCAGTGAAAGAAAACCATTGCCAGACCTGCCACCTGCCTATGAGTAAAATACCAGGCACACTGAATTTAGATTGTGGCGGTGATTGCTTAAATTGCATGGCCTGGCATGGTGATCCAGACGCAATCGACGTTGTTGAGAGGCTGACTGGCGAGAACGTTAATATCCGTGGACGTTCATATCGATCCAATGAGATTTGAGCGAGGAAGCTGACGCAAGCCGTTAAACGAATGCCTTAGAAAAAATGAAACGCGGCTTAAAGACAGGCATTATTGGTATGTTATCGGGACAGGAAAATCTGGGGGAAATTTTGGACAAGAACACAATAGTTACACTGTTGAAGTACAAGCGCTGGATTGATTCAGAAACGCTAAAAGCCATCAAAGGTATTAGTGAATCCGCTTCTGCTGAAAAACGTCACCTGATGCTAAGGCTGATGAATCATATTTATGTCGTTGACATGATTTTCAGAGCAAACATGTCGGGACAGCAGCATGGCTACATAGCATTAAATACTCCAGACACCCCCTCTGTAGACGAGCTTGATGTTAAAATGGCCGACAGTACGGAGTGGTATATTCAGCACGTTAAATCAATTAGCCCGGACGATTTAACAAAAATCATCACGTTCCGTTTTGTCGATGGAGGGGCAGGAGAAATGACGGCCATAGATATGCTAAATCATATGCTTTTTCATGGGACCTATCATCGCGGAGCCGTAGGCTGGTTACTTTCTGAGTGTGGAAGCATTCCTCCGAAAGATGTGCTGACAGTCTTCCTGAGGGATCATAATCACTAACAGAGACCGTTCTTCGACTCATCTTATGGCTGGCGGCTTTGACAGCCGCTATGAGCGAGAGGCAGACCTTATACACCTTTACGCACTTGAGTCTTTAATTACGCTGTTAGTGGCAAATTCGGGGGCTTTTCGAATGAACGTCCTCCCATCGCCAGATACTTAATCCATCAGTACTCCATTCTTCACCTTAAAAAACCATGACAAATCTCAGTTGATAACTGATAATTATTAGTTGTTAAGTAATGTCATAACGAATTACTATAATAAAAGTTAGGATCTTCAGAATTATGGAGTTATATAGGCATGAGATTTTATGGAATTGATTATCTACAAACACAATCTAATATCAATGATTATTTAAAATACATCATTATATTTAGTACTTTATTTATCCTGATCGTTGTTTTTAGCCTGTATATGCGCCATCGCTTGCAAACTAAATATCGGGACTTAACGATCATCGCCTTCTTATTTTTACTCTTCATTTCGGGGGTTCAGTATGCTGATTATACCGATAGCCAAAATATACACTCCCAATCATCACAAATGGTTAACTTTGTACGGTTGTTATCAAAAGAAAAAGAAGTAAGTATAAACTCTATCTTTTCCAACTCTGTACAACTCTCGGATGGTATTATCGTTAAAATCAATGACTTTTATTACCGTGTCAACTTAAACGCGGATCAAAAAACGTACAACCTGGTAGAGGTTTCGTTAGTAAACCCAGAAATAGAAATCATGAAAAACTGAGGGATATAAATGATCATTTACACGCCTATTATTATAAAGTTGGGATTGGGGATACTGTGTTTAATTGTTCAAATAAATCTCATGGGAAAAGGAAATCTGGCGCCCTCATCCGCAATGGATCAGGTTCAAAACTATGTGCTGGGGGGAATTATCGGTGGCGTAATCTACAATGAATCGATAACAGTACTACAATTTGTTCTGGTGCTGATTATATGGACCTTACTTGTCTTTGCTCTTAAGTTTTTAAAAGAGAACAATCGGTTAGTTAAAAGAATCATTGATGGGAAACCCATTACTTTGGTACATAATGGCAGCGTTAATGTTAAGGAGTGTTTACGAAATGGTGTTTCTGCAAATGATTTGATGTTCAAGTTAAGAGCAAATGGTATTTATGAAGTAGAACAACTAAAACGCGTAGTTCTCGAACAAAACGGGCAGTTAACGATAATACAAAGTGGTGATGAAAATATACGCTATCCAATTATCGTGGATGGTTTAGCCAACCATGACCTTCTCGAAATTATTAACAAGGATAGTGACTGGTTAGAAGGTGAAGTTACAAAGCAAGGCTTCAATAAAATCAGTGAAGTATATTTAGGTGAGTATTTATCGGGTAGAATAAATTTATACGGATATGAAAAATAATATCCAAAATAAATCCCCTCACACTTAGTGCGCAATTCATAACATTGATTTTTTAAACACTTTATTATCAGGAGGCAGCCATTTCAGGTGTGCCTCTGTCCAGGATACTAACATCAACGTCCCCTTCTGGCACTTAACAGGCAACTGCGATCTGCTATGAGTAAGGAGCAGAAGTGGAGTATAAAAACGCATCTCCCCTCTCGGGAAAAGAAGAACGCCTCCGTTGTCTATACTCAATTCATCCCCGTCAACGGAGCGCCTCATGCCTTTACCCGACTTCCATTCTTCTGAACCTTTCACCCTTGGCATTGAGCTGGAACTACAGGTGGTTAATCCGCCGGGGTACGATCTAAGCCAGGACTCTTCCGCCCTCATCGCTGCCGTTAAAGGCGACATCAAAGCCGGTGAAGTGAAGCATGACATCACCCAAAGCATGCTCGAAATCGCGACAGGCGTCTGTCAGAACATCGACCAGGCTGCCGCACAGTTTTCAGTGATACAGCAACGTATTCTGCGCGCAGCGGCGGCGCAGCATATCCAGATTTGCGGTGGCGGGACGCATCCGTTTCAGAAATGGCAGCGCCAGGAGGTGTGTGATGACGAACGCTACAACATCACGCTGGAGCGCTTTGGCTATCTGATTTTGCAGGCAACGGTATTCGGCCAGCATGTCCACATTGGCTGCCGAAATGGGGATGACGCAATCTACCTGCTACACGGTCTCTCCCGTTTTGTGCCACACTTTGTTGCTCTGGCGGCGACATCGCCTTATATGCAGGGGACAGATACCCGGTTTGCCTCATCCCGGCTCAATATTTTCTCGGGATTTCCGGATAACGGGCAAATGCCGTGGGTGAGCAACTGGCAGGAATTTGAAGGGTTGTTCCGCCACCTGAGCGCCACCCGTATGATAGACAGCATTAAGGATCTGCACTGGGACATTCGTCCTGGCCCGCATTTCGGTACGGTAGAAGTCCGGGTGATGGATACCCCGCTAACGCTTGCTCAGGCCATTAACATCGCCGGACTGATTCAGGCAACATCGCACTGGCTGCTGACGGAGCGGCCTTACAAACATCAGGCGCAAGATTTTCTGCTCTACCGTTTTAACCGCTTTCAGGCCTGTCGTTACGGCCTGGATGGCATTCTGACGGACGTCAATACCGGGGAACAAAAGACTATCGCAGAAGATATCGCGTGGTTGCTGGAGCGCGTCGCCCCGTCAGCCGAAAAACAAGGTGCGACGAGCGCGATAACGGAAATTGCCCTGATGTTAAAACAGGGCAAAAGTGAGTCGCAGCGAATGCGAGATTTCATTAATGACGGCGGTTCGCTGACCTCGCTGGTACAAAAACAGTGTGAACGGTGGGCCACTAGTCCGTAAGCCGATGTCCCCACTCACGTAAACGCTGGAACAGTACAAACAGCGCCGGAATAAACACAATCCCGACAACGGTCGCCACCAGCATGCCGCTGAACACCGTCGTACCAATAATGCGACGGCTCTGCGCTCCCGCACCGGTTGCCAGCATCATCGGTAACACGCCGATGATAAAGGAAACAGCGGTCATCATTACCGCGCGGAAACGACGTGACGCCCCCTCGCGGGCAGCATCAACAATCGCCATCCCTTCATTGCGCCGCGCACGGGCAAACTCGACAATAAGGATCGCGTTCTTGGCCGCGAGGGCTATCAGCAACACCAGGCCAATCTGCACGTATACGTCGTTAGCGTACCCGGCAATCCACAACCAGACCAGCGCCCCACCGATGGCAAACAGGACTGACAGCATCACGCTTGCCGGAAGCGTCCAGCTCTCGTACTGCGCCACAAGGAACAGCCACGCCATTACCACCGCCGCAAGCACGATCCAGACAGCCTGGTTGCCGGTCTGCTGCTCCTGATACGACATACCGCTCCAGGCGTAGTCATAACCCGCAGGCAGGTTCTCCGCCAGGAGTTCACCCATCACCGCCATCGCGGTACTGCTGCTCACCCCTTCAGCAGCCGATCCACTGACCGACACGGACGGGAACTGGTTGTACTGTTGCAGGAACGGCGCACCTACGGTTGGCGTAATGGTGACAAGGTTGCTCAGACGCACCCGCTCGCCGCTGTTGCTCCGCACGTATAAATCGCTGATTTGCTCAGCGCGCTCACGCCACTGCATCTCGTTTTGCATCACAACGTGGTAAACACGGTTGTTGACGCTAAAATCCCCTGCACGTGTGCCGCCGAACGCAGTTTGCAGGCTGCTGAAGATGCGGGAAACGGGCACATCAAGCTTTGCGGCACGCTCACGATCCACGGTGAGTGTCAACTGCGGCACGTTGCTGCTCCAGGTGGTAAAGACGCGGTTAAGCTGCGGATGCTGATTGGCTTTAAGCAAAATAGTCCGGGTAATCTGCTCCAGTTCCGCCGGGCTTTGCCCCGCTTGCGCCTGAATACGTAGATCAAACCCGGAGGCATTCCCCAGACCGGGCAATGTCGGTGGTGCAAACGTCATAATGGTGGCTTCCGGCAAGGCGAAAAGCTGACGCTGCAACGTGCCCATTACCTCGTCCAGCGGCGGACGCTCGCTCCAGTCTTTCAGCATCACCGAAATAAACCCACCGTTCGACGCACTCGTCCCGTTGAGAAGATTAAAACCGGAAACCTGAATCACATCGTCAACTGCCGGGTTCGCGGCTATAAGCGCACGCGCGGTAGCCATCACCGCTTCGGTACGCTCCAGGGACGCGGCCTCCGGCAACTGCACACTGGCAAAGAAGTAACCCTGATCTTCCTGAGGCAGGAAGCCTTTCGGCATCGACATGAAGCTGAAGGCAACAACGGCAGCCGCAACGCACGTCGCGGCTAGCGCCACCAAGGGCCGCAGGTTGAAGCGGTTCACCAGCCGGGTGTAGGCCTCACGCGTCGCATCAAGCCCACGGTTAAAGCCACGAAATATCGCCGCCGGATATCCGGTTCGCGGGCGAAGCAGTAAAGCACACAGCGCAGGGGTCAGCGTCAGCGCCACCAGGCTTGAAAGAGTGACGGCGGTAGAGAGTGTCACCGCAAACTGACGGTACAACTCCCCGACAATCCCTGGTAGCAACGCCACCGGCACAAATACCGCCAGTAATACCAGCGTGGTGGCGATCACCGGCCCGGCAATCTGGCGCAGTGCGTTGGCCGTGGCCTCTGTACGGCTTTGCCCCTCCGCCATCAATGTTTCGACGTTTTCGACGACAACGATCGCATCGTCCACCACCATGGTGAGCGCCAGAATAATCGCAAACAGGCTAAGCGTGTTGGCGGAATACCCCAGCGTATAGAGCACCGCAAACGTGCCGATAAGTGAAACCGGGATCGCCAGTGCGACAATCAACGTCGCACGCCAGCTTTGCAGGAACAGGGAAACCACCACCACCACGGCGAGCATCGTGAGTGCCAGCGAAACACCAATCTCTTTGATGGTCGCGGCCACAAAACGCGTGGTATCAAATTTCACTTCATACGTTAAATCGTTCGGGAAGCGTTTCGCCAGATGCTCAAGCTCGCCGCGCACCGCTTCCGCCACGCGCAGAGCATTGGCGGTTGGCGTAGGGTAAATCCCAAGATAGGCGGAATCGTGGCCATTAAGCTGCGCTCCAGAGCTGTAACTGCGTGAGCCCAGCTCAATGGTCGCAACATCGTGCAGGCGCACCAGTTGCCCCTGCTCACCCGCGCGGATGATGATATCGGCGAAATCCGCAACCTGATTGAGTCGGCCCAGCCCGTTGATGGTCAGGGTCTGCTGCTGGCCGTTAAAGACCGGTGGCGTTCCAATCTGCCCGGCCGCGCCTTGCACATTTTGCTCACGCAGCGCCAGGGCGATGTCATCGGTAGTAATATTCAGGGCGTTCATGCGATCGGGACGCAGCCAGATACGCATACTGTAATCGCGAGCACCAAACATCTGAACTTGTCCGACGCCCGGCAGACGTGCCAGCGCCTCTCGCACCTGGGTGCTGGCGTAATTACTCACAAACAGCGGCGAGTGGGTGCTATCCGGTGAGTAAAGGCTCACCCCCATCATCAGATTACTGGCTCGCTTGCGCACCTGTACACCATTTTGCTGTGCGTCGGCAGGCAGTTGCGCGACGGCCTGCGCCACACGGTTTTGCACATCAATCGCGGCAAGGTCCGGGTCCGTTCCGGCAGCAAACGTGATACTCAGGCTATATGCGCCTTCATCAGAACTTGTCGACTCCATATAGAGCATGTGGTCCACGCCGTTAAGCTGTGTCTCCAGTGGCGTGGCGATGGCCTCCGCCACGTCGGCAGAGCTTGCACCAGGCCAGCTGGCACTGACGTTTACCACTGGCGGAGTGATCTGCGGGTACTGCTCCACCGGAATCAGCTTCAGGGCAATCGCCCCCAGCAGCGTGACCACCAGGGCAATCACCATCGCGAAACGTGGGCGTTTGATAAAAAAGGTCAGCATAGCGGCTCCTTACTGCAATACCTGAACGGCAACGCCATCCTGTAACCGTTGCGCACCATCCGTGACGACACGTTCATCGACGTTGACCCCCGACAGCACATGGAATTGCTGGCCTGACTGGCTACCCAGCGTCAGCGCACGTTTTTCAGCTTTATTTTCAGCATCAATCACCCAGGTGAAAAAACCGGCGCCGTTTTGTCCAACCGCGGCGGCGGGCAGAAGCAACGAAGATTGCTCTGACTGCGGACGCAGCCAGACGGTGATGCTACCTCCCGGCAGAAGACGGTGGCGTGGGTTTGCAAATTCCGCCCGTAACATGACGCTGGCAGTACGTGGGTCAATACGGTTGTCAACCGACGTGAGCTCGCCGCGGACACGTTCACTGCCGTTATCGATTTGCGCCTGCCAGGCCTGCTTTAACGCCGTGAGAGTGGCATGTTGTCCGGCTTTGGTGGCAAATGCCCCTTCCTCCAGCGCGAAGGCAATGCGGATGGGGTCGAGTTGTACCACGTCCACCAGCACACCGCTGGCAGGACTGACAAGGCTTCCCTGATGAAACTGACTGTGCCCCACGCGACCGTCAATTGGCGACGTGATGCGGGTATAGGAGAGCGTGACATTGCGGGACTCTAAACGGGCTTTCGCCTGCTCCAGCGCCGCGCTCGCCACGTCACGTTGCATCCGCGCGTTATCCACGTCATTTCGGCTGATGGCATTACCATTTTTCAGGCTTTCAAAGCGCGTCAGTTGCTGCTGCGCCTGGCGTAGTGTAGCTTCCGCACTTTTCACTTCAGCCTGTGCCAGCCTGACGGCGGCGCGCGGTTCAGCATCGTCCAGTTCAAACAGCACGTCGCCTTTTTTCACATACTGTCCGTCACGAAAATGCGTCCGGGTAATAACACCTTCCGTACGCGCACGCAGTTCCACGGTATGAATCGCTTCGATACGGCCTGGGATCTGGCGCTCTGGTGCATGCGTGGTTTCCTCTACGGTCGCAACGCGAACCGGAACAGCGGCAAATGCGGTTTGCAGGGTGCAGGCCAGGAGTGCGCAGGCCAGTGCGGCGCGCAGGGAAGTCAGTTTCATTGAGATTACCTCAGGATGTTTCCCCTCACTCCGCCCCGCACCCCAAAGGGCTAAGGGAGAAAGCCGGGCGAGCCCCTCTCCCGGCGGGAGAGGGATAGGTGAGGAGTAAGGTGTCAGATTATGCAGCTTTACGGAATCTGCGGGTCAGTCGCTTCTCGATTTCGACGATGAAGAACATTGCGCCTGCAATAACCAGGGTGATTGCCCAGTAGCGCAGCGGGAGAGCTTCTGTGCCGAACAGCATCTGCATAAACGGAAGGTAGATAATCGCCAGTTGCAGCAGCAACAGCACGCCTGTGACCAGCCAGATGCCTTTGTTCGCCAGCAGACCGCGGTTCAGGGAGAAGCCATCGGTGTTGCGGCAGTTAATCATGTAGACCCACTGGGCGCACACCAGCATCTGCAGCAACACGGTGCGGGTGAACTCTGCACTGTGGCCGCGCGGCGCAAGCCAGGCTTCCAGCGCAAAGGCGGCAATGGCAATCATGGTTCCGACAAAGGCCACGCGCCAGACTGCGAAGGCATCCATCACATGCTGGCCCGTCTGACGTGGCGGACGTTTCATGATGTTACGCTCAGCCGCTTCAAAGGCCAGGCCGAAAGAGAGCGTGGCGGACGTCGCCATGTTCATCCACAGGATCAGCACTGGCGTCAGCGGAATAATGTTCCCCGCCAGCAGGGCGATGATAATCAGCAGCCCCTGTGCCAGGTTGGTGGGCATGATAAACAGAATGGTTTTCTTCAGGTTGTCGTAAACGCGACGACCCTCTTTCACCGAACTGGCAATGGTGGCAAAGTTGTCATCCGTCAGAACCATATCAGCCGCCTCTTTGGTAACTTCGGTCCCTTTGATCCCCATCGCGATCCCGACATCCGCCTGACGCAGCGCAGGGGCATCGTTCACTCCGTCGCCGGTCATACCGACAATTTCGCCTTTATCCTGCAACGCTTTAACCAGGCGTAGCTTATGTTCCGGGCTGGTACGGGCAAAAATGTCATATTCCACTGCCGCATTCGCCAGTTCGATGTCGTCCATTTTTTCCAGTTGATAGCCGGTAACAGCCTGAGTGCTGTTGGTGATGCCTAACATCTGGCCGATGCTCATGGCCGTTTGCGGGTGATCGCCGGTGATCATCTTCACGCGGATCCCGGCCTGCTGGCAGGCGTGAATCGCATCAATGGCTTCCGGGCGTGGCGGATCCATCATCCCGGCAATGCCCAGGAATACAAGACCGTGACTCAGATCGTCGTGCGTCAGCGTCTGCTCACCTGTGGCGGGTTTAAACGCGGCCGCCACCATACGCAGCCCCTGGCTGGCATAGCGGTCCATTTCGGCTTCCCAGTAAGCACGGTTGAATGCTTTCGCCCCGTGACGAGTCTGCTCCTGCTCGCACAGCGCAAAAATAACGTCCGGAGCACCGGTGATCAGGATTTGCTCCTCACTACCGATCTGGTAGTGGGTGCTCATGTATTTGTACTGCGAATCGAACGGGATCTTGTTGATCAGTGTGGTCATGACCGGAGTAAGGTGGGCTTTAGCGGCCAGAACCTTAAGTGCACCTTCAGTCGGCCCACCCGTAATCCCCCATAACCCCCGCTCGTCCTGAATCAGCTGGCTGTCGTTACACAGGTCGATGGTACGCAGATACTGCTCCAGCACCGTTCCTGACTGGATCTGTACCGGCTCATCGCTGCCTTCCAGATAGATATTGCCCACCGGCTCGTAGCTGTTGCCTTCCACGCGGTAGCAACTGTCTGCGGTGATTACCGCTTTCACGGTCATTTCATTCATGGTCAGCGTGCCGGTTTTATCCGAGCAGACCACCGTCATCGCGCCCAGGGTTTCCACAGTGGGCAGTTTACGGATGATGGCCCGCTTGCGCGCCATCGCCTGTACACCCAGAGAGAGAATGATGGAGATAATCGCTGGCAACCCTTCCGGAACGGCAGCAACCGCGAGGCTAATCAGCGAGAGCAGTAATTCGCCCATTGGGATGTCGCGCAGTACCAGGCTAAAGACAAACAGCGCCACCATCATCACCAGAATCAGGGCAAAAATCGCCTTGCCGAGTTTGTCCATCTGCACCAGCAGTGGTGTGCGGTGCTTTTCGATACCAGCCATCATCTGATTGATGTGACCCAGCTCCGTATCTTGTCCAGTCGCAATAACAACGCCTACGCCGCCGCCTGCACTGACCGTCGTGCCGGAAAAGACCAGGTTTGTACGATCGCCCAGCGAAAGCTCGCCGCTCAGCGGATTAATATGTTTATCCACCACCGTTGATTCGCCGGTCAAAATCGCTTCTTCGACACGTAAATTATGTGCTTCAATCAAGCGCATATCCGCCGGAATACGATCACCCGCACGTAATACAATAATATCGCCCGGGACTATTTCAGTCGTTGGAATAGTTTCATGGCTACCACCGCGAATAACACGGGCATCACTGGAAAGCATATTACGAATACTCTTCAGCGATTTTTCAGCGTTACTTTCCTGGATATGGCCAATCAATGAATTAATGACTGCCACCCCCAGAATAACCAGCGTGTCAACCCAATGGCCCATTACCGCCGTCAGTACTGCGGCAGCCAGCAGAACATATATCAGTACATCATTAAAATGTGCCAGGAAACGCAACCACGCGGGTTTACCTTTTTTCTCCGGCAATGCATTCGGGCCATATTGCTGCAAACGCGCCTGAGCCTCTGCGCGCTCCAGGCCGTTAGCCTGGCTTTTCCTGTGAGCAAGCACTTGCTCAACGGTCTGCTGGTAAGGCGTCCCCTGCACATTGCCCCCTGCGGGTGGCACATTCTGCGAGTTCATCATCTTGGTCATTGGGTCAATTCCTTCAATATCCGGTGGTCGGAAGCCTGAATTCCTTTCGGGCTTTAATTCATTCGATTTCAACTGTTTTTAATTCTTGCGGAGTAAATTGATCTGCCGCAATATAATTACTGTCGAGTTATTCAAAATTCATTACACTTTATTCGATAAAATGATTTTTACAAAATATTTCTAAACCACATCTAAACGGAGAGACAGCATGTTTGGAATTTATCGCGGACGCCGCCTGGCGTTGTATATTGTCGCTGCTATTGTTATTGCAACGTTAATTGGATATGGCACTTATATGTTTGTAAAATTAATTTCCTGAACATGACATTAATTTACACAACGAGAATTTAATTTAATGACATCAGAAATATTATTCTTTTTTTGTTATTAATTATCCGGACAATGCACTCGCATTTAGTCAAAAGCGAGGCCAGTGAATACATTGCTTTACGTGAAGAGATGCCTGACAATAACGTTTTTAACTGACGATTAACATTAATATGAAACACCCATTAGAATCGCTGTTAACAGCAGGCGGAATTTTGCTGATGGCACTTCTCTCCTGCCTGCTGCTCCCTGCACCTTCACTGGGGCTGGTTGTGGCACAGAAACTGATCACCGTATTTCATCTGGTTGACCTTAACCAGCTCTATACCATTCTGTTTTGTCTGTGGTTTTTATTGCTCGGCGCCATTGAGTTTTTCGTCCTGCGTTTCATCTGGCGCCGCTGGTTTTCACTGGCGTCGTAAGCCCGCGAAGTCTCGCATGCCGTGGATCAAGGCTTCACACCAGGCCGCATAGTCGTGGCCGCTGGACCAGGGATGGAAGCTGACGCGGTAACCCTTGTCCCGTAAAACCTGATCAAAATCCTGCGTATTACGGTAAATTCCGCCGTTTGGCCCGGCCGTTTCAAATCTTCCCGCCTGCAACCAGAAGCGAACCGGATACTGTGGCGATTGCTGATACTGGCGTGTCAGCCAGCCCGGCGTTTCGCCTTCTGGAGCCCACCAGTAAGATCCTGAGAGACTGAGCACATTGCCAAACAGGCGCGGATAGCGCAGCGCGACCCAGGACGAAGCAATACCACCATAGCTGGAGCCAGCCAGCACCGTTTTTTGGCGCTGCATCGCCATACCCTGACCACGCAGCCACGGCAGTAATTCATGGGCCATAAAGTCGGCAAATGCAGGGTCTGGCGGTAACTCTTTGCCACGTCGGGCGTGATCGAGGCTATCAATAAAGACCACGTTGACCGGCGGAAGATGGTGTCGGGCAATCAGTCCGTCCAGCACATTGGCAAAATGGTACTCATCCTGATAAATCTGCCCATCAAAAAGTATGAGCGTCCAGCGTGCAGGCTGTGCCCCACGCGGTTTGTAAATCATGACTTCACGCGAGTTATCCAGAATTCGGCTGGCAAACCTGTTGCGGGTCAACGTGCCGGATACCAGCGGTTGTGCCACGGCCTGCGCCGTGCAATAACGAGCAGGACTGAGATCAAGCAACGAATAGCGATTCCAGCGATCGGTCTTTTGATCGCCAAAGGTCTGCGGATTGAGCGGATCGGCCTGCGCACTCACCAGGATCGCCCGCCGCTGATCCCGCGAACTGCCTTCCACGCGCGGCACATCCGGTGCGAGTTTATATTGCATAACGGTATCAGCAGGAACCACATAGCTGCGAAACCAGACATCCGTATTTCCAAGACGAAACAGGGGATCGTGATCGCCTGCTGGCGAGCCAAGAAGAAAGACGTTATCGCGTGCGCCACGCCATAAAAATGTCACGCGTTTATGGCTGGCATCAACCGGCTCCACCATCGGCGTTCCCTGCCGGATCTGCGTCTGCCAGAACGCATCAGTACTCCCACCGGCAGAAACTGTCTTAGCCAACGCCTGCAACGTCGGGCTTTCAGGATCAAGCATCTGAATACGGGGAAGCGCGGAGGTTTCCTTCATCCGCCACTGAAAGCGCCACGGTTTCCCCTCTTCGCCGTGAAGCACCAGTGAGGTGCTCTGCTGAACAGGCAGGGCAAAAAGCAATGTGTGTTCACCGTCCACTGGCCCCTTTTCAACCAGGGTGCGGATACGACGGTTTTGCCCGTCCAGTAAACGGGCATCCGTTACGCCGCTCAGCGTCGCAGACACATAATTTTCACTCAGCGGTGGGAGCACAAAACAGACCTCACCGCTGGCATCAAACTTCCCCTGAAGCTCACCCTGAATGGACGAGTGCTCGCACGTTGTTGCCAGTGCAGGCAACGTACTGATCCCTAACAGCAACCCACTCCATGCCCTCGTCATGACCACTTTACTCCCGCTAAATTTGTTAACAACGCTAATGCAAATGGTAATAATTTGCAATATCATTTGTCGCGTTGTTCAGGTGTTTTTATGGCGATAGCAATCAAGGATGCATAAATAATATGTTTAAAAATAATAAGATAATGAAACTCTGGCTTCTGAGCATGACAACGTTCAGCGTTGCAGCTCAGGCAGAAACAAAAGAAGAAACGCTACTGGTAACAGAGAGCGTGAGTGAAGAACCCACTGCGCCTGTTAAAGGAATGGTGGCGACAAAAACCCTCTCTGCGACCAAAACCAGCGCCGAGATCGTGAAAACGCCTCAATCCGTGTCGGTGATCACCCGCGATCAGATGAACGCCCTGGATGTCACCTCGGTGTCACAGGCACTGCGCTATTCCGCGGGCGTTTTCACGGAATACCGCGGCTCATCGAACCGTAACGATGAAGTGTTTGTGCGCGGCTTTAGCTATGTGCCGAAGTTCCTCGATGGACTGAGCTATGGTGCAACCGCCTCCTCACAAACCGGCACGATGGATCCGTGGCTGCTTGAGCGGGTTGAACTGGTGCGCGGCCCGGCATCCGTGTTGTTTGGGCAGGTGAACCCCGGCGGGCTTATCAGCATGACCAGCAAACGCCCGACCAGTGATGCTATCCATAACGTACAGTTCCGTACCGGTAACCATGATCTGGCCGAAGGAGCGTTTGATTTTGGCGGCAAGCTCAGTGACGACGGCAGCGTACTTTATCGCGTAAACGGCATTGCCCGGACGCAGCATAATCAGGTCGAGGATTATAAAGAAACGCGTATGGCGATTGCCCCGGCGATCACCTGGTATCCCAACGATCAGACACGCTTTACGCTGCTGACGAGCTATCAGAAAGATCCCGATGCGGGCTACCGTAACTTCCTGCCCGCCTACGGGACGGTGAACAGTGCTAACGGGCGCTATATTCCGCGCGATTTTAACGTCAGCGACCCGAATTACGATCAGTCATGGCGCGAGCAAACCATGATTGGCTACGAATTTGAACACCAGTTCGATGATGCCCTGACCTTCCGCCAGAATGCACGTTACGCCACCATTAAGCAGAAATACCGTTATCTGGTGTATGCCAACAGTGCCGCCAACAGCACGGTGCTCACGCGCCGTGCTCAGCATGAAGAGCGCACCACCGACGAGTTCGGTCTGGATAACCAACTGGAAGCGCAGTTTGCCACCGGAGAGATCAGCCACACGCTGTTAGGCGGACTGGATTATAAGACCAGTAAAGACAAGCAGCTGCTGGAGCGCGGGATGGGTTCCCAATATAACATGGACTGGACACACCCGGTTTATGGCCTTCATATAGATGAAAGCACCTTCAGTACCGCCACGGATGAACAGCAAAACCTCGACCAGATGGGGTTGTATGTGCAGGACCAGGTCAGTTGGGATCGCTGGGAATGGCTGGTGTCCGGGCGCTACGACTGGAGCGAAGTCCGCACCAACGATTTTACCGACAATAGCCTTACACAGCAGAATGACAGTAAGTTCACCTGGCGTACTGGCCTGCTGTACGCGTTCGATTTTGGCCTGTCGCCGTATATCAGCTACAGCACCTCCTTTGAACCGAGCCTGCAAACCAATCGCGCACCGGGCGTTGCTCCGTTTAAACCGACAACTGGCGAGCAAACCGAAATCGGCCTGAAATATCAGCCTGTTGATACCACGCTGATGACAATAGCCTTGTACGACTTAACGCAGGACAACGTCGCCACTTACAACAGCGCCGAAGGCTGGTTTGAAAATGCAGGTAAGGTGCGCTCGAAAGGGGCTGAATTTGAGATCCACTCCACGCTAATGGATAACATCAACCTGATTGGCTCCTACACCTATACCGATGCCAAAACAGAAAGCACGACGGTCGCCGGAACGGAAGGCAAAACCCCGTCACGAATTCCAGCACATATGGCATCGGCTTTCGCCAGCTATACCCTTCCTGACGGCGTGCTGAAAAGCCTGACCGCGGGTGTGGGAGTACGCTACATCGGGACAAGCTATGGCGATGCCAAAAACACCTTCAAAGTGCCATCGGTTGATTTATATGACGCGATGATGAGCTACGAATTGGGCGAAATGAACAGCAGCCTGAAGGGCGCCAGCATCCAGTTCAACGTCAATAACATTGCGGATACCAAATACGTGGCATCCTGCGCCAGTGATACGGCGTGTTTCTACGGGATTGGCCGTACGGTAACGGCAACCGTGAATTATCGCTGGTAATTGAGAGTGCTGTCTGGGCCCCTCTCCCCACAGAGGAGAGGGGCAATACATCAATGCGTGCGGCTGTGATTTTCTTTGCGGTACGCGCCTGGTGGCTGGTTGAAGGTGCGGGTAAATATACGCGTGAACGTCTGCTGGGAATCAAACCCATAACGCAGACAAATGTCGTACACACGTTCATCCGATTCACGTAAATCGCGTGCGGCCAGCAGCAGCTTGCGTTCGCGGATATAACGACCCAGACTTTCCCCTTTGTATTGCATAAACAACCGCTGTAAGTGCCATTTCGAATAACCCGCGTGGCGGGCAATCTCTTCAATGCGTAACGGCTGGTGTAAGTTATCGTCGATCCACTCAACGATAGTATCGATAACCTGAGCGGAAATAGTCATACTGCTCGCCCCTTCTGCGCTTCGGTTCAACATCTTTTATTCCCACCACTGGCTGAATTGTTGGGTGGTGTCATTCACCCGAACGGGTTCACCCAGTTCCGGTGTCAGTAACCGATAATGTTTATCTTTGCTTGCCCGTGTCAGCTGGATAACCGGGTCATTCCAGCTGTGTTTTGCCAGCACAAAGCGTCCGTTATGCCCTGGCACGACCGCTTTCGCGTTAATATCGGCGGAGGCCTGCGCGGTTTCATCCGGCAACATATGAATGTATTTCCAGTCCTGGTCGTACTGACCGTTCTCCATGATGGCTAAATCCACCTCACCAAACTGCTCACCGATGGCTTTAAAGTGCGGGCCGTAGCCGGAATCACCGCTGTAGTAGACCTTCTGCTGCGGGGTCACAAACATAAAGCTGCCCCACAGGGTCTGGTCACGCTTAATTCCGCGCCCGGAAAAGTGTCGAGCGGGCAGCACATGAACCGTCAGGTCATCGCTGATTCGCACCGACTGGTTCCAGTCACGCTCATCAATAATTTCTGGCTTCATACCCCAGTAGCGCAGATGAGAACCGACGCCCAATGGCGTAACAACCCGTTTCACCTTTGGCATCAACGCTTTGATAGTGGCGTAATCCAGATGATCGTAGTGATCGTGGGAGATAATCAGCAGATCGATATCCGGCATTTTCTCTGCGCGCCACGGGTATTCCCCGGCAAACGCTTTGTTCAGGAATGAAAACGGCGCAGCGTAATCGCCGAGAACTGGATCGATCAGGATACGTTTCCCTGCCAGTTGCATATACCAGGAAGAATGGCCGAGCCAGATCAGCGTATCCTCTTCCAGCGGCAAGCTTTCAAGGTCAGTTTTCACCAGCGGCAGCGGCTGTGCTGGACGAGCATTTTCTGTTTTTTGGGTCAGAAATTCCCACATCGCCACCAGCATATTCTTGTCGCCGTTATAGCCCGGCGTGGGGAGCGTATTGTGGAATCGCCCGTCGCGATACTGCGGGGAGGCTTCCACTTCACTTAGCTGCGCACCCTGTGGTGGCTGGCCAAATCCGGCATTCAGAACAAACGGTAAACTCGCAGCAGACGCAATAATCATGACAAACACCACGCAGACAAAAAGAGGCTTTTTCATATCCTGACCCGAAAACGCGCCCCTTCCGGTGGTTTGCGCGGGTTAAACTTGATTATGAGTGAGTAAGCACTCATTATAGATGTGATGATAAAGTCGTCAAGACGTTTTCGTTATTTGACATTCGGCGTTGCAGCGTAGCAAAGCACATGTTTCAATCGTGGTTTTAAGAATTGACAGGAGGGAAAATTTAGTGGCACGTCCGAAAAGTGAAGACAAAAAACAGGCGTTACTTGAGGCAGCAACCGCAGCATTTGCGCAGTCGGGTATTGCCGCGTCAACGGCATTAATTGCCCGTAACGCAGGCGTCGCCGAAGGTACGCTGTTTCGCTATTTTGCCACTAAAGACGATCTGCTCAATGCCCTCTATTTGCACCTGAAACAAGATCTGTGCCAGACCATGCTGGCAAATCTGGATCGCACCATCACCCTGCCAAAAGAGCATACCCGCAATATCTGGAACAGTTATGTGGACTGGGGCATTCGCAATCCCATTGCGCACGGCGCGATCCGTCAGCTTGGCGTAAGCGAGAAAATTTCGAAAGAGACCGAACAGGCGGTCCACGATATGTTTCCGGAGCTGAATGAACTGTGCCGCCGCTCAGTTCGCCCGGTATTTATGTCCGATGAATTCCGCACCTTCGGGGATGCGATGTTCTTATCGCTGGCAGAAACCACCATGTCATTTGCCACCCGCGACCCATCCCGTGCCGTTGATTTTAAATCCCTCGGCTTCGAAGCTATGTGGCGCGCACTCGCCATCGAGGATATCAATGGACAGTAAATCCTTGCAGGAACACGCAAAACGCGTGGCGCTGGAACAACCGTTCACCGAACACTGCTGGCCGTTTGGCCCGGAATTTGACGTCTTTAAGGTAGGCGGCAAAATTTTTATGATCATGGCCGTCGCCCACGGGCGGCCCCATGTCAGCCTGAAATCTGACCCGGAAAAATCCCTGCTGAATCAGCAGATCTATCGCGGTATCGAACCCGGCTATCACCTCAGTAAAAAACACTGGATCTCTCTGTACTCGGCAGACGACATCACCCCAGACCTGGTGAGCGACCTGATCGTTGATTCATGGAATCTGGTGGTCGACAAATTACCTAAAAAAGACCAGAAGTGGCTACGTCCGGCCTGATTGTTCGCCACAGACGAACAGTTTAACCGCCCGAATCGCCCTTATCTTTTTCCGTTTACCCTTGTAATCTGCTTTCCTTTCGCGCCCGTATACGGGCGAATTCACATCACCAGGAGTTGTTATGGATATCATTTCTGTCGCCTTAAAACGCCACTCCACGAAGGCGTTCGACGCAAGTAAAAAACTGACCGCTGAAGAAGCTGAAAAAATCAAAACCCTGCTGCAGTTCAGCCCGTCCAGCACCAACTCCCAGCCGTGGCATTTCATCGTCGCCAGCACCGATGCAGGCAAAGCTCGTGTCGCAAAATCGGCGGCAGGCACGTACGTGTTTAATGAACGTAAAATGCTGGATGCGTCACACGTGGTTGTCTTCTGCGCAAAAACCGCAATGGATGATGCCTGGCTTGAACGCGTTGTGGATCAGGAAGAGATCGACGGCCGTTTTGCGACACCAGAAGCCAAAGCCGCCAACCACAAAGGCCGCTGCTACTTTGCCGATATGCACCGTGTCGACCTGAAAGATGACGACCAGTGGATGGCCAAACAGGTTTACCTCAATGTGGGCAACTTCCTGCTGGGCGTTGGCGCTCTGGGTCTGGATGCCGTACCAATTGAAGGTTTCGATGCCGCGATTTTAGACGAAGAGTTTGGTCTGAAAGAGAAAGGCTATACCAGCCTGGTGGTTGTACCGGTCGGCCACCACAGCGTGGAGGATTTCAACGCCTCCCTGCCGAAATCACGCCTGCCGTTAAGCACGATTGTGACTGAGTGCTAATGCAAACGGGCCGCTTTAGCGGCCCGTCAAACTATGAAACTGCAGCTTAACGGCATAAACCGTGTAAGGTTTTCCGTCATCAGTCGTCACAATGCGAAATTCGTCGCTATAACATGATGTTAAGAGACGATTACCTTCAGGTAATTCAAATCCCGGCAGTTTAAAATCTGCTGTGCCACGCGCAAGAAAGGCCTCGGTATGGCGATAAGCCCTCATTTTTGGCTGAAATCTGCAGAATCAATCAGTAGTGGTGGCATCGGGTTGTTTCTCATCATGTAATTATAGTCCGCTTTATTACTCATCGAAATGATGCTAGCGCCGTGGATTTTCTTAACATTACACGCATTAACCACCGTAAACCGATCTCAGATGACGGTCCCTGAAAGCTGCTCGCAAAAAAGTTATTTCGCCAGGCGTCCCGCGTGCCAGATCTTCTCCGCATAGCGCCCTAATAGCGCCAGCGATGCTGCCAGAATCAGGAAAAACACCACTTTATTCATTCCGTCCCAGAAGTATTCGAAATAGCGGGTATACAGGTTAATGGCGAGGAAGGTCAGGCCGAAACCGCGCAACATGCCGTCGTCGGTTTTCAGGCTGATATAAATACAGAGAACCGCCGCGACGGCAAACAGCAGCGCCCAGGGCAGTAGCACCGCTTGCGTCACGCCGTACCAGTTATCGATATCGTAATTACCAAAAATCGACATGATCCACAGCGCGATAAACAGGTAAGTCAGCCCAATCGCTTTACTGGTGGTATAGAGATGACGGGTCTGCAACATTGCCCGAAGCAGCCAGCATACCGCCAACAGCACGCCACCAAAGAAGATAAACCGCACCGGATAGTTCATCCCCAGCCAGTATGCGCCCCAGCCGGACATATAGCCGGTTTCCGCCCCAAACCAGTTACCCAGAGAGAGCAAAAAGAACAGCCAGACCAGACCCGAACGCCCCAAAAAGCCCACCAGTCCGTATATGACACACCCCGCCAGGAACAGCGGCGCAATATGTCCGCTACCGTTATCCAGCCGTTCACCGAGTTGCCACAAGGCAATAGCAGTAAAGACTACGCCGAGGAAAAGCATCGCTTCAGTACTGTAATGCCACTGAGTTTCCCGTCGCTGCCGACTGAATCCCCACACATAAAACAGCACAGCCAGGAGTGCAGGCAGCCCAATTCGGGCAAGAGAAGAGAAGGCGAAGAACTCAATCATTCGCGCCATTAGCTCGCTGTCGGAGAACAGACTGCCCATGGCGATGACGATACAGGCAAGCGACGTCCAGAAGGCATAGCGGCTAAGGCGTTGCCAGTCCATCGTCACACGTTTTAATGTTCCCGCCAGACGCTGGTGTTCCTCAGCCGATAACGCCCCTTCCTGTTCCCAGTCGGTGAGTGCGCGGCGAAGAAGCCGCTCCTGCTTACGTGTGACTTTCATCTTCACTCCCTGAATTAACCGGATTTACCTGAGTATAACAGCCTGTTCAGCCAGCCACGTCAGCGCCCTTTCCCCTGCGTCATCTACCGGCAGATAGACCAGCAACCGTGAGCCATTTCGCGGTGCGGAGTACCAGTACATCTGCTGGAGGTTGAAGTCGCCCAAATCAGGATGGGTGAACAGCTTCAGTTGATTTTCCACGCCACGAACGTCGTAACGTTGATGCCACAGGGATTCAAATTCCGGGGAAACGGCAAAGAAACGCGCCAGTTGTGCTTCCCACTGCGGATCGCCCCGGTGTTCCGCCATCGCCGCCCGGAAATAGGAGACGAAAATGGGCAGCACATCGTCGCGTTTACCCAGCCGGCTTCGCCACGCCGGGTGAGTCAGGAAGAGGTAAATGCAGTTACGATCTTCCGGAGGGATCGTGTTGAAATCGACGCCCATCAGATGACCGAAACTGTCGTTCCAGGCCACGATATCAAAGTTTGGTTTCTGAATACTGGCGGGTTTTGGCATCAGGGTATCGAGCAGGCGACGCGTGCCCTCGCTTATGCCCTCGCAGCAGGTTGCCTGCGGCGCTTCGCCGGGCGGTAAACCAGCCAGCACAAATAAGTGACGGGTTTCGGTCGGAGTACACTGGAGCGCTTTCGCCACTGCGGCCATCACAATACCCGACGGATTAACGTCTCTTCCCTGCTCAAGCCAGGTGTACCAGGTGACGCCAACATCCGCCAGCACAGCCACCTCTTCACGGCGCAGGCCGGGCGTTCGACGGCGGCCGCTTCGTGGCAGGCCAAGACGCTGAGGATCGAGGCTCTCTCGCCGCGCGCGTAAAAACGCGCCAAGCTGTTTTCGTGTGTCACCCTGAAGCGAAGTGACGGGTTCAGACATCAGCGCCATAGTACCTCCTGCATGGTAGTGCCAATACCAGTATAAGCAAGAACTGGTCCCCGTTTTAAAGATCACCGATGCTACGACCATCTGTTGAATGACGCAATGGAGTTACCATGAATACGTCAGTTGTTTCACCAGGTCGCGCAGGCCTGATATTGCTGTTAACCGGCCAGATGCTGCCGCTGATTGATACCTCAATCACCAACGTGGCGCTGGACTCCATTACCCAGTCATTGCACGCCACAGCAACCGAACTGGAGCTGATTGTTGCCCTCTATGGGGTGGCTTTTGCTGTCTGCCTGGCTCTGGGCAGTAAATTGGGGGATAACCTGGGTCGCCGCCGCTTATTTATGTGGGGCGTGGCGAGTTTTGGTCTGGCCTCCTTGCTGTGCGGGATGGCGGGTAACATTGAGCAACTGCTTGCCGCACGCATTGTACAAGGTGCTGGCGCGGCATTGATCATGCCGCAAATCCTGGCAACGTTACATGTCACCCTAAAAGGTACGGCGCATGCCAAAGCCATCAGTCTGTTTGGCGGAATTGGCGGCATCGCTTTTATCGTCGGACAGATGGGCGGTGGCTGGCTGGTATCGGCAGATATCGCCGAGCTTGGCTGGCGGAATGCCTTTTTCATCAATGTACCCATTTGCCTGTTAGTGCTGGGGTTGAGCCGTCATTATGTCCCTGAAACACGCCGCGATACCCCATCACGAATCGACTGGCAAGGAACGGTGCTGCTGGCCGCCATCCTCTGCTGCCTGCTCTTCCCGATGGCGTTAGGTCCACAGTGGCACTGGTCATGGCCGCTGAAGGCCGCGCTACTGGCCATTATTCCACTGGCCTGTTTGATGGCGATGAACGCGCGCAAAAAAGAGCGTGAAAACGATCATCCGCTGATCCCCCCGCGCCTGCTGAAACTCAATAGCATTCGTTTCGGCGTGCTGATTGCAATGCTATTTTTCAGCGTCTGGTCCGGCTTTATGTTCTGTATGGCGCTGACCATGCAAACAGGCCTGGGAATGGCGCCGTGGCAATCCGGGAACAGCTTTATTGCGCTTGGCGTGACGTACTTTGTCTCTGCGTGGTTCGCACCACGGCTGATCGCCCGCTACAGCACCAGCACCATTCTGCTGACGGGCCTGGCAATACAGATTGTGGGTCTTGTCTCATTGATCGCCACATTCAGCCTTTGGGGTTTGCACAACACGGCACTGACGCTGGCTCCGGCCACCGGGCTGGTCGGCTACGGGCAGGCGCTGATTGTGAACAGTTTTTACCGCATCGGGATGCGCGATATCCAGCCTGACGATGCCGGCGCAGCCAGCGCCATTCTGAGTACGCTTCAGCAGGCGGCATTAGGATTAGGCCCGGCTATTTTTGGGGCTATTTTGCTGCACGCGCTACAAAACCATCACGGGGATTTCGCACAGGCCATTAACGTCTTCCTGGTGGTGGAAACCCTGATGATGGTGGTTCTGGCGCTGGCAACGTTACGTATGCGTCACCGTTTGTGTCTGCCGGTGGTGAAACCCTGCCACGCGACCAAATAAGCCTGACCTGATTTGCATAATGGATCGGCAGCCGTCATCATGAGGCTGCATCATTACAGGAGACGTTATGCAGGAATTAATTGCTCAGGTAGAAGAGTTAGGCATTGAAATTAACCACACCACATCCCTGGTGATTATCTTTGGTATTATTTTTCTTACCGCCATCATTGTTCATCTTATTCTGCACAAAGTGGTGCTGCGCGCCTTTGAAAAACGCGCCCAGGCCAGCAGCCATTTGTGGCTGCAAATCATTACCCAGAATAAATTATTTCACCGCCTGGCTTTTACCCTGCAAGGGATAATTGTCAATGTTCAGGCGGTATTATGGTTGCAAAAAGGCAGTGAAGCAGCAGATATACTCACCACCAGTGCAAAGTTGTGGGTAATGGTCTATGCCCTGCTCTCTTTCTTCTCACTGCTGGATGTCATTTTCAACCTGTCACAAAAAATGGCAACGGCCTCGCAGTTGCCGCTGAAAGGGATCTTCCAGGGCATTAAATTGGTGAGCGCCATCCTGGTAGGTATTCTGATTATCTCCCTGCTCATTGGCCAGTCGCCCGCTATTTTGATTAGCGGTCTGGGGGCGATGGCCGCGGTGCTGATGTTGGTGTTTAAAGATCCAATCCTGGGTTTAGTAGCCGGGATTCAGCTCTCAGCCAACGATATGCTCAAGCTCGGTGACTGGCTGGAGATGCCGAAATACGGCGCAAACGGCACGGTAACGGATATCGGCCTGACGACCGTCAAGGTGCGCAACTTTGATAATACAATCACGACGATCCCCACCTGGGCGCTGGTATCCGATGCCTTTATTAACTGGAGCGGAATGTCAGCCTCTGGTGGTCGTCGCATTAAACGCAGTTTGAATATTGACACCACCAGCATCCATTTTCTTGATACGCAGGAGCAGCAACGGTTAATACAGGCTAAATTGCTTAAGCCCTATATGGCGGCTCGTCATGAAGAAATTACGCTGTGGAATCAGAAAAACGGTGAAGGCGAGTCGGTGCTTAACCTGCGCAAGATGACCAATATAGGAACCTTCCGCGCCTACCTGAATGAATATCTGCGAAACCATCCACGGATCCGCAAAGATATGACCTTAATGGTACGCCAGCTTGCCCCTGACGCTAACGGTTTACCGTTAGAAATATATGCATTCACTAACACCGTTATCTGGGCAGAATATGAAGATATTCAGGCCGATATTTTCGACCATATTTATGCCGTTGTAGAAGAGTTTGGTTTACGTATTCATCAATCACCGACCGGGAACGATATTCGTTCCCTGGCCGATGCATTCGTGAAATAACTCAGGCGCTGGCGCGTGAAATATAGCGCCAGTCCATCATCACGCGCTCCGTGGGCGTATCCGGATTGTCGATGTTGTTTAATAGCAGGTTAACCGCTTTGCGCCCGATATCCCGCGACGGCTGTTCGATGGTGGTTAATGAGATCATCTCAGCCAGTTCCGTTCCGTCAAAACCGACCACAGCGATATCCTGAGGTACGCGCAACCCTGCCTGCTCAATGGCACGCAGCGCACCCGCGGCGAGGGTATCCGACACGGCAAAAACCGCATCCGGCGGGTTGTCATCCGCCAGCAGTTTTTGCATCGCCACCACCCCGGCGTGATAGCTGAGATCGCTGGCGTATTCCACCACCTGATAATCCAGACCACGCAAATGCAGCACGCTCTTATAACCGCGCTCACGCAAACGGGCATATTTGTAGCTTAAATCGTGGTTGATCAGGGCAATTCGTTGACGGCCATTTTCCGCCAGTTGGCTGACAACATGCTGTGAGGCATCCACATCATTAATTCCCACGCAGGAAACGGCCCCGGCGTCGGCGTATTCCGCGCACTGCACCCAGGGCGCGTTGCCAATCAGGGTGGAGAGCTCCGGAAGTTTAGAGAAAGCGTCCATAGTAATAATGCCATCGACGATTTTGCCTGACAGCAGGCTTAAACCTGAACGGGAACGATCGATATCAGAGCCGGAATTGCACAACAGAATGCGATAGCCGTTTTTCTCGGCTTCTTCTTCAATCCCTTTTACCACTTCGGCACAGAAGGGGTTGGCGATGTTAGACACCATCACCAGAATCATGTAACTGCGGGCAGTACGAAGCTGGCGCGCCAGCAGATTGGGCTGGTAATTGCTCTCTTTGATCGCCTGCAAAACGCGTTCGCGGTTTTTCGCCTTCACGGTATCGCTGTTATTGAGCACCCGCGACACTGTCGCCACCGAGACTCCGGCCAACTGGGCGATTTTCTGAATTGACATAACGACGACACATCCTGCGGTTAGCGTTTTATGCAGGCTATCATAAATTCGTTGCCCGGCGAACCGGGCAACGCGTCATCGCACCACACGAACCCAGCGCTGCTGTTGATGGCTTTTTACTATTGCATCAATGATATACATCACATCTGCGCCATCATGGAAAGTGGCAAACAGCGGTTGTTCAGGCATCCTTCCTGCCAGTACCGCAGCGTAGAACTGCGCCATCATGTTTTTAAACGCGTCCGGCCAGCCTTCGATATGGCCGCCAGGGAAGTGAGCGCTATCGGCCACATCGGGGTTCATCAGGCCAGGATCGTCCGTCAATAGCTGGTTAGCCTGTGCGCGATGGCCAATCCACAACTGCTGGGGAACTTCCTGATCCCACGCCACTGACTGCTCGCTGCCGTTGATTTCAAACATCAGGCGATTTTTACGCCCCGCGCTCACCTGCGAAACGCTAAAACTGCCTTTGCTGCCGTCATCAAAGCGGAACAACACGGAACCGAAGTCTTCAGTGGTAACGGGTTTATCCTCATACTTCGCGTGTTCGTCGTGGCTGAACGTCTGATTACCCGCCATGTTCGCTTTCCGCGTCGGCCAGACGATGGAGAGATCGGCCATCACTTCGGTGATGCGTCGCCCGGTCACAAACTGCACCGTATCACACCAGTGGGAACCGATGTCCGCCACCGCGCGAGATGCGCCACCCAGAGCAGCATCAACGCGCCAGTTGTAGTCAGTTTCCAGCAGCATCCAGTCCTGAAGATAGCTCCCGTGGGAGGCAAACAATCGTCCGATATCTCCCGCTCGCATCATACTCGCCGCCTGGCGCACCATCGCAAACTGGCGATAGACAAAACTCACCCCGTGTACCACACCCGCCTGTTCAGCCAGAGCAACCAGCTCACGAGCCTCTTCCGGCGTCATGCAGAGCGGCTTCTCAGAAAACAGATGTTTTCCCGCCAGTAAAACCTGTCGGTTAATACTGGCGTGCAGGTGGTTTGGCGTGCAGTTATGGACCACATGTAGGTCAGGATGGGTGAGCAACGCCTCGACGCTGCCATAGGCATGCGGCACGTTCAGCGCCTGCGCTTTGTCCTGCGCGTCGGCAAGCGAGCTGTCACAGAGTGCGACAATCCGGACAAAACCAAGACGGCGCAGCGCCTCAATATGCGCCGGACCGATAAACCCGCTGCCAATAATGCCGACATTAATCATTCGTACCTCCTGCGGCAAAATCATCAAATGCGCGATCCGAAACCGGAATAATATGGCGGCGGATAAACTCACTGCCTTCCTGAGCGCCCGTTTCTCCCTCTTTGAGACAACACTCCCACTCCAGCACCGCCCAGCCGTCGTAGTCATACTGGGTCAGCTTGCTGAAAATGCCGTTGAAATCGATCTGCCCGTCACCCAGCGAACGGAAACGTCCGGCGCGATTGATCCACGGTTGATAGCCGCCGTACACCCCGCTTCTCCCGTTAGCCCGGAACTCCGCATCCTTAACGTGGAACGCTTTAATGCGTGAATGATAGATGTCGATAAAGGCCAGGTAATCCATCTGCTGCAATAGCATGTGGCTTGGGTCGTAGAGAATATTGCAGCGCGGGTGGTTATCAACCAACGCAAGAAAGCGCTCAAACGTTACGCCATCGTGTAAATCTTCCCCTGGATGCAACTCAAAGCAGACATCAACACCGTGTTCATCAAAGGTATCCAGAATGGGTCGCCAGCGGTTTGCCAGCTCGTGAAACGCCTCCTGAAAACGCTGCGCATTGTGTGGCGGCCACGGATAGAAAAACGGCCAGGCCAGCGAGCCGGAGAAAGTCGCATGTGCTCGTAACCCAAGCTTTGCCGAAGCCGCCGCCGCCTGCTTTACCTTCTCTGTTGCCCACGCCTGACGAGCGATATCGTTCCCGCGCACGGCGGCGGGCGCAAAGTGGTCAAATGCCTCGCGATAGATCGGGTTCACTGCGACCAGTTGCCCTTCCAGATGGGTCGATAATTCGCTGATCACCAGCCCGTGTTCCGCCAGTCGACCGCGAATATCATCACAGTAGCCCTGGCTCGCAGCCGCTTTCGCAACATCAAAAATTGCCGGATGGTTACACGGAATTTGCAGTGCTTTATAACCCTTGTTTGCAGCCCAGGCCGCCAGCCCGTCCAGCGAGTTAAACGGGGCTTGCGCACCGATAAACTGCGACAGAAAAATACCCGGTCCTTTTATCGTCCTCATAACACCTCCAGAAAATTACGCCTTGTCATCGTCATACCTGAACGAGAACAGGAAAATCAGTGCAATCACCGCCGCAGCCACCGCCGGGATCCACCAGAATGTCACCCAGGCTTGTGGCACGGTCTGGCCTGCCACCAGGCGGTTATACAGCGCACCGGAAATCTGCGAGCCAAGCAGCATCCCGATACCGTACGTAAACATCACGATCATACTCTGCGCCTGGCCTTTCACCTTTTCACCCGCCACACGGTCGGTATAGATAAAGCCCACCACAAAGAAGAAGTCGTAGCACACGCCGTGTAACAGAATGCCGAGATAGAGCAGGAAGCGCCCTTCTTCGCTCACGCCCAGCGCGAAGAAGGCGTACCGCACAAACCACGCCAGCATGCCGATCAGCAGCATGTATTTCACCCCCAGGCGGCGGAACAGCAGTGGGATCACCAGCATGAAGAAGATCTCTGACATCTGCCCAAACGACATTGCAGTACTGACGTCAGTTATGCCCGTATCAGCCAGATACGACGCGGTATAGGCGTAATACGTGCCCAACGGCACAGAGATCAGCATCGCGCAGAGTGAAAAGATAAAGAAGTGGCGTGTTTTGAGCAGGGCGAAGGCATCCGCACAAAACAGATCGCGAACCTGTACAGGCAGACCTTTTGCGGGTGCTGGCGTGTGTGGCAACGTCAGGCTATACAGTGCCAGTAACACCGAACTCGCCGCTGCCACCTGGAAGATGGTGACGCTTGATGCCACACCGGTTACGCCGATGAAAATACCCGCCACAATCCAGCCGATTGTGCCGAACACGCGCACCACCGGGAAGGTTTTATCCACGTTTGCCAGGCTATGGAACGCGATGTTGTTGGTCAGCGCCAGCGTCGGCATATAGCACAAGGTGTAGCCAAACAGCAGGCCAATCAGCAACGCGCCGTTTTCGGCGATCAACGCCCCAGGCACAAACCACAGAATCGCCGCGCCAGCGAGATGCATCACGGCCATCACCTTTTGCGAGGCAAAGAAGCGATCCACCAGCATGCCAAGTACAAACGGTGAAAGAATTGAGGCAATCGGCCCTGCGGAAAACGCATCGCCAATCAGCAAAGACATGTTGTGCTGAGTCATCACCAGGCCAAGCGTGACCGACCAGCTACCCCAGATAAAAAACTGCAAAAACATCATCAACGACAGACGCGGCACAAGAAGCCGGTGCTGCGCTATCGCCTTTCCACTACTTTCAGTTGTTGACACCATGATAAGCCTCGCCCATAAAAAAGTAATCGATTACAAAACAGCTCACATGAAAAGTAATCGATTACAAAATAAAGATCCTGCGGATCGAAACAGAAATGGGAGGAGAGTCACGATAAAGGTCGAGATCGATTAGATGGGCTGTATGTGGCGTTATGTTTTGCAGGGTCGGTAAACGGCTGGAAGGGCTGGTCTGAGACCCTCTCCCCCTTTGGGAGAGGGTACTACGCGCATTACTTTTTGCGCGACAGCGTAAACGCCACGAACAGGAAGATAACCCAGACAGGCAGCAACATCGCAGAAAGGCGCATGTCATCCATAGTGCACATCAGCACCAGAATCATCGCCAGAAACGCGATACAGATGTAGTTGCCTGCCGGATAGAGCAGAGCCTTAAACTGCGTGTCACGCCCTTTACGGCGCATCGCAGCACGAAAGCGCAGGTGCGCCAGGCAGATCATGATCCAGTTTAACAGTAGCGTCGCAACGACCAGCGCCATCAACAGGCCAAAGGCTTCTTTCGGCAGCAGGTAGTTGATCAGCACCACCAGCGAGGTGATTGCCCCGGAAAGCAGCAAGGAATTGACCGGCACACCACGACGACTGACACGGGTTAAGAACTTCGGCGCATTGCCCTGCACTGACAGGCCAAACAGCATGCGACTGTTGGAATAAACGCCGCTGTTATACACGGAAAGCGAGGCCACCAGGATAACGAAGTTAAGCGCAGAAGCCACCACGTTGCTGTTCAAATCGTGGAAAATCATGACAAACGGACTGCTGCTCGATTTCACTTCGACCCACGGGTAGAGCGCCAGCAGAACCACCAGCGAACCGATATAAAACAGCAGAATGCGGTACACCACCTGGTTCACGGCTTTTGGAATACTTTTGTGCGGATCGCGCGCTTCCGCAGCGGTGATCCCAATCAGCTCAAGACCACCAAATGAGAACATGATCACCGCAAGGGAGAGAATCAGCCCTTTCCAGCCCGTCGCGAGGAATCCGCCGTGTTTCCACAGATTATCGATGCTGGCACGCTCACCACCGTGGCCGGAGAAGAGCAGCCACAGACCAAAACCAATCATGCCGATAATCGCCAGCACCTTGATGAGCGCAAACCAGAACTCGGTTTCGCCATACAGGCGCACATTTACCAGGTTAACGGCGTTAATGATGATGAAGAAGGCTGCCGCCCAAATCCAGGTTGGTACATCGGGCAACCAGTACTGCATGTAGATCCCGGCGGCGGTCAGTTCTGCCATGCCCACCAGCACGAACATCACCCAGTAGTTCCAGCCGGAAAGGAAGCCCGCAAACGGTCCCCAGTATTTATAGGCAAAATGGGCAAATGAACCTGATACCGGCTCTTCAACCACCATTTCACCCAATTGGCGCATGATCAGGAAAGCGATAACCCCGGCAATACCGTAACCGAGCAGGACCGCAGGCCCGGCCATCTGAATCGCAGGACCAATCCCCAGGAACAGCCCTGTGCCGATGGCGCCCCCCAGGGCAATTAACTGAATATGCCGGTTTTGCAAACCACGTTGCAGCGTCGGAGTCTGTTCCGACGAGGCTTCAGAAATACCGTCTGAAGCGGATGACGCGTCTTTCACGCCCTACCCCTGTCTCTTTTTTCGAAGGGGCACGTTTTAACACTTCATGCTGGAGGTAGCAAGTTAAAGGCCCAGGAATGGATGGGGCATCCTTGCCCCTGATAACGAGGGTGGAACTCAGAATTCGTAGCCAACAGAAACTTTAAAGGTACGCGGCTCGCCCTGAGTCAGGTAAGTTCCCGAATCATCCACGGAGGCCCAGTAGTTTTCATTGGTTACGTTGTCGATGCCTGCGCGAACAGTCATCTGATTTTGGCTCTGGTTGACCGCAAAGTGATAGCGCATCCCCAGATCCAGCGTGGTGTAGCTGTCCAGCTTTTTAGTATTCGCCAGATCGGCATATTGCGAACCTGAATGATTAACGCGCGCAGTAGCCGTCAGGCCGTCAATCGGTTTGATGTCATACTCCGCCCCCAGCACCGCATAAAAATTCGGCACACCGATGGCATCGTTACCCTGATTCAAACCATTGTTGGTCTTGGTCAGCTCTGCCTGCAACCAGGTTGCACTGGCGTTCAGGCGCATCCCGAGCATTGGTTCGCCGAAAATATTCAGCTCAACACCACGGTTACGCTGCTCCGCATCCAGACCATAGTGCCTGGTCTCACTGTCGAGGATTGCCGACGGCATTTTGATTTCAAACAGCGCAAGAGAACCGCCCACACGGCCAAAGTCTGCCTTCACACCCACTTCATTCTGTCTGGAATGAACAATACCGGTGCTTTGACCATAGTTCGTCGCGGTATTTGGTGCAGTTTTACCCGGTTGTAACGCTTCGGTGTGGTTAGCATAAAGAGACAACGTTTCCCACGGTTTGTAGACCACGCCGTAAGTTGGCATCCAGCGGCTGCCATCAAAACCATCGGCATCGTTTTCCGCACCCGTGATTTTGTCATAGCCACGAACCACCACTTTCTGGTGGCGCGCCCCGGCGGTAAACAGCAGTTTATCGTCAAACACACCCAGCGTATCGCTCAACAACCAGCCCTGAGTACGGGTGCGACCACTGGTTAATGGATCGCTGTATTTTCCGCCCTTCCCGTTCGAGTTTGTGCTGTCCGGAGCATCAACACCGGTATTGTGGTAAATGTTGGTATACGGGTTATCCGCCGCCTTCGACATTTTCCACGCAATTTTTTCATTTTTGGTTTGCGCCGAGTACCCAACGTTGACCTTGTGTGACACAAAGCCGGTATTGAAGTTACCGCGAATACCCGCCATGCCGCTCACCGTGTCACTTAAACGGTTAGTATCCAGACGGCTGGTTGTCGCTTTGCCGCTCTTATCCAGCAGCTTCGGTGCACTGTAAAGACCTTCTTCATGCGCATGCTGCGCGCCAAGGCCGGTATATGCCGTCCAGTTATCAGTAATATCGTATTCGCTACGCCACATACCGAATTCGTTTTCGATATTGCTATAGGCCCATTTCTGCGAGAAGTTACGATCGTTTTTAGGCGGGGTTGGAATGAAATCCACCGCAGAGACGTTGACGCTGGTTGGGCTGCCGTGGAAGGTTTTCTTCTGATAGCCAACGTCCAGCGAGGTGCGGAAATTGTCGACTTTGTAATCCAGGCCCGTAGAGAGCAAGGTGGTACGACGGCGATCGTTCGCGATCGGGGTTTCCCCTTCACGATGAACCAGGTTAACGCGTGCGCCAAACTGATCGCTGTCACCAAAACGACGGCCCGCATCCAGCGTGGTTCCGATCTGAGAATCAGAGGTGTAATCCACACCCACTTTCGCTTGCGGTGTTTCACCGGCGTGCTTTGGCTCAAGGTTGATCATCCCGCCGACACCCGAACTGGCCGCACCGTTCATCAGGGAGTTTGCCCCTTTGAAAATCTCAATGCGGTCCACCATTTGCGCATCCACTACCTGACGCGGCAGCACGCCAGAGAGGCCGCCAAAGGTCATGTCATCGCCATCAAACTTCAGACCGCGGATACGGAAACTTTCTGCGCTATTACCATAGCCCTGCACATACTGAACGCCCGCATCGTTCGCCACCACGTCAGCAATGGTTTTAGCCTGCTGATCTTCCACCAGCTTGGAGGTGTAACTAATGATATTGAATGGCACGTCCATCGCATTTTGCTGGCCCAGCATGCCCATCCGTCCACCGTTTGCGACCTGCCCGTCAAGGAAAGCCGGGACAAGCTGATCGCCGCCCGCTTTGAAATCGCCGGTTGAAGCCGACTGGACGACAATGGTGTCTTCTTTTTTGGCATCCGCCGCAAAGGCGGAGTGCATCACCGTGCCGATAGCCAGCGCCAGCAAGGTTTTGTTCATTTTCCCGGTATATTTCATAAATAACTCATTAAAAACACGCGCAAAATTGGCCCGTCGCCGGGCCTTATTATTTATTTGAGAGCGATTCGAACAACGCTGTCCGGCCCGTTAGTGGAGTGGTCTTTGTTGAAAGCCTGCTTAACGGTGACGTACAGCGTTTGGCCATCCGCCGACAACAGTAGACTGTTCGGATTCGGTGGCAGATCCCAGGTTTGCTTCACAGCATAGGTGGTGGCATCCAGGCTAAGCAGTTTGCCGCTTTCACGCTGGGTGATATAAAGCTCATTGCGTTTAGCATTGAATTTCACCGCCAGTGAGTCGCCCACATCGAGCGGCTTGATCACCTCTCCGGTGTGGATATTCAGCACCAGAGTCGTTTTGGCTTTGGAGTTATCCGTGACAAACAGACGGCCAGTGGCGCTATCTTCCGCCAGGTTCAGCAACAGCGCTGGTTTTTCGCCGAGCGGCTTCCAGCGTTTTTCGATACGGTTGTTACGCGGGTTAATAACCAGAATTTCGCCACCACCGTTGGCCGCATAAAGACGACCTGTCTGCTCAGACCACAGCAGGCCGGTCACCCACTGCCCGGCATTTTTGATGGTTTTTTTCAGCTTCAGCG
The DNA here is from genome assembly GCF_013782625.1 of Enterobacter sp. RHBSTW-00994. Classification (NCBI taxonomy): domain Bacteria; kingdom Pseudomonadati; phylum Pseudomonadota; class Gammaproteobacteria; order Enterobacterales; family Enterobacteriaceae; genus Enterobacter; species Enterobacter sp. RHBSTW-00994. The sequence goes on along the minus strand of NZ_CP056199.1, from coordinate 1,173,409 downwards.
TTTCAGCATCGACTACCCAGATAACCGCCGGATCGCCCACGCCGCCGACGTACAGCACGCCGTCATGCAGTAAGATTTCACGTGCGCCAAACGGGAAACCTTCTTTGTTGCGCTCGGTGAACATCAGACGTTTTTTCACTTTGCCGTCAGCCGTACTGACTGCGCTAATGCCGCCGTCCAGAGAGTTGGTCACATACACAGTTTGACCGTCGGCGGACATCGCCATCGCAAAGTTCTTCATATCGGTATGGCTACGGCCAATCGTTTTCAGCGTGGCGGGATCGAGTTTGTAGATCACCCCGCCCTGCACATCTTTAAAGCCTTCGGAACTGGCGACGTAGAGCGCATCCGCTTTCGGGCTCAGAACCATTTCGTACAAGCCATCAGCCAGATCGCGTTTGATGACGCCCGTCTGTTCCGGGGCGGTTGCCGCTTTTTTTGCTTCAGGCGCAGGCACAGAGGTCGCGGTACGCTGAGTTGCACAACCAGAGAGAGAAACTGCAACAAGCAAAGCCAGCGCAGACATTTTTTTGGTCATCGGGAACATCCTTTACCGTTCAAGAGGTCATTCAGGCGGGGATTTGCGTCGCATGCTGCAGGCGATCTGATTGTGTTTACGGGCTGTAAGGCCAGTGCAAAGTCCACCGTAAATACTCAGTGTTCCTTGTGAGAGCAGTACTCACTGCTTATGCGGGAGATATCCATCAATGCCGCAAACACTAAAGAGAATGAGAACTATACTCATTATCTTTATGTAATCAAGTGTAAATCAAGGCATTGTGTTAAAACACAACCGGAATACCTGCTACTCCGGTCGCTGTTCGCTAATTTTTTGAACAGTAGAAAATGGGGGCGCCGCCATAAATAAAGAGATAACTGGAAGTATTAGCGCGGGTGATTTGCAAACTAATGCCACGATCGCGTTGCTGGAAGAAGTCTGGAATATAGCTTCTGTACGCCTCCACTCTTTTAGGCAGTGAATTTGTCTCGTCGGAAATCATGATCACCCTGTCCGCCTCTCTCCAGTAGTGAAACGTTATTTTATTGCTAATGGCGATAGGGTCTTTCCCCTTTGCGATATACTCACCAGAAGATTCATAATTCCCGACCCCTTGATTCAGGGTGTAATTCATAATCACATCAACAACGGAATTATCATCAACTATTGCTGAGTGAATTTCACAGCTAAAATTATTACGTTGATAGTGAATATATGCCGCCCCCAGTAACGGGGTTATAATTGCAATCACAATCAATAACCAGCACAATACGGTATTATTTATCTTCATGATATTGCTGCCTGTAAAAGATAGAGTTGCAATTTGCCTCGCCGTCTTTAGGATTACGATCGCAGGTAATCACCGATATTCCATGTTGCGCATGATTGAGTGTCAAATAGGCCACCATGCCGGGTTTACAGGTCACAGGATACCGTAAGGAAAGCGCGTCAAATGTACTGCGACTTTTATCAATATCCTGCCATGAAGAATACACCTCGCAACCACCAATATTTCCCATTTTGTGGTAATTCGTAAAAACAGACGCATCATCATTAAGCGTCATAAAAAAGACACCACAGGAGAAAATAAACATCGCCCCCGCCAGCCAATACGCAATGGATGAACGTTGTTTAACGACGGGTGTTTGCGCGCAAGGTTCAATGATATCAGCGATTTTTTCTGTCACGATGGCCACTGACGGGGGATCATGTGGCATCAGAAACTCATCGCGATCTCCCACACGCAGTGAAGCAACGGACTTAAATCCCTCCTTAGGAAGGGTCTTAATAATATCATCCGCAAGTCCGGCGGTTTTCAATGCCTTGCGAATAGACGCAATGGTTTGATAAAGCGCATTAGTGGTGACGACCGCGCCCTGTCTCTCCCAAACAGCCGAAAATAAAAAGCGCTGCGTAAGCACCTGTGTATTGTGTTCAAGGAGTTGTAGCAGGCACTCACTTACCGGGCCGTGCAACGACACGGAGCGTTCGGGATAGCCTGCCAAAGGCCCGATGCGGCGCATTTCCGGCTCAAAAAGCAGCATGTCATTAATCAGATACACTTTTGTCATGGCTTAACCACGGATAGCACCTCGGGAGATATTCTTTTCATCGTCATGCCATCTGCGCGACGACAAGAAATCTGATTCAGAACTTTATCTCTACTAATCAATAAATTGTAAGATTCCCACTCTTTATCTTACCCTCGTATAACCGTCAGTATTCCAGTCATAATTCAGTATAAATCATATAAGTTCACTCCTCTTACTGACGCCATCCCCTTACTCTCATGGCATCACCTTGCATAAGTGGGAGACTGATGAGGACAATCTCATGAATCAGCATTTAATTCCAACTTGTGTTATAAATTTGAAACTTAATCTTGAGCAATAGGTTATGTAAGCATAATTAGTGAATTACAGCGCCAAAGGCGACGAGTACAGAATTTAATTCCACCAATACCATTTATGCAAACAAGAGCACCATAAACAAAGATTAAACAGCCCATTTCTTATAGTGCATAGGGGTGTGTATTGGAAAGCATTCGTAGCAGCCATATAATCCGCCACATAAAAGATAAGGTTTATTGCCATATTCGAATGCAGGGGTACAAGGCTACTTTAATAAACGCAGGCAGGAATGAGATGAGTTATTCTCTATATGGATTTATGATTGGTGATGAAATTCACTTCGACATTCTTAATCGCAGATTGTACCGCTTGGCCGGTTGTCATACGGATAAAAGTATCACTTTTGCATCACTTTATTTTAATGAGACAATGCTGAAGTTATTTTTATATCTTCTGGAGCATGGCAGAAATACGCCTGTACCCAAAGAAGAGTTATTTGAGAAGATTTGGGAAGAAAATAACTTAAGCCCTTCTACACAGAGATTATGGCAAGTTCTCCACAATTTGAATGACAAACTCAATCGACTGGGGTTACCCGGCGATTTTATCAAAAACATCAGAGGCCGAGGCTACATTGTGAATTACCATGATGTCACCCCAATTTATTATAAAATGAGTGAGCGTCTGTCTCACTCAGAAAGATAAAGAAGAGAAAATAGATACCCTGAATGAGTGATGTCAACCAGGGGTTTTGCCCTAAGCGAATAAGCGAGGGGCTTTTTTTTCTCATCTTCCCGAAACCACCAATTAATTTCTCAATGTTCAGAGACATAGCACAACAATATTGTTAATCGACATTCGTCGACGCGGGAATAATATATGAGAATACTCAACCGTTTTTTAAATTTAAACGTTAGCAGAAAATTATCATTCGGCTTTGCAACCATCTTACTGGCTACCCTTGCTATCCTGGCTTCTGGGCTCGTTGGCTTACTCAACATTCAGGACAAGGTTGTAAAAAATGGTCACACTGCAGACCTGTTTAACACGCTGTCGGTGGTACGCCTGGCGCGCACCAATTTTCAATACACGCTTGATCAAAAGTACCTGGATCAGACGAATGCTGCCGCGCAGCATATGCAGCAATTAGTGACAGACTTAAGTTCTCTGACATGGGAACCAGGCGGCAAAGCGGCCGTTGATGCCACGGTAAATGCCGTGAACAGCTACATTGAAACGCTTACCCCCTTCACCAAATCGCTGTCTGCCAAAAAAGAGAGCGAACGTAAACTCGACACAAAAAATCTCTGTGATAACTCAGAGATAGCCTCCAGATTAAGCCGGGGCAACTCTCTGCCTCCTCAGCAGACGCTGGTTGCTGCGCAGGTTGCTTTTATTATGAGCGACATCGATTCCCAGGTTTCACTGTATAAACAACATCCTACAGATGAGCTCAGGCAAGGAATTCTGACACGCATCGCCGCTGCCAAAGCCGATTCAGAGCAACTTTTACAAGTCGTCGCGGAGGATCAAAAACCCTGGCTACAGACCGGCATCACCGATATGCAGTCAATTGCTGCCGAACTGGAAAACTTTAAACAGGTCTGGACCGCTCAGTCGACGCTATCTGAAGCCTTAACCGGCAAAGCACTGGCATTAACCCAGGCCATTCAGGCGCTTTTTACCAGCCAGCAACAAAAAGTTGCTGATACCGTCGACAGCGTCCAGATGCAAATGAGCGCTGTTGCGGCGGCAGGTATTGCTTTAGGCATCTTGCTGGCAATGGGCATTACCGTATCAATCACCCGGCCACTCAGTGAAACGTTGCGTGTCGCGGAACAAATCGCCAAAGGCGATCTGACCAGCACGCTAACCAGCACCCGCCGTGATGAGCCTGGCCTGCTAATGCAGGCGGTTTCTGAGATGAACGAGAATCTCAAGAAGATCATTATCGACGTTCGCAATGGAGTGAGCAGCGTTTCGCAATCCTCGACTGAAATCGCCGCCGGCAATATGGATCTCTCCGCACGAACGGAACAACAGTCTGCCGCTGTGGTGGAAACCGCTGCCAGCATGGAAGAACTCACCTCAACCGTTGCGCTAAATGCGGAAAATGCTAACCATGCGCGCCTGCTGACCGAAGAAGCATCGCAGAAGGCCAGCGAAGGAAGCCAGATCTCGCTGAAAGTCATCGACACCATGAAAAACGTGCGCAGCAGTTCGCACCGGATTTCTGAAATCACAACCGTGATTAACAGCATCGCATTCCAGACCAATATTCTGGCACTGAATGCCGCCGTAGAAGCCGCGCGGGCTGGCGACCAGGGAAAAGGGTTTGCTGTGGTCGCCGCCGAAGTAAGAACGCTCGCCCAACGTAGCGCTCAGTCGGCAAAAGAGATCGAAAGCCTGATTAAGGAGTCTGTCGTCCATGTGGATACCGGCTTTAGCCTGGTGGAAAACGCAGGCGATGCGATGTCTAAAATCGAGATGTCAGTGGCCCAGGTACGCGACATCATGAACGAAATAGCCGCTGCCACCGGCGAACAAAGCCGGGGTATTTCACAAATTGCACAGGCCATGGCTGAGATGGACACCACCACACAGCAAAACGCGGCTCTGGTGGAAGAGTCCTCCGCTGCTGCGGGTTCACTCGAAGAGCAGGCCATACAGCTTGAGAATGTGGTCGCTATATTCCAGGTATCAAAAGATCCGGAGGGGCGCGATGAACGACGCAGAATGAGCAGAAGAAACATCGCCAACACTGCCGCCGTTAAACGTGTCCAAACCAACGACCAGGCTGACTGGGTTAAATTCTGATAATGAACCTCTCGCCTGGAAAAAGTACGCTTTCCGGGCGGAAGCGAAATGAAGGTAAGCCATGAATACTTTACCCAAAAACCCACCCGCAACGCTTTCAGGTCTCAGTGCTTTCCTGGCGCGTTTTTTTGGCAGGCGACGACTCTCACCCTTTATTCCGCCAGCAAAAGCTCTGAACCTCGCGATCCATTCGCACCAGATCGTGCCGTTTTATCAGCCCTTTATCGACGGGAAAACAGGTAAGATCGCCGGCGTGGAGGTGCTCGCCAGATGGAAACACCCTCTTTATGGCTACATTTCACCTGATATTTTCATCCCTGTGGCGGAGGAGAATAACCTTATTGCGCCGCTGACTCACCAGTTGATACAGCAGGTTATTTCAGATCTCCAGCATCAGATTCAGCTTTTCCCTGACGGGCTGTATATCTGCATTAACCTCAGCGCCCATAATTGTTTCGATCCCCATTTCGAGAAAGATACTGTCGAGCTTTTGCACCGACTCGCCGCCAGTCACGTTCATCTGGTTATCGAAATCACGGAAAGACACCCAATGCATTTCACACCACAGCTAAGCGAGTGGTTTGCGACTTTAAGAAAATCCGATATTTCTGTCGCACTGGATGATTTTGGAACAGGGTATTCGAATCTCTCTTACATTTACGCCCTGAACCCTGAATTTATCAAAATTGACAAATTATTCGTCAGCCAGATTGGCGAAAACAGCGATACTCGCCTGGTTGACAGCCTTATCGAGCTGGTGAAAAAAATGCATTTGACCATCATCGCTGAAGGCGTGGAAACGCAGGCCCAAGCTGACTACTTACGGGCGAAGAATATCGACTTCCTGCAAGGGTATTATTTTTGTCGGCCGATTCCGGCAAATGAGTTGATCAGGATGGTGGCTGAGCAACGTGAGTATGCCTGTTAATGCGAGGATGACACCCGACGGGTGGAGGCCGGGTTGTTTATCAGTTTTTCCGCAGGCCTGATGGGGCGGCGGACCAATTCTCCACCGCAGTTTGGGCAGATACCGGCCAGTTTTCCCTCCGCGCAGGTGACACAAAAGGTACATTCAAACGAACAGATCCGGGCATCGCTTGATGCTGGCGGTAGGTCACAATCACAGCACTCACAGTTGGGGCGTAATTCAAGCATCGAAGTCTCCGGGAATACCCCCTTTCGGACAAAGGGGCGTCATACTGCAATTCGTCTTCAGATATTGGCTCTCTTAGCCTGGCTGAGAACCTCAGAATATACCAATAAATCAAGGTTATTCTTTTATCACACCCGACTGGTGGGCAATGTTTCAGGCGAAGTCTGCGTCAAAAAACCTGCGCCTTACCGGTGATATCAATGCGCACCGACGCACCAGGATGCCAGCCCGCTTGACTCACTGTTTTCAGCGTCAGCGGAACGGCTTCGCCAGGTATCGCAAGCGTGAGCGTTGATAAATGCCCGGTAAAATCAACATCGATAATCGAGATTACGCTTTCATGTGGTGAACATGGCGTAATGACCAGTTGTTCAGGTCTCAGCATCACCCGCCCTTGCCCCTTTCCCTGCGCAGGGTCCGTAAGGACCTCGCCCAGTAAGCATCGTGCTCGTCCAGCGGAAAACTGTGCGGGAAGCACCAGCGCATCACCGAGGAACAGTGCGGTTTCTTCATCAACCGGTTGCGTATAAACCTCAAAAGGCGTACCCACCTGGGTAAACCGACCGGCACGCATCACGGCGACCTGCGTGGCAAATGACAGAGCCTCGTTCTGATCGTGCGTCACCAGAATAGACGCAACGCCAGCTTCGGCAAGCAGATCGGCTGTTGCTTTGCGCGTCATTGCGCGAAGCCCGGTATCAAGGGCAGAAAACGGCTCATCTAACAGCATCAGCGAAGGACGCTGTGCCAGTGCACGAGCAAGCGCCACACGCTGCTGCTGCCCTCCGGATATTTCATGCGGCCAGTGTGTGGCAAGCTCCCGGTCCAGCGAAACCATCTCCATCAGCGCCATGACACGCTGTTTTTTCTCCTGACGGGTTCCACTTAGCCCCCAGGCAATATTGTCCACCACATTAAGATGGGGAAACAACGCACCTTCCTGCGGAACAAATCCAATACCGCGCTGATGCGCAGGGACAAACAGCCCTTCGTCAAACAGCGTTCTTCCCTGCATGACAATACGGCCCGTGTCCGGCGTTTCAAACCCGGCAAGGATCCGCAGCAGCGTGGTTTTACCGGAGCCAGAGGGCCCCACAATCGCGGTTCTGCTGCCAGGGGCAACAGTCAGATTGAGATCCACAAGTACCTGCACGTCAGCAAAGGATTTCGAGATCGACGTTAATTCAAGCATGTCAAAGCCCTGCGATTTTTTTGGATTGCATATAAAGAATACCGGTCAGCGGCAGCGAGATCAGGATCATCAGCATGGCGTAAGGCGCTGCGGCGACATAATCGATCTCACTGGTAAGCGCCCAGAAACCGGTTGAAAGCGTGCGTGTTCCCAGTGGGGAGAGCAACAGCGTTGCGGTCAGTTCATTACTGACCCCCAGGAACACCAGCGCCGCGCCTGCCGCCGCACCCGGTGCAGCCAGACGCATCGTTACGCTCCATAAGGCTTTCGCGGGTGAACTGCCCAGACTGCGCGCAACGTTTTCCAGCTCAACCGGTGCTTGTGCAATCCCGGCACGCAGGTTGATGAGTGCTCTGGGCATAAACATCAGCAGGTATGCGAGAAAAAGCGTTACCTCTGTCTGGTAGATGGGGCGCGCATAATGAATGGTCACGGTGACCAGCGCCAGAGCAGTTACAATCCCCGGCAGTGAACTGGTGATGTATATACACCCTTCCAGCATTCGGAAAAGGCGGTGCGGGTAACGTATCCCCAGCCAGGCAATGGGAATAACGCATACTGTCGTCAACCCCGCGCCCCCCAGCCCCAGCATCAGCGTCTGGCGCAGGGAGAACCAGAGATCGGCGCTCATCCAGTTTTGAATGCCCCCAAGCCATATCCATCGGCAGAGCACACCCAGCGGAACGCCCAGCGCAAGAACGATCAATACAATAAACAGCAATTGCCCCAGCACAGCCATAGTGCGACTCAGCGGCCAGCGCTTTTGCTCACGCGCGGCTCCCGCACCAATCCGGGCATAGCGCGCTTTGCCACGTGTCGCCCCTTCCAGAAGAAGTATTGCCAGGCAACACAGCGCCAGAACCCCTGCCAGCATATTGGCTGCCGGGCCACTAAAAGTGGACTGAAACTGGTCATAAATAGCAGTGGTGAACGTGTCAAAACGGATCATGACAAACAGGCCATACTCTGCCAGCAAATGCAGCGCGACCAACAGCGCACCACCGCAGATCGCGAGTTTTAACTGCGGCAACACCACGCGGAAAAAGACGTGCCAGGGCGGTGTTCCTAGCGAAGCGGCGACATCTTCAAGCGTAGGATCCAGACGGCGCAACACCGCAGCCACCGGCATAGAGATAAACGGGTAGTACGCCAAAACAGAGAGAAAAATGCCAGAAGAGAGGCCATGCATCGAAGGAACAGCACTGACCCAGGCATAACTCTGGACAAACGCCGGGATTGCCAGCGGCGCGACCGCAAGCGCAGACCATACCCGACGGCCCGCCAGCGTGGTACGTTCCGTCAGCCAGGCAATTGCCACGCCCAGGATAATACAACCGGGAACCGCCAGCGCGGCCAGCCACAGCGTGTTGCTGAGCAACTCAGCAACACGCGGGCGAAACACCAGAGCCTTAATGGTTTCCCAGCCGGTCTCTATGCCTGTGGCAATAATAAAACCCAAAGGCAAAAGCGCCAGTAATGAAAACAGCACCGCTAACGCGACCATCGGCAAAGCAGGACGCCTGCGCGCGGGCTGGCGCAGGCTATTTTTACCGAGGGTGAGACTCAGACCAGACATAAGGCGTTCACTTTACCCGTTGGATCACAGCAGACCAGCTTGCGTCATCAGATCGATGACTTTCTTGCTGTTGAGCGAAGACGGTTCAACTTTCGGCGCATCCAGATCCTTCAGAGGAACCAGTTTCGGGTTGGACGCTGCATTAACACCCACGGCATATTCAAACGCGTCGTTGGTTTTCAGCAATGTCTGTCCTTCTTTACCGGTGATCCATTTGATGAATGCCTGCGCCTGCTCTTTGTGCTTACTGGAAGCCAGAACACCACCACCAGAGAGGCTCACAAATGCACCGGGATCTTTATGTTTGAAGTAGTAAAGCTGGGTGTTTTTGCTGTTTTCACCCGTTTTGGACTGATCCACAAAACGGTAATAATGATAGATGACGCCGCCGTCAATCTGACCCGCATTGACCGCTTTCATCACGGTACTGTTACCTTTATAGGCAACAAAGTTGGCTTTCATCGCTTTGAGCCACTCCAGCGTGGCCTTTTCACCTTTCAGCTCCAGCATCGCGCTGACAATCGCCTGGAAATCAGCCCCTGACGGAGACGCAGCCCAACGCCCTTTCCACTCAGGTTTTGCCAGATCCATCAGAGAAAGAGGCAATTGTTTTTCACTGAGTTTTTCAGGGTTATAGACAAATACGGTGCTACGTGCCGCAATACCAATCCAACGACCATGAGCCGGACGATATTCCGCAGGAACCTGCTTTAATGTTTCCGCATCTAATGGTGCGAACAGTTTTGCATTATCGACCAGCACCATTGCCGGCGAGTTTTCTGTCAAAAAGACATCCGCGGGAGATGCACTTCCTTCCTGAACAAGCTGATTCCCCAGCTCACTATCACCACCATTACGCAGCGTCACCTTAATACCGGTTTCTTTCGTAAAATCATCAACCCACGACTTCACCAGGTTTTCATGTTGCGCGTTGTACACCACAATGCCTTCATTATTCTCTGCTGCAACTGATTGAGTTGAAAGGAGAATTGAAGACGATAATAAGGCGAGAGAAAAGCATGACAATAAGCGAGAATTCATGGAAATATCCTTAATAAGCCCAGGTGAATAACAACATACAGTCGAGTGAAAAAGATTAAAGCATATAAAAACGCTAATGATAATTACTATCACTCAACATAAATCGTAAAAGTGTAAAATACTTTAATAGCTGGGTTTAAAGTGATAAAAATCCAATTAGAAAAAGTGTTCAAATAAAATATTAGGAAAGCCTTAAGGTGAAGAAATATTACCTAAATTCATTAGCACTCTATTTATTTTGGACCTTCTTATTTAACGCATGTATTCCCTGAAATACTGTGCCCAGGGCCGTAATACACATCCTTTGACCTCCACTGCCCTCCCCTTTTTTACCTTCTCACGAGTGAGTTTTGATACAAAACCGTTACACATGCAAGCTGTCTAAGACTCGCAGATTTCTTCTGATTCGCTTGTCAGTCACTGGCTACCTGCGCTTCGTGAAAGGTCTGTTTTGACATCATCGTCGTCATCCACGTCACAGGACGGCAAAAGAGGCAACAACAGTCCCACTCAATGAGAAACATTATTCCCAAATTTAATACAGGACATATTCATCATAATAATTAATTCGCTCCCCAAATAAACCTTTTGCATTCCCTTCCTAAAAATAACGAATTGACAATGATTAAATCTCTTAATAGCCTACTCAGCCTGTCGGCCAGTCTTATTATTAACGCCTGCACAAGAACATTACTCCAGTGGAGCAATTTCATTATCTTGCCATCGGCTAAATTATGGATTATTAGCCAATAATTATATAAAAATTAAAAGGAATTTTTCGTGCGTGTGATTCAGCCCGCCCTTTATAGCAGCGTCATTTTATTTTCTGTCCTTCCCTCTGGATATAGCGCCCCATTAGCTGACGAACAGCTTATTCGCCAGCAGGAAAGCCAGCGAGCCCGCGAAGCGCAACTGACGCCGCCCGTGCATGACGTACGACTTTCATCCAAGAACGTCATCTCAGAACAAATTGATTTCCCTGATGAAATACCGTGTTTCGCTATCCGGCAGGTAACGCTACAGCCACGTGAAAAATTACCCCACTGGCTGCCGCTTCAGAAACTTGCCGATCAGGCAACAGGTCACTGCCTCGGTGGAAAAGGGATTAATGCGCTAATGAGCGTATTACAAAACCGACTTGTCAATCACGGTTATGTCACAACGCGAATACTTGCACCTAAGCAAAATCTTAATTCAGGTAAGCTTACTCTTATTATTTTACCAGGCACTGTCCGGCATGTGAAATTCACACCACAAAGCGGACGTTATGTTTCGCTATTAAATAGCTTCCCGGCTAAACCGGGTGCGCGACTCGATTTACGCGATATTGAACAAGGTCTGGAAAATTTATGTAAGTATCCCGGCAAAACGGACCATTCACTTTTAGAGATCATCCGGCATAATCAATCTGCCAACGAAGGAGATCGCTATGCTTCGCATGGATAACGGCCCGGAATTTATCTCTCTGGCACTGGCTGAATGGGCAGAGAAATGTGCAGTAAAACTGGAATTTATCCAGCCGGGTATGCCGACGCAGAACGCTTTCATTGAGCGCTTTAACCGGACATACCGTACGGAAATACTCGATTTTTATCTGTTCAGAACGCTGAATGAAGTACGGGAAATCACGGAAAAATGGTTGTCAGAATATAACAGTGAACGCCCGCATGAATCACTGAACAATATGATGCCGGAGGAATATCGATAACACCATTATTTGGCCGGGATCTCAAAAAATGCATGGAACTAAAACGGGTCTATTTACAATCAGGCTGGCAAAAAAATAGATGCCATTTTTGATAATCATGACACAAATACGGTACAAGGAGAAAATCAGACTGGATTGAAACTTGCGTAACTTACTGAATTTAATGGTACGCCCTGTAGGATTCGAACCTACGGCCTACGGCTTAGAAGTTCCTGGAACTATCTGAGCTAACAACAACTTACCCCATCACCACGGCGCTCACACGTCCCATCTTCGAAAAAGATAGAAATTGGTCGAAAGGCATATAAAAGCCTTTGCGTCCCATTTTTGTCTCACATCACCGGACAATCATCAAACTCTCCAACCCGCGCATCGTTAATGATGTACGCGTGTACTGTTCATGCATACAGTGTTTACAAATCGGGAGAAGATCAATGGTCATCATTACTGGATGATCTGCACATGTGGCATGTACACTATCACGCATCGTTTTAATTTATTGAATTATGGATAAACAAATGGAGTCCAGGCATTTGAATGCGGCAGATGGAATACGCGGCGTTGCCGTGTTAATCGTTCTGTCTCAGCACCTATCAGCAATGCTGTTCCCGTCTACAGCACCATACATATCAGGAATGGGGAAGTATGGAGTTTGGCTTTTCTTTGTTCTGAGTGCTTTTTTGTTGTCGTATAAATTCTTCTACAAGGGATTTTCTGCCAGAGAACTTACATCATATTGTGTGGGCCGTGTCATCAGGATTCTTCCTTTGTTCGCAATTGCAGTAACAATATATTGTTATGCTGGATATTACCCTGTTGAAAAAATACCAAGTGTCATTGCATTTGATATAGGCTTTTACCACATGTGGACAATCCCTGTGGAATTTAAGTTCTACTTTGTACTTCCTGTATTTGCATTTATATATTTTTATATATTCAGAAAGTTAAATAAATCATCTCTTTTTATTATTTTCTGCATTTTTTCAATAGCTGCTCACCAGTTCTTTTTCCCTGAGTCAAAAACTCCTTCTAGCGTTGAGTACACATCATATACGACATGGTATCTGCCGTGTTTCCTGTTCGGAATCATGGCTGCGACATTATATGTGAACAGAGATTTTAACGTGAATGAGAAAGTCAGTGACTTTATAGTTACCGCGATCTTTATCGCTATGATAATCGCTTCGCCTGGCGTGCTTAATTATCTGTTTGGCGTACCTATGACTGACTATCTGGGAAGGGAGTTCGTGGCTCTGAGTCTGGGATGGTCCGTTGTGCTGATGTTGCTTATCAACGGGAGAGGGGTATGGGGAAAAGTGATGAGGAGTAAGGTTTTAACATACCTCGGCAAGTGGAGTTTCTCGATATATCTTTTCCATTACATAATATTTGTCGAGATATCAAGAAATCATTCATATAGCATACCGTATGCTGTGATCGCTTTAGCCTCTGCCATTGCTGTAGGGGCAGCATTTTATTATCTTGTTGAAATGAATCTTGAAAAATCAAGACATATGCTAATGAGAATGATGTCATCTCAGCAGCAGACTAATCAATAATATTTAAAGCCCACCATCAGGTGGGCTAATTACATTCAGATAGGTTCATCATAGTCGCATTCTGGGCACACCCAGCACAGGAAGCTTTTTGGGGTTGATGTCCCAAATATGTCCCATGGCGGAAATATGAAGGAAGTAAATGAGTCATAAGTTATTGAAATTTAATGGTACGCCCTGTAGGATTCGAACCTACGACCTACGGCTTAGAAGGCCGTTGCTCTATCCAACTGAGCTAAGGGCGCACTGAGAAGAGTAAACTTCGTGGCGGTGAAACGCGTGGAATTATACGGTCAATAGCAGGTGAGTCAATGCCTTTTGGCACGATTACCACTCTTCTCCTCTTATCGCCGCTAGTCGCCTGTATATACGTCGATTTTTTCAACATTTATCCCCCTTTCTTTTCTCCTCGAATTGCAAGTATCACTGCGAAAAAGCCTGGTCACAATTAAGTAACGCCTGCTGTTTTCACGTTTCTCGTACAGTCACACTCTCCTGTGGTATCCCGGCCGCCTGGAGGCCGGCAAACAACAGGACAATGGAGTGACAGCGCTAAACCTGATATGGAAGACCTCTCCGCCAAATGGCGATATCAGCCGGTTACGCCGAATTTCTCGCGACATCACCGGTATCAAACTGGAACCTATCGTCGCCCTCGCATCCTCACGCACTGTCGGTGTCGAAGTGCTCAGCGTGCTCTCCCCTCACCGTAAAAGTGAACCTTTCTTTCAGGAGCAGTCTCCTGAGCAATCACTTTTGTTGCTTGAGGCACAACTCGCCACGTTTAAAAATTCCCCTCCGGGCCATACGCTTTTTATCAATCTGCCGATAACTGTCTTCACCCTGACGGACGCTTTCCAGCGATTGCTGCGTCGGGGCGGCCCACGGCTAAACATTGAAATCGTCGAACCGACCTCTCTTTTTGCACTGCCTATGCCGCTACGAGAATGTGTTGTCAGGCATTTGCAACAATTGAGCCTTCAGGGCCACAGGATCTGGCTGGATGACGTTGATGAAACATCAATACATCCATTTTTATCCTGCCGTTTACCGTTGAGCGGGATCAAGATCGATAAAATGGCGTTCTGGAGATTACGTGCAACCCCTGCGCTTGCGCAGTTGGTGAATCTCTGTTCGCAGATTGCCGGGCAGGTGCTTATCGAAGGAATTGAGACAAAAAGGGATCATGCATTTGCACTGCAGGCAGGAGCGGGACTGGGCCAGGGATATCACTGGCCATCCAGGCAGTGGCCGTAGAATTAAACGGTCATCGCCAGGAGGAAAACGATGCGCATGACAGTACGCCGATACAGGCGACGTCGCACAGGGAGTGATTCACTGGGATTTGCGCACTCGCCTCTTCGCCTGCCTTTTTTTGATCGTCTCGAATTTTTGAGCCAGTCAGTTAACCAGACGCGCAAAACGGATGCCCCCTTCATTATCCTGGTTACTCAGGATAATTTCCTGCGTGCCGGTTTTCTGCATGGGCAATATCCCCTGAGTAACTGCTACGACTACGAAACGCTGGAACCTGCGTTTAATGCACTTGAGCTATGGCCATCAGCGCGGCTGGTTGTGGATACCGACAGCAACACGACAACGCTTATCGAGATGCTGGACCAGTTGCGCAGATACAGTCTTTACCCCCCTTTCCTCACCCCGCATCTGTTGATCCGTGCTGATGATTACGATACCCGGCTCTTCTGCAAAGCTGCGGGGCCGTTTCAGATTCTCGAACGCCAGTTGCCAGCAGCCGTCATTCAGCAGGGGCTTCTTGAAGACGAACCTCCGGGGATCAATAAAGAGTGGTTTTCCCGGGATGAATGGCCTGTATTACAGGAACTCTCTCGCGGAAAATCGTTACGCGACATCGCGCTGGCGCAAAACCGCCCCTATAGCCGTGTCGTTTATCGCCTGGGCTGTATTCTGGATAAATTGGGTTTACACCACCGTCAGCAACTCCTGCATCTTCTCAATAATCTCTCAGACTTTACCTTTTAACACATGAATTAAGCCTTTAATTCCTAAAGACCTTTAAGAAATTACTTACACAGCATGTTAATTTTGTGTTGATTTTTAACAAAGCACTCCATATTACAACTATTCCTAATTTACCAGGTTAAACAAAGCGAAAAACCGACAAAATCCTAAAAAGCAGTATTTTTATCCATACGTTAAGATAATAACTATTCGGTTAAGAGATGATAACGATTTAAAAACAAGCATATTACCGATAATGGCTGGCATGACACTGTGGAATAGACAGCATATCCTGCTGTTCAGACAGCAATTTTTTTTCGCTGACGCCTATTGCTTTCAGATGAAGGTATTGCGCCCTGTAGCCAGATCTGGATCCCTTTATGTCGGGAAAAAGGCTCAGGATCGGACCGCTATTTTATTAACATTTGATCAACACACAGCGATATGTGTTATTTTTTGTTATTACATGAAGATGAAAGTCCAATACAAATGGAATAACAGGTTAATTTATCCAAATTTAAAATAATAGATCTTCCAATCCAGAAGATAATATCCATCAATAAACCAATAGTAATTTACAGGCTTTTCGGAGAAAACTTACACGGTATAATAAGACGTGTTTCAAACATGAATAAGAAAAAACTTTTTGCTATTACCAGCCAAATGACATAACCACGCTGAGGCATTGATTCCATCGCTACGCTAACAAGGATGCTTTCGTTCTTTCCAGGGAAATACTACCGTATAAGGATCTACATAATTATCCTTCCGGCTTTCCGAGAGTTTTAGCAAAAGCTCAGCACAACGCTTTTAACAATCTGAGGCATATAAAATGAAACCGGCATCCGTTATCATTATGGACGAACACCCTATCGTCAGAATGTCGATAGAAGTCCTGCTACAGAAAAATAAAAATATCGTGATCAAACTTAAGTCAGGTGATAGCCATGAAGTGCTTGACTGCATACGCAACCATGCGATTGATCTGGTGATCCTTGACATTGAACTTTCGGGAACTGATGGCTTTTCATTACTTAAGAGAATCAAGAACTTAAACAAAAACATCAAAGTTCTATTCCTGTCATCAAAATCGGAGTCCTTTTATGCCGGGCGTGCTATTCGTGCCGGAGCAAATGGTTTTGTCAGTAAACGAAAAGATTTGGGCGATATCTACAGTGCGGTCGACATGTTGCTGAATGGCTATTCATTTTTCCCTTCAGAAACCTTGAGCTTTATAAATCATCTTGGATCTCGGGATGGAATATCCACTGATATGCCATTATCAAACCGGGAAGTGACGGTGCTCCGTTATCTGGCAAATGGATTGTCAAATAAAGAGATAGCGGAGCAATTACTGCTAAGTAACAAAACGATAAGCGCACACAAATCCAATATCTATTCTAAATTGGGTGTGCAAACCATTGTGGAGTTAATTGATTACGCCAAGACCCACGAGCTACTTTAACCTGAATTCACTCCCTGCCACTTACACAAGTGGCAGGGAGTGCGGTCAGCCCTAATTATAATTAATCATAAAGGTTGCATCAGCATCAGCCCGGCCTGGCTGAGGATTATCTGCAGTAGCTATATAATTGGCATAAAACGACAGCATCGCATTTCCCTGTGCATCAACCTCTACCGCCTGGCTGGCTTGTTGCAATGCCAGAGGCGTTTTATCGCCATCACGAATCTCCACCGCCACGTGACTGGCCTGGCTGCCATCGTTCAGCGCCAACAAACGACTGTCGCTGCCGTCAGCCTTACCCGAGAAGGTAATAGAGGCGGAACCGGGCGGGCATCCGCTTAGCTTTAGAGTAAATGAGACAGGCTGCGTCCGGCTCCCCGTGGTGCTGAGTTGTTTCGTTGGCCACGTACCCAACGTAACAGACTTATCGCTGTCACTGCCCTCCGCCACACAGGTGAAATCCACTATGTTGCCATAGAGTTGAATGTTGATTTCTCCCAACGGCGTTTCAGCGAGCGCCAGACGCGGCCATAAGAAGGCCATCATCCCCGCCGCAACAATCACTTTATGCATGACGCCTCCTTACTGGTAATCCACACGCAAGTAACCCCGCGAGGTGAATCGTCCTTCAGCCGGTTTATTGCCTGTAATACTCACCGGCCACGCCATAATCCCGACTTGCGCAGACGCGTTATCGTCCAGCCGGAAGGGAATAATACTGCCCAAATTATTCGGCGTGAGCGGTGTTCCGGACGCATTTGCCACCACAAATCCCACGTCCGGGTTATCCGACACCAGCGCACTGCCGGAGACTTTTTCCGCTTCAATACGCATGGTTAAGTAAGCATTCGCTTCCACGTTTGTGCATTTAATGGCGATCGATTTTGTTTTCGCCGCAATCCCTTCCGGGCGATTGCCGGCCCCGGCTTTACTGAATAACGACGCGCCAATATCTCCAAAATCAAACTCCACAATGCTACCGGCGTTGATGGTACAACTTTGCGGAACCTGAATTGTCCCGCTGTAACTGATGGTATAGACCGGAGTGCTCAACGGATCCGAGGAGGTCGTTGTGACATACACACGGAACATCGTCTCACGCGGAATCACCACCATATTGATAAAACGCCGCGTTACCCTAAGACGGAACACCAGGCTTGAATCCTGAACCCCAAACGGCAGATTTTTGGAGACATTGGGGTGACTCCCCATCTGAATGTAATTCTTCGGGGGGTAAAACACGCCAGAATAGCTGTCCGTGATTTTCATCGCCCCGTCCAGATACTCATTCAGCTTCAGGTACTGATAGCCATCAATGGTCCCCGTCACCGGGAAATCCGTCACATAGCTGCGCTTGGTGGTGTTCCCCGACGTCCCCTTTGGACAAACGGCATTAACTCCCACCCATTGCGACTTCTCGCTAAGCGTGACAACTTGTCCAACCTGATTATTCGAACTGTTAAAGGTATCCGTTAAATCGTAATACACATCGGTTGGGACGCCTTTTTCATTAACACATACAGTGGCCATTGCCTTTGTCACAGGCAACACAACCAGAAGCGTCAACATCAGGTAGCGAATCTTAATCACAGCGGATCTCCTTAAGTGTGATCGCCTGTTGCAGGCTCTTTTCTGGCAGTCGGTAAGATGCCCGGCATTGCGAACCCGCCCCATTGCCCCACTGGATCAGCAGTTCACCTTCCAGCGGCAACCCACTCAGGTAAATCTGTCCATCATCCCCGACCATGCTGGTGACGCCACTTTGCGTTTCCCGCACAATTGCGCCAAAAGGTAAAGGCTGATTGCCGCGTTTCACCGTCAGCAAGGCTCGTACACCAATACGCGCATCAAAACTGGCGCGAACCAACGCACCTTTAGTCGGGACAACGCTGCTTACGTTATTTTCAATATCGGTGTTGTTGCTCATGGTGTTGGTATCCAGCGCTACGCGGTTATAGCGATAAACCGTGGCATAGGGCATCACCGCATAACCCCGCCAGTCGGTTCTTACCCCGGTCTGGTTTTCGACACTAACCCCCGCTGCACCCGGCGCTTTAATGAGGACGTTGGTATCCCCTAACGGCTGGCTAAAGGTGACACCGTCGGCGTGGCCCACTACGCCACCGGAAAGCTGCCAGTTCAGGTCATGCTGATCGCGGGCATAGTTATACCCCATCCCCAGCGTGCCATAGGTTGCCTGCCAGTTAGCACTGGCGCTCCCACTGGTCCCGTTCGTGCTGGTATGCCCTTGCGTCACGCTATAACTCAGGTTGCGATCTTCCAGCAGCGTGCCGCTGACCCCGGTTTGCCAGCTGGTATCACCGTCGCTGTTTCGGCTGGCCGATGCCGTGGCATAAGCTCTGTCCAGCGCGTTATCGCGGCGGTAACCGTGGCGGGTAAATAAACTGAATGGTATGGAAACGTTAACCGATGCGAGCCTGTCAGTGCCGCTAATACCGACCGCCTGGTTCCACGACCACGACACGGAATAGCTGATGCCCTGCCATCCCCCGGCGTAACCCAGTTGATACCAGACATTTGAGTCGCTGGTTCCCCAATAAGTCTGCTCGCTACCCGAGACATACACGGAACCATAGTCCCCGAGAGACTGTGAAATGTTGAGCTGAAAGCGCCCTTTTTTATTCCACGTCAGGTTGTGATAACTCTGAACATCCGGCACGCCATCTTCATCTTTACTATCACCGTACTGATAGCCTTCCATGGCGTTCCATGCCACGTCATCCAGGGTATAAAACCCCTTCGTGGAGTAGCGATAGCCCAGCAACTGGAAGTTAGTGCCCATTCCGTTAAGCGATTTTGCGTAGAGAAAACGCAACGACTGGCCTTCATGGCGGCTGTCATCCGCCAGTTGGCTTCGGGCATGGGTTAAATCGAGCGAGACCGCCCCCCAGTCACCAAGGTTTTTTCCCGCGCCAATCGCCAGAGCGGTATACCGTGAGGCCAGCTGTGTCCCGCCATATAACGTGTAGCCCTCAGCCAGACCGGCAATCAGCGTCCCCTGTGTAAAGAACGGTGTATCCTGTTCGCTGTTGCCGCTGCGGTAATCCCCGGCCACCAGATCATATTTCCAGCGCCCTTCGCGCTGGAGCAAAGGCACAGTAGAGTACGGCACGGTATACCGTTGCTGGCTGCCATCTTTCTCTTCGACCGTGACGTCCAAATCGCCGCTTGAAGAGGTAGGGTTCAAATCACTGATGGCAAACGCCCCTGCCTGCACATAGCTTTGATAAATCACGTAACCGTTCTGGCGAATCACCACTTTTGCCGGGGTACGGGCGATACCGCGCACGGTTGGCGCGTAGCCTTGCAGGCTGTCCGGATACATGCTGTCGGAAGAAAAGAGGCGGCCCCCGCGAAAGCCAACGCTATCAAAGACGTCGTTACCGGTATTGCTGTCGCCCAGCACCAGCTCACTCTTCAGCGGGATAACCGTACGCTGCGCCCATGTGCCGATATTCTGCCAGGCATTGTGTCGCTGGCCATTGCTTTGCGTGTAGCGCCACGCGCCATTGTTGCGCAACCGCCAGGCGCCATAGTTAAGACCACTTTGCAGGCTGAGATAATAGCTGTCGTCATCGCTGCCCCGATTGCCGCTAAAGCTGTAGTTCAGCAACGCAGCCGGAATTCCTTCATCCCATTGTTCAGGCGGAATATAGCCCCGCGCACTGTTCTGTAATGCCACCTGCGGCAAGCTGACGTTAAGGCGCTGAGCTGAAAAGTTAAATGCCACCTCGCTACCAGGAAGTACCGTGGTCAACGGAACACATGCCTCCCCTTTAACAGCGGCCAGCTCAGGAAAAGCGGTGATATTGACACCAAAACGATCCAGCATCGCACGCGTGATACACGGAGATAACCCGCCTGCAACAGGAGAGGTGCTCCCGGTGGCCGCTTCAAAACGCACATCCTGCGTGCCGATAAACTCATCGTTACGCCAGATATCTACGCGATAGAGGCCCGGAGCCTGCTGATGGCCTTGTTCAAAACGTGACAAATCCGCCACGCTCGCGGTGTCGTCTGATAAAAACGCAGGATTAAAGTAGCTTTCGCTCCACCCGTTAAACGGCCAGAGCGTTGTCATCAAAGCCAGAGCTACCGGGCAGTAACGCCATTGAGTGTTCATTACCAGGCTCTGCTTACAGGCTGACGCGGCGCGCCGGGGTGATCGCCCCATAGTCATTCACACTCTGCCAGGAAAGCGTGCCGCCCGCAGCCGCCGGGAGGCGTTGCTGCGCCGAATTTTTAGGGGCAATCATCAGGTTATCCAGCTTCTGCCCACCCAGTTGCAGATTAACCAGCGTCACATAATACGGAGAAGCATTACTCACCTTCAGGTGATCCCCCGTTCGTTCAAAGCGTAACTGAGAGAGCGCCTCTTCCGGCGGCATCGCCAGGTTATTAGGACGAACGAACAGCTTAATGCGCGACAAAATAGCCAGTTGCAGGACGTTTTTTCCTTCCAGTGTGGCCTTATTCACTGATGGGATCGCTTTCACATTCATCCAGAAGAGGGACTCGCGATCGGTGGGCAGTGGTGCGCCTGTATAAATAATACGCAGCGTATTTTCGCTGTCAGGTTCACTGACAAACAGCGGCGGCGTAACAACGAAGCTTTTTTCTTTTTCACCACGATCGTTTTCGATCCAGGCGTTAATTAAATAACGTTCCTGCTTATTGCTGTTTGTAATCGCCAGCGATGTTTGTTTCGCTTCCGCCGGATAAATAACGCGTGTTGCGCCCAGCGCAATACCACCGGACGCACTGGCCGGCAGAGAAAAAAGCATCAAAATAAGAGAGAAGATCAGGCCTGATTTAAACATGGCGTTCATCACTACAATACCTTTAATAATATGTTCGCGGGTGTGTACGGCGTTATGGATAAATCAATGTAAACCAGACATCAGACTGAATATTGCCCGGTACAAGATGTTCGGAAATCGCCCGATAACGGGCGCTAAAATGAAAAGCAAGCTCGCTCGTTTCTAGCGGTAATGTGCTCGTCGGGGCCGTATTTGGGATAATCTGCCGTTGCTGTTCGTCAAAAAGGGCCAGCCCGACGCCACTGTTTACCGGGGCCTCTCCCGCCCGCGATGTCGCGATAAAGACCTGTGGATCTTCCGCTGGCGTTACGCCCTGAAACTGGATCCCCACGCTGCGTGAGACATCCATGCTGCAATCCACCAACCGTATGGCAAAAGGGACATTGACCGTAGAAAAACTCCCCACGCCAGAAAACGAATTGGTCCGGTACTGTCCCATTTCGACCCGCATATGTTGGCTGTCAGACGCCACAGCGCAACCGCCATTGACCAGTTCGCCTCTGATATGAACCTGCCCGCCATCCACGATGACAGTGTGTGCCATCACTGATGGTGCAAACGCGAGTGCCAGCAGCATCCTTTTCCTGATCATCTTTCATTCTCAGCTTTAGCGTGAAAGTGGCCTCCTCCCTGAGGCCGGAAACATCCCTGTGGAAAAGGCTTATTCGTATTTCATTACGAAGGTTGCATCCGCGTTAGCCATGCCAGGTTCAGTGGTGGCTGCAGTGGATTTATAACGTGCGGTAAAGCTCAGGGTGTTCGTCCCCTGAATCAGGCTCTGCGCCGCGGAGAAGGACGCGCCATCCGGGGTCAGCGTGCTGGATTTGTTATCGAGGATCTCGATACCAACACCTTTTGCTGTGTTGTCGTTGCTGCCGGACGTTACTGCCAACAACGTTTTGTCAGTTGGATCAATCTGACCGGTAAAGGCTACGGCTGCAGTTTTCGCTACCAGCGGATCACAGTCATTCAGTACGATGTTGAAAGGAATATTCGAGGTCGTGTCACCAACTTTGGTGAATTTCGCCGTACGGTATTGACCGAGATTAACAATTTGATCGGAAGACTCAGTATTCACAGAACATGCTGCGTTAACCAATTCACCTTTAAAATGTACCGTTCCGCCATTAACATAAACCGGTGTTACAGGATCTTCTGCGTGTGCAGCACCAGCGGCCAGCACCAGGGCCGCAATAACGGTTGAAGCAATATTGCTGAGTTTCATGTCTATTCCTTTAAAATGTAGAAAGCCCTTCCCGCGATAATCGGGAATAAGAAATACGTTCAATCAATTAATTGAAGGCTTATTTCAGGAGAGATAAAGTAGCGCAACAATAAATATAAAAATATGTCCAAACACTGTGATATCTCCTGGTTACATCCTAATTCCCACTAAGAAAACGCCCACACATAAAAAAGGGTTTATGCCATCAGCAAAGGGGCCAATGTGGAAATCTCGCAATGGGTGACTGACAGCGGCGCTCGCTTCTGACAAAATATAGGCAATCCCCCTTTCAAACGTTACAGACGGAATCCTCTCTCTGATGGCAGCAAAGATTATTGACGGTAAAACGATTGCGCAGCAGGTGCGCTCTGAAGTCGCGGAAAAAGTGAAGGCGCGAAAAGCGGCTGGACTTCGTGCACCAGGGTTAGCTGTTGTGCTGGTCGGCAGCAACCCGGCATCGCAGATTTATGTCGGCAGCAAACGCAAAGCGTGCGAAGAAGTGGGGTTCGTCTCCCGCTCATACGATTTGCCAGAAACCACCAGCGAAGCAGAACTGCTTGAGCTGATTGACACCCTGAATGCCGATAAAGAAATCGACGGTATTCTGGTGCAGTTGCCTCTGCCTGCTGGCATCGACAACGTGAAGGTCCTTGAACGTATTGCGCCTGATAAAGACGTGGATGGTTTCCATCCGTATAACGTTGGCCGTCTGTGCCAGCGCGCGCCACGTCTGCGCCCATGCACTCCGCGCGGCATTGTTACCCTGCTGGAGCGCTACAACATTGATACCTATGGCCTGAATGCCGTGGTGATTGGCGCGTCTAATATCGTTGGCCGTCCCATGAGCATGGAGCTTCTGCTGGCAGGTTGCACCACGACCGTGACCCACCGCTTTACGAAAAACCTGCGTCACCATGTTGAGAACGCCGATCTGCTGATCGTCGCAGTGGGTAAACCCGGCTTTATCCCTGGTGAGTGGATCAAAGAAGGCGCAATTGTTGTGGACGTGGGCATTAACCGTCTTGAAAGCGGCAAAGTGGTTGGCGACGTGGTGTTTGAAGATGCCGCAGCACGCGCATCCTACATCACTCCGGTTCCGGGCGGTGTAGGTCCAATGACCGTGGCAACCCTGATTCAAAATACTTTGCAGGCATGCGAAGAGTATCACGACGTAGAGGAAGCGTAAGATGTCCACATTTGCATTAGGTAAACACCCGCACGTTGAGTTGTGCGATCTGCTAAAACTGGAAGGCTGGAGCGAGAGTGGCGCACAGGCCAAAATCGCCATTGCTGATGGTCTGGTTAAAGTGGACGGTGCGGTTGAAACCCGTAAACGTTGCAAGATCGTCGCGGGGCAGACCGTGAGTTTTGAAGGTCAGAGTGTGACGGTGACGGCGTAAGTCGTCTGCTCCCTCTCCCACAGGGAGAGGGGACTGTTCAGCGCTATTTTTACTCTCCCTCGCATCAGGCCCTTTTTCTCTCGCCCCTTTGGGGAGAGAGGGGAATCCCCCTCCTACTCCCGACAAATCTCCCTATTTCCATCGCGGTTAATTATCGATCAACTTCAAAAAATCACTATTTCATCTGTTGAAAAGTGAAAATTTAGTTGCACGAATTTCACACTTTCCTCACGATAAGTAGAACGTTCTACTAAAACGTTATACTTACAATAACAGCGCCAATTAAAGGCGCTACTCGGGGGAAATCAGCATGAGTCTGATATCAGGGTTTGTTAAATCGTTGTCAAAGTTATCGATGATTGGTCGCGCATTAATGCTGCCAATTTCACTCCTTCCTGCTGCAGGTCTGCTGTTGGCCTTCGGGGATAAATTCCATCTGCCACTGATGATGAACGCGGGTGGCGTCATTTTTGATAACCTGCCGATGCTGTTCGCTATCGGCTCTGCTGTGGGTCTGGCATCGGAATCCGGTATCGCCGCACTCTCCGCTGCGGTGTCGGTTTTTGTCACAAACATCACCATCGGAACGGTGCTCAGCATCACGCCAGAGATGGCTTCCCAGGGTGGAAAATACGCGATGGTCGTGGGGATCCCCACCTTACAGATGGGCGTTTTCGGCGGTCTGATTTGCGGTATTCTCGCCGCGTGGTGCTACAACCGTTTCCACACCATGCAGTTGCCGGAATTCCTCGGCTTCTTCTCGGGTAAACGTTTTGTCGCCATTGCCACCGCTTTTTTATCCTTCGTTCTTGGTCTGCTGCTGCCCTACGTCTGGCAACACATCCAGGCGGGTATCGATGCGCTTTCCGTTATTGTTAACGGAGATAATCAGGCCGCATCGACCTTTATCTTCGGTCTGGTTGAACGCGCACTCATCCCGCTTGGCCTGCACCACATCTGGTATCCTTCGTTCTGGTACTCGTTTGGCGACTACACCACCCAGGCAGGCCAGGTGATCCATGGCGACCAGACTATCTGGTTCAAAATGCTGGAAGAAGGGACAAAATCCTTCAGCAGCGATACCTACCAGAATGCCGGTAAGTTCATGCAGGGTGAGTTCCCGCTGATGCTGTTTGCACTGCCTGCGGCATGCCTTGCGATGTATCACGAAGCTCACACCAAAAACAAAAAGATCGCCTTCGGCATTCTGTTCTCCGCAGCATTAACCTGCTTCCTGACAGGCATTACCGAACCAGTCGAGTTCACCTTTATTTTTGTTGCGCCAATCCTGTACGTCTTTAACGCCATTATGGCCGGCCTGGCCTACATGACGATGTACCTGCTGCATGCGCACATTGCAAAATCGTTCTCTGCCGGGTTTATCGACTACCTGTCGTTTGGGATCCTGCCATCATTTAATGGCTATCAAACCAACTTCCTGAACGCGGTCATTATCGGTATCCCGATGGCGCTGATTTACTACTTCACCTTCCGCTACGTCATTCGCCGTTTCGATGTTAAAACGCCGGGCCGTACTGAAGTCACCACCACCACGGACGATAAAACCGACACCGAAATTGCGACCGAGATTATCACTCTGCTGGGTGGCGCGAAGAACATCGACTCCGTGGGCTCGTGCATCACTCGCTTGCGCCTTGAAGTGGCAAAAAGCGATGAGGTGGATAAGGATGGTCTGAACGGTCTTGGCGCACGCGGCGTGGTCTTTGTCGGGGACAACGGCATCCAGGTAATATTTGGAGCCAGAGCACAGTTTATCGCCCAAACCATGTCCACCATGATCGGCAAATAATAAGATGCCGGACTGACACGTCTCCTGTACTCTGGGAGACGTTGTCTTATCTGGCTGATAATCGGTAAATTTCAGGGAGCGGTTTTGAAGAAAGTCAGCATTATTGATGTCGCAAAGCAGGCTGGCGTATCGGTATCTACCGTATCGCTGGTACTCCGCCAGAAAGGGAAAATCTCAGAAGCGACCATTGAGAAAGTCCATGCTGCCATCAATACGCTCGGGTATGTTCACAACGTCGCCGCCGCGAATCTTCGCGCCAATACCTCCAATCTTATCGGCCTTATCCTGCGTGATTTCAGCGACAGCTTCTCCATTAAGGTGATGGCAAGCATCGTGCAGGAGCTAGAAAAACAAGGGTTTATGGTTTTTCTCGGTCAACCGCTTAACGACCACGAACATCTTGAACGCTGCCTGCTCTCGTTTAAACAGCAAGGGGTGGCTGGCGTCATTTATCTGGCCTCGGATACGCGCACATCCTCTCTACCCGCACAAATCCGTGAATGCCCGTTACCTCTGGTTGCCGTCTCACAGTCCCTGCTGAATGAGCCCTGCAATCTGGTGATGCGTGATAACCGCCAGGCCGCAAGCCTGGCAACCCGTTACCTTATTGAACGCGGTCACCGCAATATTGCCTACATTGGTGGACGTGAAGGCTGCCTTATTCGCGAACAGCGCCTGCTCGGTTTTCGTAGCGCAATGGCACAATACGGCCTGGTTAATCGTGAAGAGTCAGCCCCGGCCTGTAGCGACGACACCCAGGCTGCAGGTTTGGCGACACGTCAGTTGCTGGAGAAAAACAACACCATCACCGCCCTGCTTTGCCATTCACCAGATGCGATGATCGGCTCCATTTCCGGGATCCATCATGTGGGGCGCACCGTCGGGAAAGATGTGTTTTTAACGCAACAGGTCGCACTGGTGGGCTTTGAAGATATGCTGCATGTTAATCTCACCTCTCCGTCGTTCACCTACGTCTCTTCAGCCAGTGAAGAGACCGGCCGCCAGGCTGCCGGGCTGATGATTCGTAAACTGAAAGAGCCAGAACTGCAAACCCAGCGAATTACGCTTTCCGGGCAGCTTATCGCACGGGAATCCGCATAATTTCAGATTTAGCTACGCGTTACCCAGGCCGATTAACTGCTATATTTCCATGATTTACCATGGATTATTACGATGCCGACCATTATCACCCACGCCGCTGTACCACTTTGTCTGGGCTTAGGCCTGGGCACTAAAGTGATCCCTCCTCGTTTACTTTTTGCCGGAATTGTCCTTGCCATGCTGCCGGATGCCGATGTTCTGGCGTTTAAATTCGGTGTGGCCTACGGCAATATTTTCGGCCATCGCGGGTTTACGCATTCGTTGTTGTTTGCGTTCATCGTGCCAATTCTCTGTGTCCTGGTCGGTCGACGGTGGTTCAGAGCCGGGCTAATGCGCTGCTGGCTGTTTTTGACGGTCTCACTGCTCTCTCACAGCTTACTCGATTCGGTGACGACAGGCGGCAAAGGGGTCGGCTGGCTTTGGCCGTGGTCAGATGAACGGTTCTTCGCGCCGTGGCAGGTGATTAAAGTCGCGCCATTTGCCCTGTCGCGTTATGCCACGCCGTACGGGCATCAAGTGATTATCTCTGAATTACTGTGGGTCTGGCTGCCGGGGGGCGTGTTGATGGGGCTGTTATGGTGGAAGCGGAGATAAAAGCAAAACGGCAACTCAGGTTGCCGTTTTTCGTATTTGCCCCCTCCCCCAAAGAGAGAGGGTCAGGATGAGGGGAAAATTACTTACGACGCCAGGTGGTTCCCTGCGGGCCGTCTTCCAGAATAATGCCCATCTCAGTCAGACGGTTACGCGCCGCATCTGCCGCCGCCCAGTCTTTCGCCTGACGCGCTTCCAGACGTGCCTTAATCAGGGCTTCGATCTCCGCGACTTCACCCTCATCCGCCTGAGCACCGCTTTGCAGGAACACGTCCGGCTCCTGCTCCAGTAGACCCAGAACGGCAGAAAGCTTACGCAGATGAGAGGCCAGCGCGTTTGCCGCCGCCATATCTTCAGACTTCAGACGGTTTACTTCACGCGCCATGTCGAACAATACGGAGTAGGCTTCCGGGGTATTGAAATCATCATTCATCACCTCCACAAACCTCGCTTCAAAGACCTCGCCACCCGCCGGTGCAGCCGATTTATCCGTACCGCGCAGCGCAGTGTAGAGGCGCTCCAGAGCGGAGCGTGCCTGCTTCAGGTTCTCTTCGCTGTAGTTCAACTGGCTACGGTAGTGACCAGACATCAGGAAATAACGCACCGTTTCCGCATCGTAATATTTCAGCACGTCACGCACGGTAAAGAAGTTATCCAGCGATTTGGACATCTTCTCACGGTCAACCATCACCATTCCGGAGTGCATCCAGTAGTTAACGTACTCGCCACCGTGGGCACAGGTAGACTGCGCGATTTCGTTTTCGTGGTGCGGGAACATCAGGTCAGAGCCGCCACCGTGAATATCGAAATGTTTACCCAGCTGTTTGCAGTTCATCGCAGAACACTCGATGTGCCAGCCTGGACGCCCTTCACCCCACGGGGATGGCCAGCTTGGTTCGCCCTCTTTGGACATCTTCCACAGGACAAAGTCCATCGGATTACGTTTCACGTCGACCACATCGACACGCGCACCGGCCTGCAGTTGATCCAGATCCTGACGGGATAACTGGCCATACGCCGGATCGGTCGGCACGGAGAACATCACGTCGCCGTTATCTGCAACATAGGCATGACCACGTTCAATCAGCTTTTCGGTGATGTCGATAATTTCGTGAATATGGTGGGTCGCACGCGGTTCACTGTCCGGGCGCAGAATATTTAACGCATCAAAATCGTTGTGCATTTCCACGATCATACGATCCACCAGCGCGACAAAGCTTTCGCCGTTTTCATTAGCACGCTTAATGATTTTGTCGTCGATATCGGTGATATTGCGGACGTACTTCAGGTTGTAGCCCAGGAAACGCAGGTAGCGCGAAACAACGTCAAAGGCAACAAAGGTACGGCCATGGCCGATATGACAGAGATCGTAAACCGTAATACCACACACGTACATGCCAACTTCCCCGGCATGGATAGGTTTAAATTCCTCTTTTTGGCGCGTCATTGTATTAAAGATTTTTAACATCGAAGATTCCATGTAAACACGTGTGTGGACGAAAACCGGGTATTCTACCCGTAATTCAAACCTGAAGCAGCACACAATGCAAGGTGATCGCATCCTGTGGTTATGCTATAACAAGCCCCTATATGTGACTCGAACACGGGTCGACGCACCACAATAACGGAACAGGATGCAAAAATGGTTACTTTCCACACTAATCATGGCGATATCGTAATCAAAACCTTTGATGACAAAGCGCCTGAAACAGTTAAAAACTTCCTGGACTACTGCCGCGAAGGTTTCTACAACAACACAATTTTCCACCGTGTGATCAACGGCTTTATGATCCAGGGTGGCGGTTTCGAACCGGGCATGAACCAGAAAGAAACCAAAGAAGCGATCAAAAACGAAGCGAACAACGGCCTGAAAAACACCCGTGGTACGCTGGCAATGGCGCGTACTCAGGCGCCGCACTCTGCAACCGCACAGTTCTTCATCAACGTGGCTGACAACGACTTCCTGAACTTCTCTGGCGAAAGCCTGCAGGGTTGGGGCTATTGCGTATTCGCAGAAGTGGTTGAAGGTATGGACGTTGTTGATAAGATCAAAAGCGTTTCTACTGGCCGCAGCGGTATGCACCAGGACGTTCCTAAAGAAGACGTTGTGATTACAAGCGTGACCGTCAGCGAGTAA
Organism: Enterobacter sp. RHBSTW-00994; assembly: GCF_013782625.1. Classification (NCBI taxonomy): domain Bacteria; kingdom Pseudomonadati; phylum Pseudomonadota; class Gammaproteobacteria; order Enterobacterales; family Enterobacteriaceae; genus Enterobacter; species Enterobacter sp. RHBSTW-00994. The sequence continues at coordinate 1,143,467 of NZ_CP056199.1, read as the reverse complement.
TTCGTGGCGACACTCTTTATTGCAGATTTGCATCTGCAAACAGAAGAACCGGCGATCACCGCCGGTTTTCTGCGTTTTTTGCGCGGTGAAGCGCAAACCGCCGACGCACTCTATATTCTGGGCGACCTGTTTGAAGCCTGGATCGGCGACGATGATCCCAATCCTCTCCACCGTGAAATGGCTGCCGCCATCAAAGCACTGGTCGATTCCGGTGTCCCTTGCTACTTCATTCACGGTAACCGTGATTTTCTGATCGGCACACGCTACGCCCGTGAAAGCGGTATGACATTACTGCCGGAAGAGCAGGTGCTCGACCTCTATGGCCGCAAGGTACTGATCATGCATGGTGATACACTCTGCACCGACGATACCGGCTACCAGGCGTTTCGCGCCAAAGTCCATACCCCGTGGATCCAAACGCTGTTCCTGGCCCTGCCGCTGTTTATTCGTAACCGTATCGCCGCCAAAATGCGCGCAGGCAGCAAAGCCTCCAACAGCAGCAAATCGATGGCGATAATGGATGTGAATGCTCAGGCCGTTGTCGACGTAATGGAAAAACACCATGTTCAGTGGCTGATCCACGGCCATACCCATCGACCAGATGTACACACTCTGACAACGAATGGCGAACCAGCCCACCGTGTCGTGTTAGGTGCCTGGCACAACGAAGGCTCGATGGTAAAAGTCTCGCCAGACGGCGTTGAGTTGATCGCCTTTCCGTTCTAAACCGGCTTCACATCCCCGTCAATAATCATTCTATTTTTCTGAATAACATCCGCAAATTGTTTCGATTTTAATCACCCCGTGGTCGGCTTATTATTTATCACATCAGGGCAACACGGCCCTAACACAGACAAAACACTTAAGGAATACGACCATGAAATCCATCAAAACTTTCGTTGCAGTTGCCACTCTTTCTCTGATCTCTTTCGGTTCTTTCGCTCAAAGCGTCAGCGCGACTGGCTCAACGCTTGACCGTGCAGAAGCGAAAATTGCGGCCCAGGCTGCTGAACAAGGTGCGTCTTACAAAATCACCAGTGCCCAGTTCAACAACCGTGTTCACATGACTGCAGAACTGACTAAATAAGACGCCTGATTGCCGTGCCGCCAGTAAACAGACCCGCGACAGCGACAATACGATGAGTAAGGAACGGAAAATGAAAAACATCAGCATCGTGAGCACCCTGCTTCTGACCGCAGTCCTGTCCACTGGCGCGATAGCGGCAGAGCATCGCTTCTCTACCCCTGAAGCAGGCTCGAATATTGACACCACAGTGCAGAACCATATTGATGTCAGTCGCGCCTTCGAAAAAGAGAGCCTGACTGCAGGCAATCTCCTGTAAAAACCGCATAAGCCCAAGCCGAACTGACCGCCCAACTGCGGTCAGTTTTATATTGGAAAGAAGACAACTCCGCCCTAACATTCACCGCGCAACCGTTTTCCTTGCCTGTATTACATGCTATTCTCTGTGCCCTCAACGCAGTGTGTTTCGCACCACAGGAGTTTTAAGACGCATGTCTTCCCGCAATAATCCGGCGCGTGTCGCCATCGTGATGGGGTCCAAAAGCGACTGGGCTACCATGCAGTTCGCCGCCGAAATCTTCGAAATCCTGGATGTTCCTCACCACGTTGAAGTGGTTTCCGCACACCGTACACCTGACAAGCTGTTCAGCTTTGCCGAAAGTGCAGAAGCGAACGGCTACGAAGTGATCATTGCCGGTGCTGGCGGTGCAGCACACCTGCCAGGCATGATTGCCGCCAAAACACTGGTTCCGGTATTGGGTGTTCCCGTGCAGAGCGCTGCATTAAGCGGTGTTGATAGCCTTTACTCCATCGTTCAGATGCCACGCGGGATCCCGGTTGGTACGCTGGCCATTGGTAAAGCGGGTGCGGCAAACTCCGCCCTACTGGCGGCCCAAATCCTCGCCACGCGCGACAAAGCATTGCATCAGCGTCTGCTGGACTGGCGTAAAGCCCAGACCGATGACGTGCTGGATAACCCGGATCCACGAGGTGCGGCATGAAACAGGTTTGCGTCCTCGGTAACGGCCAGCTCGGCCGTATGCTACGTCAGGCCGGTGAACCACTGGGCATTACCGTCTGGCCTGTCGGACTGGATGCCGAACCCGAAGCCGTTCCCTTTCAGCAAAGCGTGATCACCGCCGAGATCGAGCGCTGGCCGGAAACCGCCCTGACGCGTGAACTGGCACGCCACAATGCCTTCGTTAACCGCGATGTCTTCCCAATCATTGCCGACCGTCTGACGCAAAAGCAGCTGTTCGACAAATTAGGCCTGGCAACCGCACCGTGGCAATTGCTGGCTGACAAAAGTGACTGGAATGACGTTTTTGCCATGCTGGGCAAGCTGGCGATCGTAAAGCGCCGTGTCGGTGGCTATGACGGTCGCGGTCAATGGCGTTTACGCGAGAACGAAACCGCCGAACTCCCGGACGACTGCTACGGCGAGTGCATCGTTGAGCAAGGCATCAACTTTAGCGGCGAGGTGTCTCTGGTAGGCGCGCGCGCCCACGATGGCAGCACCGTGTTCTATCCGCTGACCCATAACCTGCATCAGGACGGTATTCTGCGCACCAGCGTTGCCTTCCCGCAAGCCAATGCGGCACAGCAAACGCAGGCAGAAGAGATGCTCTCTGCCATCATGCATGAGCTGGGTTACGTCGGTGTCATGGCAATGGAGTGCTTTATCACTCCCGCCGGTCTGCTGATCAACGAACTGGCGCCACGTGTACACAACAGCGGCCACTGGACGCAAAATGGCGCATCCATCAGTCAGTTTGAGCTGCATCTGCGCGCCATTACTGACCTGCCGCTGCCACAGCCGGTGGTAAATAGCCCCTCAGTGATGATTAACCTGATTGGAACCGATCTGAATTATGACTGGCTCAAGTTACCGCTGGTACACCTGCACTGGTACGACAAAGAGGTACGTCCAGGCCGGAAAGTGGGTCACCTTAATCTGAACGATATCGACACGGGTCGTCTGAGCGCTACGCTGGAAGCCATTATCCCGCTGCTGCCGCCAGAGTACGCCAGCGGTATTGTCTGGGCTCAATCAAAGCTTAAATAGTTCGCTTACCCTCATAATTCGCGTTTCAGTAAGGCGACAAGCGAGTGGCTCCCCAGGAACGTAATAAATACGTGACTGGGGTGAACGAGCGCAGCCAACGCATTTGAAACGTGAATTATGACGGGTAAGTTGATCTTCCCCTTCCCCGGCGTAAAATTCCCGCCCATTGTTGCTCAGTTTTCTTCTGGAAGAACCATGAACGATGGAACGGACTATCGCGCGATCCTCGCATCCGATACCCCTTTAATCGACGTTCGCGCGCCGATCGAATTTACGCAGGGTGCGATGCCCGCTGCAATCAATCTGCCCTTAATGAACGACGACGAGCGTGCCGCCGTGGGTACATGCTATAAACGCCAGGGACCAGAAGCAGCCCTCGCTCTCGGCCACAGTCTGGTTCAGGGGGAACTCCGTGAGAGCAGAATCAGCGCCTGGCGCGATGCCTGTCTGGCGAATCCTGACGGATATCTCTGCTGCGCACGGGGCGGTCAGCGTTCGCATATTACCCAGGCATGGCTGAAAGAAGCCGGTGTGCATTACCCGCTGATTGCAGGAGGTTATAAGGCCCTGCGTCAGGCCGCCATTCAGGTAACGCAGGAGCAAACGCAAAAACCCATGGTGCTGATTGGCGGTTGTACCGGTAGCGGTAAAACCCTGCTGGTGAAGCAACATGTTGACGGCATCGATCTGGAAGGGCTGGCCCATCACCGGGGCTCGTCGTTTGGCCGCACCCTGACACCGCAACTGTCGCAGGCGAGTTTTGAAAACCAGCTGGCAGTGGCGCTGTTAAAAAAAGATGCTGCACGCTGGGTGCTGGAAGATGAAGGCCGGATGATTGGTTCTAACCATCTGCCAGAGTGTTTGCGCGATCGCATGGTGCAGTCATCAATCGTCGTGGTGGAAGACCCGTTCGACATCCGCCTTGAACGCCTGCGTGAAGAGTATTTCGAACGCATGTGGCAGGCATTTTCCTCCGCATATGGCGAAGAGGCTGGCTGGACAGCGTATAGCGACTACCTGCATCACGGCCTGTTTGCCATTCGCCGCCGCCTGGGGCTACAGCGTTTTGCTGACCTGAGCGCACGGCTAGACGACGCACTCATCGAGCAGCAGCGCACAGGCCGTACCGAGGCGCACTATGCCTGGCTTGCGCCACTGCTCAATGACTATTACGACCCGATGTACCGTTATCAGCTTGAGAAAAAAACCAACAACATTGTTTTTCGGGGCTCGTTTAACGACGTGGCCGCCTGGCTGGCGGCCTGATATTCAGTGCCTGTCGCGCTTGTCGGCGCGTTTCGCCAGCCAGTCGCCAACCATCTGAACAATCTGTACCAACACAATCAGCGCGATAACCGTCACCACCATCACCTGGGTTTCATACCGGTAATAGCCGTAGCGGATCGCCAGATCCCCGACGCCCCCCCCGCCGACAATCCCTGCCATCGCGGAATAACCAATCAGGCTCACCAGCGTAATGGTTAATCCGCGCAGCAATCCGGCACTCGCTTCAGGCAAGAGTACCGTGCAGATGATTCGCATCGGGCTTGCACCGAATGCTTCTGCGGCTTCAATAATCCCTTTATCAACCTCCCGCAAGGCGCTGTCCACCAGCCGGGCATAAAAGGCGATAGCGGCGACAGAAAGGGGAACGGATGCCGCAATCGGCCCAATGGTATTCCCCAGCAGGAACTGCGTTAACGGCAGCAACAGCACCAGTAAAATCACAAATGGCACAGAGCGAATGATGTTCACCAGCACCGAACTCACCAGATAGACCGCCCGGTTTTGCCAGAACAGGTTTCTGTCGGTAACGAAGATCAGAAAGCCCAGTGGCAACCCGCCAACAATCGCCAGCACCGTTGAGATGCTCAGCATCTGGAAGGTTTCGTTAAACGCCAGACCCAGATCGGCCAGTAAATCATCCACGGATCACCTCCACCTGCGCGGTACGAATGCGGATATGCTCGACAGCCGCGTCCACGGCTGGCGGATTGTGCGGCGCAGTCAGTTGCACCACCAGAATGCCCAGCGCACGCTCGCCAATATATTCAATTTTGCCGTGCAGGATATTCACCGCCACACCAAATTTCACCGCCACCTCAGACAAAACCGGCTGCTCGGCTGAATCGCCAATAAACAGAATCTTGAGCAACTGACCCGGCAGATGCTGCTGCAAACGCTCCGGCAAGGTCAGGTTCAGGGTGTGTGATACCAGCTGCTGTGTAAACGGGTGCTGCGGGTGTGCGAAGACGTCGAAAACATCTCCCAGTTCCACAACTTCACCGCCGGACATGACCGCCACACGATCGCAAATCGATTTAATCACATTCATTTCATGGGTGATCAGTACGATCGTGATCCCCATCTGCTGGTTGATCTGCTTCAGCAACGCCAGAATGGTGGCAGAGGTTTCGAGATCCAGCGCCGAGGTTGGTTCGTCACACAGTAAGACATCCGGATGATTCGCGATCGCGCGCGCAATTCCCACGCGCTGTTTTTGCCCGCCGCTCAGTTGTGCCGGATAGCGGCTGGCTTTATCGCTTAGCCCCACAAGAGCCAGGATCTCCGCCACGCGCGGCGCGATGTTGCTGGATTCCCATCCCGCCGCCTTCAGGCTAAACGCAACGTTCTGCGCCACGGTACGGGTATGCATCAGGTTGAAATGCTGGAAAATCATCCCGATACGCTGGCGCGCTTTGCGCAGGTTAGCGCCATCCAGCGCAGAGATTTCCACACCGTTGATACTGACGCTGCCAGAACATGGACGCTGAAGCGCATTCAGGGTTCTCAGCAATGTGCTTTTGCCTGCCCCGCTCGTGCCAACAATACCGAAAATTTCCCCTGCGGCAATACGCAGACTGACGTCTGATACCGCGCGGGTGGAAGGCCCACGTCCTGTCTGGAAATCGACGCACACCTTGTCTAACTCAATCATGACTACCTCAGAAATGCCAAAAGGGCAGCCGTTGCTGCCCTGTTATACACCGGCGTGATACTTACTTTGCCGTCATCCAGTCTGGTTTCTGGAATGCGTTGTACACGTTATTAGGATCGTCGATGACCGCGCGATAAGCCGGAGACTTCACGACCTCGACAATATCTTTCGCGAAAGGCTTATCCGCATCTTCGCTGCGTACTGCAATGATATTTTTCAGATTTTCGTCGAGATGTTCCTGTGCAATCGCGCTGGAGAGTTTCAGCCCTGCGGCGATCGCAAAGTTACCGTTTACCAGCGAAGCGGTCACGCCATCCAGCGTACGCGGTAATTGCGCGGCTTCAAGTGGCTTAAAGACCAGACCTTTCGGGTTGCTGGCAATATCACGCTCAGAGGCTTTCGTTGGGTCAATATTGTCTTTGATGGTGATAAGACCCAGCGACTGCAGGAAACGCAGACCGCGAGCCAGATTAGTCGGATCATTTGAGAGTGTGATTATGTCGCCCTTTTTCAACTCATCCAGGCTTTTGATCTGGCGAGAGTAGAAACCCATTCCTGCTGTCGGTACGCTCAGCAATTTCGTCAGCTTCAGCCCTTTATCCGCGGTAAATTTATCGAAATAGAGTGAATGCTGGAACAGGTTGGCATCAATACTGCCGTTAGACAGCGCCATATTTGGCTGTACGTAGTCGCTAAACTCACGTACCACAACCTTGTACCCTTTCTCTTTGAGAGACGGCGCAATCGCCTGCTTGACCATGTCTCCATACGGGCCTGGTGCGACACCAAACACGATGGTGTGTGGATCGCTGTTAGCGTGGGCAGCCTGCAAACCGCAGACCAGTAAAAGCGCAGCGGCTGCGGCGCGAAGTGTGTGGCGCAATCCCATAACATCTCCCTTTCAAAGCTGTGTTGCGTGTGCGGTGCGCCGTACGATGCGACGCAGTTATTCATTAACATGACACAGATCGCACACCTCTGTCCTTGAAATTATTTCATGATATTGCTGAATATGTCTTTGAATGTACTGAAGAAGGGATATGCGAATTTCAGGAATAGAGAGCAATACTTCGGGAAAGGCGATCGCACATAAAAAAGGCCGGAAAGCGCTCACGCTTATCCGGCCTGCAGGACTTTCCTCTCCCTTTTAGGGAGAGGGTCAGGATCAGAAGTCGTAACGCAGACGGACCAGGTTCATATCGCCCAGATCGTCGGTGCTGGAGGTGAATACGTGTTCGTAATCCACACGGAAACCGTAATCCAGCTGGAAGCTGATACCTACGCCGTTATCGATGCGCTGGTAGTTACGACCGTTCGCATATTCGATACGGTCACCCATGAAGTAAGGCTGGATGGATTTAACCGCATACTGACCGATTGGGAATTTGTAACCTGCGAAGTATTCAATACCCCATGCGTCACCAGCAAAGTAGTTATTCGTTGAGACTTTTTTGGTGGTCATGAAGTTCTGATACCAGCCGCCGCCAGCAGAGAAGGTCCAGTTATCTGGTGTCCAGCTCAACGCAGTACCTACGATGTTCTGATCATAGGTTTTGCTGTCGCCGTTTTCAGGGTTACGCATATCTGCGCGGGTGTAGTTCCATGCTGCGCCCCAGGTCAGATCATCGGTCAGGTGATAATCCAGACCCAGTGAACCACCGCCTTTACGTTTGTAACGCAGGCCATTGCCTGGCAGGTATTCGCTGTCTTCAAACAGATAGGATGCATAGATGTCTGCATCGCCTACCGTTTTCTTATATTTCAGCATCTGGCGTGAACGGTAAGTCCCGTCGTAGTCGCCGTTGATACCGTTAGCTGATGCCTGGCCAATCATGTCGTAGTCCCAGATATCAGTTTTCGCACCCACCACATCGTAGTAAACGCTGTTCTGTTGACCGAAGGTCAGCGTACCCCAGGTATCGCTTTTCAGACCGGTGTACAGCATACGACGGGAAGTGTTGTTTGCGCCTTCTGCATAGTGGTTATCCCAGTCGAACAGCGCAGGAATGTTCACACCCAGCTCGTAGTAGCTTACCCAGCTGATGTCATCAAACAGATAGTAATCTGCTGCGAAACGGAAACGCGTACCGCCGTCGAAACCGTTACGTTTGTAGGAGCCTTTGTCGCCATCGCCCGTCATCATGTTGAACTGAGGACGAATACTGCCGCCAACGGTGAAGTTCAGACGGCTCAGCGGGTTACCTGCCTGGGGATCTTGTTTAAGAACAGTGAGTTCCGCCTGGGATGCGAAAGACGTCAATGCCACTGCTGCGCCGATCGTTGTCGCCAGCGCTGTTTTTTTTATAGTCATTATATTTCCTTGATAGACACGCTGCTAAATATTTAGCAGGTGAATATTAACTGGAAATAATATGGCTGTGTGGGCGGGTTTTTAATGATTTGTGCTACTAAAAGTAGAGGTATTACCTATTTGTGCTACTAAATGATTACGCACCAGTATATAAACCGGCGCGCAATCATCACGGATGGGAATTAACTCACAAACTGGCGGAACAGCGCCTTGCCTTTTAAGAGCCGGATGCCAAGCCAGCCGCCGCACAGCGACAACAACACCGCACCACAGATTGGCAAGGTAAACCAGAGCCGCCAGTCAGGCTCCCACGGGAAGTCAAACACTCTGGTTTGCAGTACTGCCAGCGCCGTTTCTGCGCCAATGGCCGCGACCAGACCTGCCACCAGTCCCAACAGGGCGAATTCACACCACAAGGTGGCGCGCAGCAGGCGTTTACCCGCACCCAGTGTGCGATACACCACCAGTTCCTGATGGCGCTGACGCATCCCGACCTGAACCTGCGCCAACAGTAATAGCCCCCCGCAAATCGTCACCAGAACAACCATCACCTCCAGGGCGCGACTCACCTGATCCAGCACCTGTCCTACCTGTTTCAGGATCGCCCCAATATCGAGCAAACTCACCGTCGGGAATTCACGGTTAAGCTGCGTCAACATGCCATTGCCGTTCTCCCAACGGAAACTGGTAAGCCAGCTCTGAGGTTGCCCGTCCAGCGCCCCTTCCGGGAAAATAAAGAAGAAGTTCGGACGTAAACTTTCCCAGTCGACCTTACGCAGGCTCGTGACTGTGGCGCTAAAGTCTTGCGTATCTCCGGTGAACGTCACCTTGTCGCCCAGCCCGACATTCAGCCGCTTCGCCAGCCCCTCTTCCATCGAGACCTCCCCTGCTTTTGGCGGCCAGGTTCCGGCGGTAATCGGGTTATGATCCGGACGCTGACTCTGCCAGGTCAGGTTCAGCTCACGGTTGAGCGATTCATCCTGATTTCCCTCCGTTGTCTGGCCGTTGATTTGCGTCAGACGCGCGCGAACAATCGGATAGAACGACTCCGGCACAATCTGGTGCTCAGAGAGAAACGCCTTCAGCGGTGTCACCTGCTCGGGCGCAATGTTGATCAGAAAGTAGTTCGGGCTCTCCGGTGGGAGTTGCTGTTGCCAGCGCTCCAGCAAATCCCCCCGCAATACCAGCAACAGTGCCAGCAGCATAAACGACAGGGAAAATGCCGAAAGCTGGCTCAGGGTTGACCAGGGCTGACGCAATAAACGATTGATTGCCAGACGCACAGGCAGCGATTTCACCGTCAGCCCTTTCAGCACATTAAGCAGCATCCAGCCCAGCACGCCACACAGCAGCGCCAGCACGACAGCGCCCGCCAGAACAGCCCACAGCAGCGTGCTGCCGCCCATCAACCAGGCCAGAAGCCCTACCGAAACAGCCACAATAATGGGCAGATAAAACTTCAGCGGCCAGACGTTCGCCACCACATCACGGCGGAGAACACGCAGAGGTTGTGTCGCCAGGAGCAGGCGATAAGGACGCAACCCCACCAACAGTGAAATCACCACCATTGCTCCAATGGCCCAGAGCCACGGCCACAGGCTGGCCGGGGGGAGAGCCGCAGGCAAAACGGGTTTAAGCAACACCATTAGCACATTTTCGAACAACAGCCCCATCGCCCCACCAGTAACCGCCGAGAGCGCCAGCACCATCAACCACTGGCCGACAATCAGCTTACGTAGCTGCACCCTGCCCGCACCGAGCGTTTTGAGGATTGCCACCAGGTCATAGCGGCTGCGGCAATAGTGTCCCATAGCAACGGCCACCGCGGCCACCGCCAGCAGCAGTGTTAACAGTGCCGAGAGCAGCAGGAACTGCTGAGAACGTTCAAGCGATTTGCCGAGCGCGCCCTCATCCTGTTCCAGCCCGTACCAGCGGTGTTCCGGTTTAAGCTGCGGCAACAGCCATTTTTCATAAGATTCAAGCTGTGCAGGCGTACCGCCAAATTTATAGCGCCAGGTCACGCGGCTTCCTGGCTGTACCGCATTGGTTTTCGCAACGTCAGCCGTGTTCATCAGCAAACGCGGCGCAAGCTGGAACGGATTAAAACCAGAGTCGGGCTCCTGAACCACTTCACCGGCAATTTTCAGCGTGGCATCGCCGACGTCAATGTTATCGCCCGTTTTCAGGTTCAGTAAGGCCATCAAGCGGGGAGCCAGCAGCACCGTGCCGGGTTCAGGTTTTAGACCCGGCGGGCTGGTTTGCAGTTCGCCATACATCGGGTAGATATTATCGACAGCTTTAACGCTGGCCAGTTGTGGCATATCACCCGCAAATGTCATGGTCTGGAAACTGAGCTGCTCGCTCACTTTCAGTCCCTGCTTGCTGGCCTCGGTTATCCAGGCTTGCGGCACTTCCCGCGAGCTTTGCAGCGCCCGATCTCCCGCCATAAACTCACGGCTTTGCTGGCTTAAGCCCTTCTCCATGCGATCGCTGACGCTACCAAGCGCCAGCACGCATGCCACCGCCAGGCTCAACGCCAGCCAGACAATCAGCAGCGAGGGTGAGCGCCATTCGCGCCAGAACCAGCGGGCGATCATGCTTCCTCCTGCAAAAGACCGTTCACCAGCCGCAGACGGCGATCGCAACGCGCCGCCAGTTGTGGATCGTGAGTCACCAGAATCAACGTTGTGCCGTGCTCACGGTTCAGTGAAAAGAGCAGATCGGCAATTTTATCTCCCGTCTGACGGTCAAGATTGCCGGTTGGCTCATCGGCAAACAGCACCTCAGGGCGGCCATTGAAGGCCCGCGCCAGCGCGACGCGCTGTTGCTCACCGCCGGAAAGCTGCGCCGGAAGATGGTCAAGACGTTTTCCCAGACCCAGTTGTTCCAGCAATGCTTTGGCGTGATCGCGGCTCTGGCGGGTATTTTCACCGCGTAGCAGGCCCGGCAACTCTACGTTTTCCTGCGCGTTGAGGGTAGGGATCAGCATAAATGACTGAAAGACAAACCCAATATGTCTGGCACGCAGTGCGGCACGCGCCTCTTCATCAAGCGAGTGCAGCGGCTGGCCGACCAGGTTGACCTCTCCGCTACTGCCGTCATCCAGACCGGCCAGAATCGCCAGCAGGGTGGATTTCCCGGAACCGGATTCGCCTATCAGCGCGATGGTTTCAGCGCGTTTGACAACGAGTTCAACTCCGGTGAGGATGGAAAGCTGGTGTTCACCCTGACCGACGGACTTCTTAAGACGATGAACTTCAACAATGTTTTCCGCTGGCATTTGCCCTTCCTGTTTTTGATTCTGATGACTTTCCGCGCGGCGGCTGCGGACACAATTCTCGTTCTGGGCGACAGCCTGAGTGCGGGCTATCGGATGGCCGCCAACGCGGCGTGGCCTGCACTGCTGAATGATAAATGGCAGGCAAAAACACCGGTCGTCAACGGCAGTATTAGCGGCGATACCTCGCAACAGGGGTTGTCACGTCTGCCTGCATTACTCAAACAACATCAACCGCGCTGGGTGCTGGTCGAGTTAGGTGGTAACGATGGGCTACGCGGCTTCCAGCCACAACAAACGGAACAAACGCTACGCACCATATTGCAGGATATTAAGGCGGCGAATGCAAAACCGCTGCTCATGCAAATTCGTCTGCCCGCCAACTATGGTCGTCGGTATAATGAAGCCTTTAGCGCGATCTACCCTAAGCTTGCCAAAGAGTTTGATATTCCGCTGCTGCCATTTTTCATGGAAGAGGTCTATCTGAAACCCCAATGGATGCAAGACGATGGTATTCACCCCAATCGCGATGCTCAGCCGTTTATTGCCGACTGGATGGCGACACGACTGGCTCCCTTAGTTAAACATGACTCTTAATCCAGTGGAGATCCTGACAGGTAAAGTTATGCAAAAATCGGTCTTAATAACAGGATGTTCCAGCGGAATTGGCCTTGAAAGCGCCCTTGAATTAAAACGCCAGGGATTTTGGGTACTGGCCGCTTGCCGTAAACCCGAAGACGTCGACCGCATGAACGGCATGGGTTTTACGGGCGTATTACTGGATCTGGATTCCCCGGAAAGCATTGAACGTGCCGCCGATGAAGTGATAGCGCTGACCAACAACTGTTTGTTCGGCCTGTTCAATAATGCCGGTTTCGGCGTGTACGGCCCACTTCAGACCATCTCCCGTGAACAACTGGAGCAACAGTTTTCCGCCAACTTCTTTGGCGTGCATCAGCTCACTATGCGCCTGCTGCCCGCCATGCTGCCGCACGGTGAAGGACGTATCGTGATGACCTCCTCCGTGATGGGATTAATTTCAACGCCGGGTCGTGGCGCTTACGCCGCCAGTAAATATGCGCTGGAAGCCTGGTCTGATGCATTACGCATGGAGTTACGCCATAGCGGTATCAAAGTGAGCCTGATAGAGCCAGGCCCTATCCGCACGCGCTTTACGGACAACGTCAACCAGACTCAGTCCGATAACCCGGTAGAAAATCCCGGCATTGCGGCACGTTTTACCCTGGGGCCAGAGGCGGTTGTCGCCAAAGTACGACATGCTTTTGAGAGTGAACGTCCAAAATTGCGTTATCCGGTCACACTGGTGACCCATGCCGTCAGCCTGTTAAAGCGCCTGTTACCCGGCCGCATGATGGATAAAATTTTACGCGGGTGAGTTGAAGCGTCACGCCTTACCCCCATGTACTTATCAAACTGATAACTGAGAATGCCGTATGTCCGTACAGAATATTGTCAACATTACCGAAGCGAACCTGCATCAGACGCTTGAACAGTCGATGACAAAACCCGTGCTGTTCTATTTCTGGTCTGAACGTAGCCAGCACTGTCTGGAGCTGACACCCGTGCTGGAACGTCTTGCCGCTCAGTACAATGGTCAATTCATCCTGGCAAAACTGGACTGTGATGCCGAGCAGATGGTGGCTTCACAGTTTGGTCTGCGAGCCATTCCAACCGTTTATGTGTTCCAGAATGGTCAGCCTGTTGATGGCTTCCAGGGCCCACAACCTGAAGAAGCGATCCGCGCCCTGCTGGACAAAGTACTGCCGCGCGAAGAGGAGCTGAAAGCACAGCAGGCACTCGCACTGATGCAGGAAGGCAAACACGACGAAGCGCTGCCGCTGCTGAAAGACGCCTGGCAGTTGTCGAACCAGGATAGCCAGATTGGCCTGTTGCTCGCGGAAACGCAGATTGCGCTGCACCGTTCTGACGATGCCGAAGCTGTGCTGAAGACGATCCCAATGCAGGATCAGGATACGCGTTATCAGGGACTGGTAGCGCAAATTGAGCTGTTGAAACAGGCCGCGGATACACCGGAAATTCAGCTTTTGCAGCAACAGGTTGCTGACAAGCCGGATGACGCTGCACTGGCGAGCCAACTGGCGCTGCAACTGCATCAGGTTGGTCGCAACGAAGAGGCGCTGGAGTTGTTGTTCAGCCACCTGAAGAAAGATTTGGCGGCAGCCGATGGTCAGGCTCGTAAGATGTTCCAGGAGATCCTGGCTGCGCTTGGTACAGGCGATGCACTGGCGTCGACATACCGTCGTCAACTGTACGCCCTGCTCTATTGATAAAAAAAGCCCGGCGGCGCTACGCTACCGGGCGTTAAAAACCGACGATCAGTCTGTTTTTTTCAACTGCGTCACCACCAGTTGATGCCGCGAGTTATAGAACTTCCGATAGGTTAAATAGCAGGCAATAATGGTCGACAGGCTGGCCGTAGAGAGCAGCATAAACGTCACCATAATCTGATACTTAATCGCTTTTACCGGATCGATCCCGGCAAAAATCAGCCCCGACATCATTCCCGGTAAACTCACCAGACCAACCGTTTTCGCCGAATCCACCGTTGGGATCAGCGAGGAACGAATGCTGTCGCGGATAAGCCGTGCTGAAGCCACTTTGGGTGTCGCCCCCAGGCTTAGCTTCTCCTGGAGTTGCTGCTGCTCACTGCTGAAACGTTGCCCCAGATTGTTGTAGCACAACCCCACCGCGACCATCGCGTTACCGGCAATCATCCCGGAGATGGGGATCACCTGCATGGGGGTAAACTCAATTGAGCCGGACAGTACCAACACGGCCAGTGTCAGCGCGGTTCCTGTGGTGATGGCGATAAATGAAGAGATAAATGCTTTATCGATATACTTGCTGCGCTTCTGCGCATTCCAGGCCGCATTAAAGCAAATAAAGAGCACCATCAGCAGCGTCAGTACCGCGTGATTGACGTTGAATATGTACTTCAGCACGTAACCAACGATGATGAGCTGAATCACCGCCCGGCAGATACTCCACAAAATGTCTTTTTCCAGCCCCAGCTTCTCACGATGACTCACCACAATCGCCACCAACACCAGCACCATCGACAGCGCCAGAGATTCGTTGGTTATATTATGCTCACCCACGGTTCGCCTCCTGCATTTTCCCGCCCTGCGGCTGAAGTGTAATTACATCATCCGCATGGGTAATTTCGTTTGAATCGTGCGTCACCCAGAGCACAGCGATGTTTTGCTCACGGGCGTAGCGGTGGATGATGTCATTTACATTGCGCTTATTGTTGTCATCCAATGCACTGGTGATTTCGTCCAGCAGCAGCACCTTCGGTAAAAACTGCAGGTTGCGAATTAATGAGACGCGCTGTTTTTCCCCGCCAGACAACTCAGTAACAGACTTCGTCAATGTGTCCGACGGCAAGCCAAATCGCTCCAGATCGGCAATCAGTCTTTCTGGCTCGGGCGATTTAGCGCGCAGTTGCCACGGGAAGATCAGATTGTCATAAACCGTCTCACCAAACAGAGAAGGTGTTTGCACGCAATAGGAGACCTGCTGGCGGTAATTTTCCGGGGAAAGCGTGGCAATATCTTTCCCTTCAAAGAGAATTGTTCCCTCAGTTGGGCTGAGCAAAGAGGCGATGATCTTAAGAAGTGTGCTTTTTCCGCACCCCGAAGGGCCGGTTATCAGTTTAAATTCACCCGGTGAAAGGCAAAAATCGACGTGCTGCAGGATCGTGTTTTTGCCCACACGATATCCAACATCCTTGATATGCAAAATGACCTGTTTGTCGTTCATATTTTTTCCAGTACCCACACCTGCCACAAAGACTTATTCAAGACTTAAACGCCATTTTCCTTTTCATATCCATCAGGCAGTCTCACTTAAGTAACGTTAATGCAATGATTCAGGAAAGAGATAGCCCAGTGCCCTTATGGAAAACGGCCAGTAAAACATCTATCACACCTGAACATACTGACATGAAATTCATTATTTGTGATCGTACCACAGCGATATGGTGTGGCGCGAATAGCCTCCGACAATGAGTAATGTTAGTATTTTCGCA
Organism: Enterobacter sp. RHBSTW-00994; assembly: GCF_013782625.1. Taxonomy (NCBI): domain Bacteria; kingdom Pseudomonadati; phylum Pseudomonadota; class Gammaproteobacteria; order Enterobacterales; family Enterobacteriaceae; genus Enterobacter; species Enterobacter sp. RHBSTW-00994. The sequence goes on along the minus strand of NZ_CP056199.1, from coordinate 1,127,780 downwards.
GATAAATAGTCATTCCTATCCCTACAGGAAGTATCCAGCATGACACATATTTTTTATGAGTTCTCTTCACTTAAACCTGGTGTTCCTACTGTAGAAACATTAATGGAAGTCATCAATTCTTCGGAACTCACGCGTTTTGTCATAGGTGCAGAGGTTGTCGATTTCGTCAAAAAAGCGTTGATCGTTAATACCACCATTAGCAGCTTTAAGAATTGCCGGTTTGCCTTTGATAACGGCGCACATTTTATTGAATTTGACAGTAAAGGAAAATCAAGGCGTTTTAGCGACGTTCCGGATTGGTTCGTTTCCCCTGCCGAGTTTGCACGTTCTCAGTGGCTCATTAACCATAAACTCGCCGACGTTCACGCCACAGAATTTGTTGATGTCTTAATGTCCTTTCCACTTAAAGAGCGCCGCGCACATTGCAACTTACTGTTTGGACTGGATCTACATAAAACGGGGGTTGTACCAACGGTCCCTGCAACGACCAGCAATCTCGGCAATAAGAAGGGCAAAACCACCAAGCCCAAAATTGTCGATCTGGGTTCATTTGAACTGTTCCGTCAATTCTTTGAACGCATGAAAGAGGCGGTTTTTGCCGACCAGTTCCCAACCTTACAGGTACTCACAGGCATCAATAATCTAGCCAAAGCGCCACAAGCGTTAAAACAAGGGATCAGAACCTGGTTTAAAGCCATCGCAGGCGATTTGCCGCCAAATAACAAACGCGTGGAAGCGGGAAATGCGCTACTGTTTTGCGCCCCCATTCGCGAGCAGATCCGACAAATTGAGGCCCTGGGACTCGAAAAATATTATCAGGGTTTATCCCGGGCGATCGCCGAGGCAGACGAGTCGTTTATCACTGACTTTTCTTATACTCCTCCTGAACGCTGAATCATCAGAATAAGGACAACATGGCCTATCGCCCCCCTCTTTACAGGGGCGAATTTCCAGCCATTAGCCGATATACTGACATACAACACACACAATATTTATCTTCTCACGGCATGCAAAACAGGAGGTTTTTATGCTCATTGTTATTCCCGTCCTTATTTTCGTTGCGCTGGTGATTGTTGGTGCAGGTGTCAAAATCGTCCCTCAAGGTTATCAATGGACCGTTGAACGCTTTGGCCGTTACACCAATACCTTGCAGCCGGGCTTAAGTATTATTGTCCCCTTCATGGACAGAATAGGCCGAAAGATCAATATGATGGAACAGGTGCTGGATATTCCATCCCAGGAAATCATCTCCAAGGATAACGCCAACGTTACCATTGATGCTGTCTGCTTTATCCAGGTCATCGACGCCCCTAAAGCGGCGTATGAAGTGAGCAATCTGGAACTGGCTATCGTCAACCTGACAATGACGAATATCCGTACCGTTCTCGGTTCTATGGAGCTGGACGAAATGCTCTCTCAACGCGACAGCATCAACACCCGCCTGCTGCATATTGTCGACGAAGCGACCAATCCGTGGGGTATTAAAGTCACCCGTATTGAGATCCGCGATGTGCGTCCACCCGCAGAACTTATCGCCTCCATGAACGCGCAGATGAAAGCCGAACGAACCAAACGCGCCTATATCCTTGAAGCCGAAGGAGTGCGCCAGGCTGAGATCCTGAAAGCTGAAGGGGAAAAACAGTCGCAGATACTGAAAGCTGAAGGCGATCGTCAGTCGGCATTCTTACAGGCTGAAGCGCGTGAACGTTCTGCTGAAGCCGAAGCGCGTGCTACCCAAATGGTTTCCGAGGCTATTGCTGCGGGCGATATCCAGGCGGTTAACTACTTTGTCGCGCAAAAATATACTGATGCCCTGAAAGAGATTGGCTCTGCGAATAACAGCAAAGTGGTGATGATGCCGCTGGATGCCAGCAGCCTGATGGGGTCTATTGCCGGGATCGCTGAACTGATCAAAGACAGTGGAAACGAGCGTAAAAAATGATCGAGCTGATTGTCGCACATCCGCATGCATTCTGGCTGAGCCTCGGGGGGCTTCTGCTGGCAGCTGAAATGTTGGGGGGGAATGGTTACCTGCTCTGGAGCGGTGTGGCTGCGGTGATCACCGGGCTTTTAGTCTGGCTGTTGCCGTTTGGCTGGGAATGGCAAGGCGCATTGTTCGCCGTACTCACCCTGGCAGCGGCCTGGTTATGGTGGCGCTGGCTGAATCGGCAGGTGAAAGAGCAAAAACCCGCAGACGCCAGACTCAACCAGCGTGGACAGCAGATCATCGGCAAACGTTTTACGCTGGACACAGCACTGGTTAACGGGCGTGGGCATATGCGCGTAGGTGATAGTTCATGGCCAGTGGTGGCCGATGATGACCTCAGCGCAGGCACACACGTCGAGGTCATTGCCGTAGAAGGCATTACGCTGCGGGTCAAAGCCTGCTAAGCATTTGCCTTACGATGGCAGCAGCCGGAAAGATTGTCGATTATCGGGCAATCGGCGCTGTCATCTCCAGGGCATGAATCTGCCAGCCCCAGCAGTTGTTCACGCATAGCCTGCAACTCTGTGATATGGCGTTCGATCTCTGCCACCTTCTCCAGCGTGCGTTTTTTCACGTCAGCGCTATGGCGTTTTGGATCGTTGAACAGATGAACCAGCTCACCGCATTCTTCAAGATTGAACCCCACCTGCCTTGCCTGACGGAGTAACGTCAGTTCATCAAGATGCAGTTGCGTATAGCTACGGTAGCCATTTTCGCTACGCAGTGGCGGCGTCACCAACCCTTTTTCTTCATAAAAGCGAATCGCTTTGCTGGTTAACCCTGTTTTTTTCGCAACGTCGCTGATATTCACATTTCCCCCTTGACCTTCCCCTTGATGGAAGGTTTAACCTTCATAACTGTCAGGTAAAAACATTATGTCGGTCAATAACTGACCAACGCATTATACGGGAGTTTTGTTATGTCTCACACTATTGATCTGACACTGGATGGCCTCTCCTGCGGCCACTGTGTCAAACGTGTCAAAGAAAGCCTGGAACAGCGCCCTGATGTGGAGAGCGCAGATGTCACTATCGATCACGCTGCAATTACCGGTAGCGCCAGTGCCGATGCACTTATCGACACCATCAAGCAAGCCGGTTATGGAGCGGAGCTGAGCCACCCAAAGGCTAAACCGCTGGCAGAGTCATCACTCCCGTCGGAAGCACTGACAGCGGCCCCTTCTGAGCTTCCGGTAGCTGATGATATTGATGACAGCCAACAGTTGTTGATCAACGGCATGAGCTGCGCCAGCTGTGTCTCCAGGGTACAGAATGCATTGCAGGCCGTACCCGGCGTCGCACAGGCACGGGTCAATCTTGCGGAGCGTACTGCGCTTGTGATGGGCAGTGCCTCTGCAGCAGATTTAGTTCAGGCGGTCGAAAAAGCAGGCTATGGCGCAGAGGCTATCGAAGATGACCTCAAACGCCGCGAACGTCAGCAGGAAACAGCCGTCGCCACCATGAAACGCTTCCGCTGGCAGGCAATTGTCGCACTGCTGGTCGGTATTCCGGTGATGGTGTGGGGGATGATGGGTGACAACATGATGGTCACCGAGCACAACCGCACGCTGTGGCTGGTGATTGGTTTGATGACTCTTGGCGTGATGGTTTTCGCCGGCGGTCATTTCTATGCCAGTGCCTGGAAGAGCCTGAAAAATCGCACCGCCACCATGGATACACTGGTCGCACTGGGAACGGGTGCTGCATGGTTATACTCGATGAGCGTTAACGTCTGGCCGCAGTGGTTCCCGATGGAAGCGCGTCACCTTTATTATGAAGCCAGCGCGATGATCATCGGCCTGATTAACCTGGGCCATATGCTTGAAGCCCGCGCACGCCAGCGCTCATCAAAAGCGCTGGAACGCCTGCTCGACTTAACCCCACCGTCTGCCCGTGTCGTAACTGAAGACGGTGAGAAAACCGTGCCGCTGGCAGAGGTTCAGCCCGGCATGACGCTGCGTCTGACCACGGGAGATCGCGTCCCCGTCGACGGTGAAATCACCCAGGGCGAAGCCTGGCTTGATGAAGCCATGCTGACCGGGGAGCCCATCCCACAGCAAAAAACACAAGGGGATGCGGTCCACGCCGGTACGGTTATGCAGGACGGCAGCGTGCTGTTTCGCGCCAGTGCCGTGGGCAGCTACACCACGCTGTCGCGCATTATTCGTATGGTTCGTCAGGCACAAAGCAGTAAGCCGGAGATCGGCCAGCTTGCCGATAAGATTTCCGCTATTTTTGTCCCTGTCGTGGTGGGCATTGCGCTGCTGAGTGCGGCCATCTGGTATGTCTTCGGCCCTGCGCCGCAGATTGTCTACACGCTGGTAATTGCAACCACGGTACTGATTATCGCCTGCCCTTGCGCGTTAGGGCTGGCCACGCCAATGTCGATTATCTCCGGCGTCGGGCGTGCCGCCGAGTTTGGCGTTCTGGTTCGTGATGCGGACGCCCTGCAACGCGCCAGTACGCTTGATACCGTCGTTTTTGATAAAACCGGCACACTGACAGAAGGCAAACCGCAGGTTGTGGCCGTCAACACGATTGATCTTTCTGAAGCAGAGGCATTGCGTCTTGCGGCTGCTCTGGAGCAAGGTTCCAGCCATCCACTGGCTCGCGCCATTCTCGATAAAGCGAACGAGTCTAACCTTCCACAGGTAAGCAACTTCCGTACCCTGCGCGGATTGGGCGTTAGTGGGGAAGCCGAAGGATACACACTGCTGCTGGGTAATCAGGCGTTGCTGAATGAAAATGGCATTGATACCGCGGCCCTGGACGATGTCCTCAAAAATCAGGCTGCGCAGGGTGCGACTCCCGTTTTGCTGGCGGTTAATGGTAAGGCGGCAGCCCTGTTCGCCATTCGCGATCCGTTACGCCAGGACAGCGTGAAAGCTCTGAAGCGTTTGCACCGCGCAGGCTACCGTCTGGTGATGCTGACGGGTGATAATCCAACCACGGCCAATGCCATTGCCAAAGAAGCGGGCATTGATGAGGTGATTGCAGGCGTGTTGCCCGATGGTAAAGCCGACGCCATTAAGTCATTGCAACGCCAGGGTCACCAGGTGGCGATGGTCGGTGATGGCATCAATGACGCTCCAGCGCTGGCACAGGCTGACGTCGGCATCGCCATGGGCGGTGGCAGCGATGTGGCCATTGAAACGGCTGCCATTACTCTGATGCGTCACAGCCTGATGGGGGTTGCAGATGCACTGGCTATTTCCAAAGCAACGTTACGTAACATGAAGCAAAACTTGTTGGGCGCCTTTGTCTATAACTCGCTTGGCATCCCGATTGCCGCAGGGATCCTGTGGCCTCTGACCGGGACATTGCTCAATCCGGTCGTCGCTGGCGCGGCAATGGCGCTCTCCTCTATCACCGTGGTCAGTAACGCAAACCGTTTACTGCGGTTTAAACCGAAAGATTGAACCTTCTTCTCCTACGCGCTAGCATGAATTTTTCCATTCATGGAGCGCGTATGAGTCTGTTTCAACGTATAAAAGCATCGTTTCGCGCACGATTCCCGCGTCGTTACGCCTGGCCTGGAATGGATATTAACCTGCCTGGCGGGCAACATCTGCATCTGGTGGGCAGCATTCATATGGGGACTCGTGATATGTCGCCGCTGCCGCCTCCCTTGCTCAAATTGTTGCGCAAAGCCGACGCCCTGGTTGTCGAAGCCGATATCTCCGGCAGTGAATCACCGTTTGCGGACCTGGATCTTCCCCCACCGCTGAGTGAGCGCCTGAACGATACACAGCGTGTTGAACTGGAACGCGTCGCTGATGAACTGGGACTATCGATCTCCATGCTGGAAACACAGCCTTTGTGGCAAATCGCTATGGTGCTTCAGGCGACACAAGCGCAACGGCTGGGGTTGCGGGGCGAATACGGGGTTGATTATCAGTTGCTGAATGCCGCCCGGGCGCGCAACCTGCCAATCATTGAACTGGAAGGGGCGCAGAGCCAGGTCGCGCTATTGCGTCAGTTGCCGGAAGACGGCCTGCTGCTGCTGGATGACACCCTGACCCACTGGCACACTAACGCACGTTTATTGCAGGTCATGGTGAGTTGGTGGCTTGATACGCCCCCAACAAACGGTAAGCCAGAATTACCCGCAACCTTCAGCCAGTCGTTGTATGATGTCCTGATGAACGAACGCAACCTGGCCTGGCGACACACGCTTCATGCCCTGCCTGCGGGGAATTATGTTGTTGCGGTTGGCGCACTGCATTTGTACGGAGAAGGGAATTTGCCGTCACTGTTGATGTAAAAAAATGGCCAATATTTCTATTGGCCCGTCAAAGAGGAATTTCATCGTTATTATTATGCCGAAGGAGACCTTCGGTTGAGCCGATTGTCGCTCAAAGTGACCATCACTGCCAATACTATTGCGCAAGATGGTGCTATTTTTTAGACAAACGTCAGGCGTATGCTCTGCACATTAATTGTCTGTCGTAAGAAGGATAGCTATGACTCCCGCCGTTAAATTACTCGAAAAAAACAACATTTCCTTCCACATTCACACCTACGATCACGATCCAAACGAGACAAACTTTGGTGACGAGGTGGTGCGCAAACTGGGGCTGAATGCCGATCAGGTCTACAAAACGCTGCTGGTTGCGGTAAACGGGGATATGAAACACCTCGCTGTTGCCGTCACGCCCGTTGCCGGACAACTCGATCTGAAGAAAGTCGCTAAAGCACTTGGCGCAAAAAAGGTCGATATGGCCGACCCGATGGTTGCGCAACGCACGACAGGCTACCTGGTAGGTGGGATCAGTCCTCTGGGGCAGAAAAAACGTCTGCCGACACTGATTGACGCGCCTTCTCAGGAATTTGCCACCATCTATATTTCTGGTGGAAAGCGTGGGCTGGATATCGAACTGGCAGCAAGCGATCTCGCCAAAATACTCGATGCCAAATTTGCCGATATCGCGCGTAGGGATTAGTTATTTCCCGGAGAGCGCGTTATTAGTGAAGACAGTCTGGACGCGGACAGGAACCGGAGCGTACACAGAGTACGTGAAAATTCCGGGCACTGTCCGCGAACAAAATAGCGTGGTTATTGCCAGCTCACCTCACCTTTCGGCTCATAAGCATTCACGTCAATCGGCGAATTCTGCTGAATAAACTGCTTCAGCACCTCCGCATCAATAAATCCGGTATTCACATACCCCGGTTTGGTGTCGATGTGCGGATATCCATCACCGCCCGTGGCGTTAAAGCTCAGCGTCGCCATACGGTAGGTTTTAGCAGGATCCACCGGCTCACCTTTAATTTTCAGGTCGTTGAGCTTGCCGTCCTTCGCCGTAAAACTGACGTTCGCGAACTGCGGATAGGCCCCGGAGTCCGGCTTCATTTGTGCCACAGCGGTCAGATAGTCGGTAACGTCTTTCCCGTTCATATCGACATAGACCACCACGTTGCCAAACGGCTGTACCTTCAGCACATCTTTATAGGTGATATTCCCGCCTTCAATCGAGTCACGAATGCCCCCACCGCTCATCACCGCAAAGTCCGCACTGGTTCGCGCCATTTGTGCCGCCAACACCAGGTGACCCATATTGGTCTGCACAAAACGAACTTTACTGCGATCGCCTTCAAGGCGGCCATTCAGTGTGCCGATTTTCACATCCAGTTGCGCTTTGCCCTTGTTCTGGAATGGCGTCAGCAAGGAGAGCATCTGCTGGTTTTCCGCAATTTCTGGGGTATAAAGTACGCGCTCACTTTTTCCATCTGCGTAAGTCACTTTCTTCTTCAGGTTGACGGGGATCAGCTGGTAATGCACCAGTTTCATCTCGCCGTTGCGAAATTCAAAGTCTGCGCGCCCCACATATTTACCCCATTCGTGGGCCTGGACAATCCAGATCCCATTCTGACGGTCTGGCGCACACGGCGTACCCGGAACGTAATCCACCTGCTTTTTATTCTCTGATGCCATACAGACCGGATCTTGTGAGTGCCCCCCCACAATCATTGCCAGAGAGCCAGCAGGCAGGCTGCGAGCCATCTCCACATCCCCCGGAGCATTGGAGCCATGTTCGCCGTTATCGTAGTGGCCCATATGGGTAGCGGCGATAATGACATCCGGTTTTTCGTTTTGATTCAGTTCCTGAATCACCAGCTTCGCTTCATCTGCCGGTTTACGGAATTCGATATCGGTAAAATATTCCGGATTACCAATTTTTGCCGTATCGTCCGTGGTTAAACCGATCACGGCGATTTTCAGATCCTGGCGCTTAAACAATGCCCAGGGTTTAAACAGACGTTCACCTGTGCTTTTTTGGTAAATATTGGCGGACAATAGCGGGAATTTGGCCCATTTTTCCTGCTGACGCAAAACGGTCAGTGGGTTATCAAACTCATGGTTACCGACGGCCATCGCGTCGTAGCCAATTAAATTCATGCCACGAAAGTCGGGTTCAGCATCCTGCAAATCTGATTCAGGTACACCCGTATTGATATCCCCACCGGATAACAGCAGCACGCTACCGCCTTCTGCAGCCACCTCTTTGCGAATACCATCCACCAGCGTTTTTTGTGCTGAAAGACCGTATTCACCGTATTCGCTGCGCCAGAAATGACCATGATGATCGTTAGTATGCAGAATGGTGATTTTGTAGGTTTTATCTTTTTCATACGCCTGTGCAGGCAGGCTTGTCAGCCCCCACGCAGCAATTAGCGCCAGCGCGACGCCACGCTTCATTAACTTCATCTCTTCTCTCCCTGACCCATAGACAAACGCAAAAATTACAGTGACTCACAAGAATAGACAAATATGTTTTCAGAATCGCGACTTTCTTCAAATCTCACGGACAGGTATGTTAGTTGGATAATAATTACACCCTGCATTTCTAATAACAAAACGACGTGGTATTTATGGCAATCAGTGAATCAACCCAGTCCGTTCAGGGCGCTCCGGCGTCGCCGCCGAAACCGCGCACTTCATTTAAAGTGTTAGGTGCAATCAGTCTTTCCCATCTGCTCAACGACATGATCCAGTCATTAATCCTGGCTATCTATCCGCTGCTGCAGTCCGAATTTTCATTAACCTTCGTGCAAATCGGGATGATCACCCTGACCTTCCAGCTGGCCTCTTCGCTGCTGCAACCGGTCGTCGGCTACTGGACAGACAAATACCCAATGCCGTGGTCACTGCCTATTGGCATGTGCTTTACCTTAAGTGGGCTGGTACTGCTGGCAATGGCGGGAAGCTTTGAGGCCGTGCTGGTCGCCGCTGCGCTGGTCGGTACAGGCTCTTCGGTGTTCCACCCGGAATCCTCCCGCGTGGCGCGAATGGCGTCAGGTGGACGCCACGGACTGGCGCAATCTTTGTTCCAGGTTGGGGGCAATTTTGGTAGCTCGCTCGGCCCGTTGCTGGCTGCGGTGATCATCGCGCCGTATGGTAAGGGAAATGTCGCGTGGTTTGTGCTCGCTGCGCTGCTGGCGATTGTCGTACTGGCGCAAATCAGCCGCTGGTATGCTGCTCAACATCGTGTGAATAAGGGCAAACCTAAAGCGAAGATTATCAATCCCCTGCCGCGAAATAAGGTTATCCTGGCGGTATCCGTGCTGCTGGTACTGATTTTCTCAAAATACTTCTATATGGCGAGCATCAGTAGCTATTACACCTTTTATCTGATGCAAAAATTCGGATTATCGGTACAAAATGCTCAAATTCATCTGTTTGCTTTCTTGTTTGCTGTCGCCGCAGGTACTGTGATTGGTGGGCCTGTTGGCGATAAGATAGGGCGTAAATATGTTATTTGGGGCTCTATCCTCGGTGTTGCCCCTTTCACGCTCATTTTGCCGTACGCAAGCCTTGAATGGACGGGCATTTTAACCGTGATCATTGGTTTTATCCTTGCATCGGCCTTTTCCGCCATTCTGGTCTATGCCCAGGAGCTACTCCCTGGGCGTATCGGTATGGTTTCCGGGCTCTTTTTCGGGTTTGCCTTCGGCATGGGCGGCCTTGGTGCAGCGGTGTTAGGGATGGTTGCGGATCACACCAGTATCTTCCTGGTCTACAAAATCTGCGCTTTCCTTCCTCTCCTTGGTATGTTGACCATATTCCTGCCTGACAATCGTCATAAAGCGTGATTTATCGGTCGCCAAAGTAAAACTTTGGCGACCTTCCCACCTGATGCCATAAGGGTTTGCTCTCACTCTTTCTTATGAACTTGTCAAAATTTGCTTTTTTTCACGCATATTGCTGTTTTATTCAAACTTCAACAATTATTCATAAACATAATGGTGAAAATTGTCATAAACTATTACTCGGCTTTTTGGTTTTTCGCCAAAAATGGAACACCCCACCACGAAAGGAGACGGAATGCATCACGCCACACCGCTTATCACCACCATTGTTGGTGGACTTGTGCTCGCTTTTATCCTCGGCATGATTGCCAATAAACTGCGTATTTCTCCTCTTGTGGGCTATTTATTAGCGGGTGTGCTGGCGGGTCCTTTTACGCCAGGTTTTGTGGCGGATACCAAACTGGCTCCGGAGCTGGCGGAATTAGGCGTGATTCTGCTGATGTTTGGCGTAGGCCTGCATTTTTCCTTAAAGGATCTGATGGCGGTAAAGTCTATCGCCATACCAGGCGCGATCGCCCAGATAGGGGTGGCGACGTTACTGGGGATGGCGCTTTCCGCACTGCTTGGCTGGTCAATTATGACCGGTATCGTCTTTGGTCTCTGTCTCTCAACCGCCAGTACCGTGGTGCTACTGCGCGCGCTTGAGGAGAGACAGCTCATCGACAGCCAGCGCGGGCAAATCGCGATTGGCTGGTTGATTGTTGAAGATCTGGTGATGGTGCTGACGCTGGTACTGCTTCCTGCCGTCGCCGGAATGATTGAAAAAGATAACGTTGGTTTTGCCTCTCTGGCGCTGGATATGAGTATCACCATCGGTAAAGTGGTGGCCTTTATCGCCATCATGATGCTGGTAGGACGCCGTCTGGTTCCGTGGATCATGTCCCGCAGTGCGGCAACGGGTTCACGCGAGCTGTTTACGCTTTCCGTCCTGGCGCTGGCGCTGGGTATCGCATTTGGTGCAGTGGAACTGTTCGACGTCTCCTTCGCCCTTGGCGCATTCTTCGCCGGGATGGTGCTTAACGAGTCTGAGCTGAGCCACCGTGCCGCGCACGACACTTTGCCGCTGCGGGATGCATTTGCAGTACTGTTCTTTGTCTCCGTTGGCATGCTGTTCGACCCGTTGATTTTGATTGAGCAGCCGCTGGCTGTTCTGGGCACACTGGCGATTATCATCTTTGGTAAGTCGGTTGCCGCCTTCTTCCTGGTCCGTCTGTTTGGGCACTCGCCGCGTACCGCGCTTACCATTGCGGCCAGTCTGGCACAGATTGGTGAATTCGCCTTTATCCTGGCAGGCCTGGGTATGGCCCTGAACCTGCTGCCTCAGGCCGGGCAGAACCTGGTGCTGGCAGGGGCGATCCTCTCGATTATGCTGAACCCGGTGCTGTTTGCCTTGCTGGAAAAATACCTCGATAAAACCGAAACGCTGGAAGAGCAGACGCTGGAAGAAGCCATCGAAGAAGAGAAACAGATCCCGGTGGATATTTGCAACCACGCACTGCTGGTCGGTTTTGGCCGCGTGGGCAGCTTGCTTGGTGAGAAGTTAATGGCGCAGGGCATTCCCCTGGTGGTGATTGAAACCTCACGTACCCGTGTCGATGAACTGCGTGAGCGCGGGATCCGTGCAGTCCTGGGTAATGCTGCAAACGAAGAAATTATGAATCTGGCTCACCTGGACTGTGCCCGCTGGCTGCTGCTGACTATTCCGAACGGCTACGAAGCCGGAGAAATTGTCGCCACGGCTCGAGAAAAATACCCACATATCGAAATCATCGCACGCGCGCACTATGACGATGAGGTGGAGTACATTACCGAACGTGGTGCTAATCAGGTGGTCATGGGCGAGCGTGAAATTGCAAATACTATGCTGGCGTTGCTGGAGAGGCCGCCAGTTGCAGAGGTGGTGACAGGTTAATACAAGCGGTCTGAGCCTCTCGCCCTGCCCCTTGTGGGGAGGGGCCGAGAGGTTTTTTTAACGATTAACGATCCCAGTACGACTCTTCCAGGCTGTCTTCTCTTTCAGGCAAGCCACGCGTCAGACGCGGTGAATGCTGATTCAGCACCTGGTAACTCACGCGGTTCGCGTATTTGCATACCTGCGCCAGAGACGAGTAAGTCAGCCAACTGAACTTATGCTTGCTGGAGTTCGGAACATTACTTTTGTGGTAGGCATTCGCTGTAATATCGTGCAGTAACGCCGCCAGCGCTCCGTCCCCCGCGCCGTTGGTATTCATGATCTTCTCCGGCCCTCCCATGTAGGGCGCAATGTGGGAGAAAATACGCCGCGGGTTGATGCAGTCCTTGTGACGCATGGCGCGGCTGAACTCATACTGGTTGAATTCAGCAATCGCACCAGGCAGCAGCGGATGCTGCGTTTTACGTTTGCTCTCTTCTTCCGTAAAGCCCGCCATGTAGAGCCCCACCGGGCCTGCGGTGCACAGTACCAGATCAACCCAATCCAGCGCTTTGTCAGAGGCCAACAGCGGATCGCTTTCACCGGTAAGTGCTTCGGCTTCTTCTTCGTTCATCGCCAGAATAGAAACATGTTCTTTCAGGAAGGACTGCCACCACTCAGGGTTATCGGCAATCACGAATTTCGTCCCCAGCGTCAGCACCACCGGCACATTGTACTTCTTCGCGTACTCAATGGCTTTCATGGTGGCTTCAGGCATCGGTTCACCCGGTTTACAACGCACCAGATACGAGGTCAGTACCAGCGCAGAAGCACCTGCGATCACCTCTTCCGGAATGCTGTCCGCGCGCAGCTTATTCATGTGCCCAGGGCTGATAGCAAAGGTGCGCTCGCCGGAATCACTGATTAGCGTAAAGCAGCGGCCAATCGGCCCGTCGACCCCCTGAAGATAGTTCAGATCGGTACGGCTGGAGGTGTTACACAGATAACGGTAAGCATAGCCACCAATCTCAATATTGCTGCACATCACGCCGAGCAGTACGGAACGGTCATCGGCCAGCACCGAGTAGTTATGCATGGTATTGCCGATAGTACCGCCGGCAAACTGGTGGGTGATCAGATTTTCACGAACCAGTTCCTGATATAAGGCTTCTGCGACATCGTCTTCAATCACCAGCGAGTGCCCGGCGCTCAGACCGTAACGCGCAACAAACGCATCGTCCACTTTGGCTTCAATATCCACCAGAGTCTGATCAATACCAACCACCCATGCAGCACTGGTTTCGTTTTCAGGCTGGATTTGTTGCAACAGCGGATCGCGGGCGTTGACGGGAAAGTAGTGTTTAGATTTGCGTTTACCGGGAAATTTCATGGTCTGGGCTATGAATGAATGATGGGCCGGAAATGGTAGCACAAACCCGGCCTTTAGCGCGATCAGTGGCTGTTTTTGACCAGCGACACCATCATATCGATATGTTCAGGATTATCATTAAGCGCCGGAATGTATTCGTATTTCACCCCCCCCGCCTTAATGAAGAACTCCCGGTTCTGCACAGCGATCTCTTCCAGCGTTTCCAGACAGTCCGCAGAAAAGCCCGGCGACATCACCTGAACATGCTTAACGCCCTTCTCGCCCAACATTTTTAGCGTTTCATCAGTATACGGCGTCAGCCAGGGTTCACGGCCAAAACGTGACTGGAAGGTCATCATCACCTTTTCGGGCGGTAGCCCCAGCACGGAGACAAGCTCACGGGTGGTATCACGGCAGCGCTGCGGATAGTCATCACCTTCATCAGCGTAACGCTGCGGAATACCGTGATAAGAGAGCAGCAGCAGATCCGGCTCGCCATGTTTTTCAAACGAGGCGCGAACGCTGCTGGCGAGCGCTTTGATGTACATGTCGTTATCGGCGTAGTCACGAATAAAGGTCACGCCCGGAATACGGCGACGAGTGGCGAGAATGCGCGCCAGTTCATCCCAGACGGCAGCCACCGTGGAGCAAGAGTATTGCGGATAAAGCGCCAGCACCACAATGTGATCGACGTTCTGTGCCAGCAACTCTTCGACCGCACTTTCCAGCGACGGCGTACCGTAGCTCATCCCTAATGCAACCGGCATATCAGGCAGCCGGGCAGCCAGGGCTTTTTCCTGGCGACGGCTGTAAACCATCAGCGGAGAGCCCTCTTCCATCCAGACAGACTGATACAGCTTAGCAACTCGCGGGGAACGAACAGGCAGAATGACACCGCGCAGTAACGGCCACCATAACGCTCTTGGTGTATCCACGACGCGTGGGTCGCTTAAAAATTGTCGCAGGTAACGTTTTACTGCCGCAGGAGTAGGTGCTTCTGGAGTACCCAGATTGGCAAGCAAGATACCGGTTTTCGCCTGACTCATTCACGCCTCTTAACCATTTGAATGGTTGTCAATTGTAGCGGAAATGCGTTTAAACGAAACCCATTGTTGTGATAGGTGAGATGAGAATTCCTCTCACCCAGAGGACCTGGGTGAGAGAGGTGCAATTAGCCGAGAATTTTTTCCAGCTCTGCACGTACGTCAGCGACAGGTTTAGTGCCGTCAACTTTCGCATAACGGGTGTTACCCGCCTGCGCTTCTTTCGAGTAATAGCCGATCAGCGGAGCAGTCATCTGATGATATTCCACCAGGCGCTTACGCACAGTCTCTTCCTGATCGTCTTTACGGGTGGTCAGCTCTTCGCCGGTCACATCGTCTTTGCCTTCAACCTTAGGTGGGTTGAATTTGATGTGGTAAACGCGGCCAGATGCGGCGTGCACGCGACGACCGATGATGCGGTCAACGATCAGTTCGTCCGGTACATCGAATTCCAGTACGTAATCCACGTTGATACCGGCTTCTTTCATGGCATCAGCCTGCGGAATAGTACGCGGGAAGCCATCCAGCAGGAAACCGTTGCGGCAATCTTCCTGAGTGATGCGTTCTTTTACCAGTGCGATAACCAGTTCGTCAGTCACCAGTTTGCCCGCGTCCATGATGTCTTTTGCTTGTTTGCCCAGCTCGGAGCCAGATTTAACAGCGGCACGCAGCATGTCACCGGTAGAGATTTGCGGAATACCGTATTTCTCCATGATGAACTGAGCCTGAGTTCCTTTACCCGCGCCCGGAGCGCCAAGCAGAATAATACGCATTGCGAAAATCCCCTCAAAAGTTGGTTCAATTTTTCAAAAGCGCTAAACAATACCACCAGAACGGATCTGGCTCAAGGAAGGCGGGACGGCTGAAACGGTTAACGAGGGAGATTATTTGGGATAGTGCAGAGTTTTCCCCTCACCCTGCCCTTCTCTCCACAGGAGAGAAGGAACCCAGACACCCTCTCCCTGTAAGGGAGAGGGTGTCTGGTGGGGGGAGATGTTTAATTACGCCAGCAGCAGCGCATTCACACGTTTAATAAACAGGTTAGGATCTTCCAGCGTGCCACGCTCGGCCAGCAGAGACTGATCCAGCAGCAGCTCAACCCACTCGGCAAAGCGGCTTTCATCCTGCGTATCAGCCGCACGTTTCACCAGCGGGTGATCCGGGTTCAGCTCGAAAATGTATTTCACTTCCGGCATTGCCTGGCCTGCAGCGGCAAACAGTTTCGCCATCTGCGTACCCATTTCGTCCGCGTCAGTGGTCACGATAGCCGGCGTGTCGGTCAAACGGTGCGTGAAACGCACTTCTTTCACACGATCGCCCAGCAAGGTTTTCACACGCTCAACGAACGGCTCCAGCGCCTTCTCGGCTTCTTTCGCGCTTTCATCCACTTCATCGGCCAGCTTGTCGATGGATTCGTCGGCTTTTGCCACAGACTGGAACGCCTTACCGTCGAACTCGGTCAGGTAGTTCATCATCCACTCGTCGATGCGGTCAGACAGCAGCAGGACTTCGATGCCTTTCTTGCGCAACAGTTCCAGATGCGGGCTGCTCTTCGCTGCAGCATAGCTGTCTGCAGTGATGTAGTAGATCTTCTCCTGCCCTTCTTTCATGCGGGAGACATACTCTTCCAGCGACACCGTCTGCTCGGAAGAGTCCGTATGCGTAGAGGCAAAGCGCAACAGTTTCGCAATGGCTTCAACGTTCGCAGTGTCTTCTGCCGGACCTTCTTTCAGCACCAGGCCGAACTGTTTCCAGAAGGTCTGGTATTTTTCCGCATCGTCTTTTGCCAGTTTTTCCAGCATCTGCAGGGTACGTTTGGTCAGTGCGTTTCGCAGATTGCGGGTAACGGAGCTGTCCTGCAAAATTTCACGAGAAACGTTCAGCGGCAGATCGTTAGAGTCGATCAGACCGCGGGTGAAGCGCAGGTAGTTCGGCATGAACTGCTCAGCATCATCCATGATGAACACACGTTGCACATACAGCTTCAGGCCGTGTTTATGATCGCGGTTCCACATGTCCCATGGCGCTTGTGCCGGGATGTACAGCAGGCTGGTGTACTCCTGCTTACCTTCCACACGGTTGTGGCTCCAGGTCAGCGGGTCGGTAAAGTCGTGAGCAATATGCTTGTAGAATTCGTTATATTCATCGTCTTTGATTTCAGACTTGTTGCGCGTCCACAGGGCCTGAGCCTTATTGATCTTCTCCCAGGAGACCACGGTTTCGCCGTCTTTCTCTTCCTGTTTTTCGATCTCAACCGGCAGCGCAATGTGGTCAGAATATTTGCTGATGATGGAGCGAACACGCCAGTCATTCAGGAAATCGTCTTCGCCTTCACGCAGGTGCAGGGTGATCTCGGTTCCGCGATCGGCTTTGGTAATATCATCAACGGTATATTCGCCTTCACCGTGAGATTCCCAGAACACGCCATTTTCAGCGCTATCGCCTGCCGCACGGGTACGAACGGTAACTTTATCTGCCACGATAAACGCGGAATAGAAGCCAACACCGAACTGACCGATAAGCTGGCTGTCTTTTGCCTGATCGGACCCCATGGATTCGAGGAACGATTTGGTTCCCGATTTTGCAATCGTACCGAGGTGATCGATCACTTCATCGCGATTCATACCGATACCGTTATCGGCGATGGTCAGGGTACGGTTCTCTTTATTAAAAGAGACGCGCACACGCAACTCGCCGTCACCTTCGTACAGATCCGGGTTGGACAGCGCGCGGAAACGCAGCTTGTCCGCCGCATCGGAGGCGTTGGAAATCAGCTCACGCAGGAAAATTTCTTTATTGGAATAAAGGGAATGGATCATCAGGTGCAGAAGCTGTTTTACTTCTGACTGGAAACCACGGGTTTCTTGTCCTTTCATCTTAAGTCGACCTCAACAATGCCATTTAATGGGGTTTTAAAACGTTGAGGGAGAGATGGGGATAAACGGTGAGAATTTCAAGCGGAGGCCGCGAATGCAGCCTCCGTTTGGTCAGAAAATAATCTTGTGACGCCCAGCCAAAGAGTGCGACAGCGTAGTACCGTCGACCATCTCCAGCTCGCCACCGACTGGCACGCCGTGGGCGATACGACTCGCTTCGACACCATATTGCCCGCAAAGCTCAGCAATATAGTTCGCCGTCGCTTCGCCTTCCACCGTTGGGTTAGTGGCAAGGATCACTTCCGTGAGTGACTCGGACTCAAGGCGCTGTTCAAGGCGATCAAGACCGATGTCAGCGGGACCAATCCCATCCAGCGGAGAGAGGTGGCCCATCAGCACGAAGTAACGCCCTGAAAACTGCCCGGTCTGTTCGATGGCGTAGATATCCGCAGGACTCTCTACCACGCAAATCTGACCGTTTTCCTGGCGGCGCGGATTCGAGCAAATGTTACACACATCCTGCTCGGTAAACGTACGGCAATCCGCACAGTGGCCAATTTCTGACATGGCGCGGGTCAATGCCTGCGCCAGGCGCATCCCACCGCTGCGGTCGCGCTGCAATAGCGTAAACGCCATGCGTTGCGCCGACTTCGGGCCAACACCCGGCAAGCAGCGCAGCGCTTCCATTAACTGCGTGAGCAGCGGACTGGTTTGCATCAGAATGGCATCTTGAAGCCCGGCGGCAGTTGCATACCGCTGGAAACAGAGGCCATTTTCTCTTTCTGCGTTTCGTCGATACGGCGCGCAGCATCGTTAAATGCAGCCGCAACCAGATCTTCCAGCATCTCTTTGTCATCTTCGAGCAGGCTTGGATCGATCTCTACGCGACGGCAGTTATGCGCACCGTTGATGGTCACTTTCACCAGACCCGCACCGGATTCGCCAGTCACTTCCAGCTGAGCGATTTCTTCCTGCATTTTCTGCATTTTTTCTTGCATCTGCTGAGCCTGCTTCATCAGGCCACCCAGACCGCCTTTACCACCGAACATAGGCTTCTCTCTTCTTTCACGTTTAATGATTACAACCGTCAGTCAGACTCACGGTCAAATGGGCCGGATACTCTCTTCATCCAAATCAGCATCGAAAAACCGACGTAATGTCTGGATGTTGTTATCCGCGATAATCGACTCACGCGCCTGCGCGAGCTTCTCTTCATAAATGGCCTGACGCCATTCCAGTGGCGTACGCACCGCCGGATTATCATCTTCAATGATAGTCAATTCAACCGGTGAACCCTGTAATGTGGCGAGCGCCTCAGAGAGGACTTTTTGCGCACCAGGGGAATTAAGGTGGCGCTGGCTCGATCGCAAATGCAGGCGGATCTGCTCCCCTTCCTGCTCTTTCCAGGCATTGAGCGCAACTTGCTCCACCAGCTTCGGTAACTGCAGTTTGCTGACTTCAGCGGCCCAGGCATCACGCTCAATCGATTCTTCCGCGAGCTTTGCCGCCAGCTCAGGCGTTTTTTCATGCTCCAGCGCTTTTTTTAACGCTTTTGGCGTAGCAACCTCTTCCTTTACCTCTTCGGTAATGGTGGTTGCTTTCCAGCGATATGCCTCTTTCTTCGCCGGGGCTTTTTGCTCAAGCGCGGACGGTGCAGGACGCGACTGTACGCGCTCCGTAACCGATGCCAGTCGTTCAAGCGCGGCGTTATTTACCGGCCGCGCTCTTCCTGGCGCTGCCGGTTCACTCTTTTTTGGTTTGGTTGCTCCCTGCGCACGTTGCAACTGGCTTCGTGCGGCAAGCACCGAACTGGTGGCATCCGACAGCGGTACGTCCTGCCGCGGCGGCGGCGAAGATTGTGGCGGCGGAACCGGTGCTGATGTCATCACGGCCTGTGGCGCAGTGGGAACAAACGCGTGCAGCGGGGCTTCAGGCTCTGGCAACGGCATGCGCGGATGGAACGCCAGGGCGCGCAGCAGGGTCATTTCAACCCCCATCCGGCGATCGGGCGCATACGGAAGTTCTTTGCGGCCAATCAACAAGGTTTGGTAGTAAAGCTGTACGTCAGTCGGTGGAACGATGCGGGCAAGTTCGCGCATCCGTTGCTCAATCGCCACCATATCAGCGCCAATCGCCGAAGGAGAAAGCTGCAGCATCGCTACACGGTGCAGCAGACTGAGCATTTCCACCAGCAGCGCTTCCCACTCAACGCCACGTGCCGCCGCCGCATTGACCAGCGACATCACCCGCTCGCCGTTAGCCTCAATGACCGCTTCGATTAATGACAGAGCCTGGTCATCATCCAGCGTGCCCAGCATGGTGCTGACCGCTTCCGTTGAGAGCTTACCGTCGCCACTGGCGATAGCCTGGTCGGTGAGGCTTAATGCATCACGAAGACTGCCATCGGCTGCACGTGCCAGTAACTGCAGCGCACGCGGCTCATGAACAATCTTCTCTTCATCCAGAATATGTTCCAGCTGCGCGCGGATCTGTTCCACGTCTAACGCCTTGAGATGGAACTGCAGGCAGCGTGACAGAATAGTGACCGGCAGCTTTTGCGGATCGGTTGTCGCCAGCAGGAATTTCACATGCGCAGGCGGCTCTTCCAGCGTTTTCAGCAGGGCATTGAAGCTGTGACGCGATAGCATGTGCACTTCATCGATCAGATAGACCTTAAAGCGACCACGCGCTGGCGCGTACTGCACGTTATCCAGCAGATCGCGCGTATCTTCGACTTTTGTCCGCGAGGCGGCATCGATTTCAATCAGATCGACAAACCGCCCCTGCTCGATTTCACGGCAGTTATCACAGACACCACAGGGGGTGGCCGTGATCCCGGTTTCGCAATTCAGTCCCTTTGCCAGCAAACGGGCAATAGAGGTCTTACCGACGCCGCGAGTGCCGGAAAAAAGATAGGCGTGATGGATGCGTCCTAGCGACAAGCCGTTCGCCAGGGCAGTCAGCACATGTTCCTGACCGACAACGTCAGCAAAGGTTTGTGGTCGCCATTTACGGGCTAACACCTGATAACTCATGGGCAGGCTCTGCAACGCTGGAAGGTGAATTTATGGAGGGGAATGCTATCACAACCTCACCCATTGAGCGAGGTTGTGAAAACCGGGATTAGTGTCCCGGGAATGGCACCAGGCTGTAGCTGGTAATGCCCTGTTTTTCCAGGCGCTGCTCGCCACCCAGATCAAACAGATTGATGATGAATGCCGCGTCGGTCACTTCACCACCCAGACGACGGATCAGCTTAACCGTCGCTTCAATCGTACCGCCAGTTGCCAGCAGATCGTCAACCACCAGCACTTTATCGCCTGGTTTGATCGCATCAACGTGAATTTCAAGCTGATCGGTACCGTATTCCAGCTCGTAGCTTTCGGCAATCGTTTCACGTGGCAGTTTGCGCGGTTTACGTACTGGTACAAAACCCACGCCCATCGCCAGCGCCACCGGTGCGCCAAACAGGAAGCCACGCGCTTCCGTACCTACTACTTTGGTGATCCCGGCGTTTTTATAACGCTCAACCAGCAGTTCAATGCTGAGCGCGTACGCTTTTGGGTCTTCCAGCAAGCTGGTGACATCACGGAAAAGAATGCCAGGCTTCGGATAATCCTGGATGCTTTTGATGCTGTTTTTAAGATATTCAAGCTGCTGTGCAGTTGCGGTCATCGGTTTGTGCCTAAATGAAACAGTGTGACTCACAGCGCGCATATAGAGTCGGCCAAAGGTAACAATTGATTAACCTTTAACCAGGCGCACCTGTGCTCGAAAACGGTCGAATTTACTGGCTGCGCGCAAGAATTGCAACAGCCTTCATGATGCTTCAGTGCTTTTGTTGCTTTTCATCAACGACGGGGATCCGCCACATAAAGATAAGCAGGCAGGTTAAAATGACCAGCAGCAGGATTCGAACCCACATCATTTTCACCAGCCAGAGCGAGATCGCAAAGGTAATCAGTATCACGCCAATAGCGCGTGGCTTTGCGCCTGGCGGCATCGCCCGGTATTGTTGCCAATGGCGCAGATACCCACCAAACCATGAGCGATACATGAGCCAGTGGTGAAATCGCGGAGATGAGCGGGCAAAGCACCACGCCGCCAGCAAAATAAAGGGCGTCGTAGGCAGTAATGGCAAAACCACACCCAGCGTGCCGAGCACTACCGCAAGCCAGCCAATGATGATTAAAATAATACGCTGCATAATGCGAATCGTTATCAAACTGAACGGCTACTTTACCACTGGAGAGCGCATTGAAAACAGCCTTGCTTTTAGAGACCCTGCAAAATCAGCTAACTGCGCTGCGCGAACAGGCAACACCGCTGATGGCGCATGCGACGCTGAAACCGCGCTTTGACCGCCAGTTGTTTCGAACCCGCAGTACGCGGATAAAAGATTATCTTGATGAAACGCAGGGTAATCTTGAAGAGCTGCGTCATGCCGTCGCCAATGCACAGCAGGAACAGGTCGCCTGGCTGGCAGACCATCTTATCCAGCAGATGACGGCCCTGCATCGCGAAATGAGCGCCTGGCCGCTACGTACCTGGGATAATGCATCACCAGGCGTGCGAAAATGGCAGCGTAAACGTCTTGAAAACCAGGAGTTTGAACGCCGTCTTTTTGACATGAAACGTGAGCGCGAAAAACGGCTCAATGCCGCTGAAACACTGGAAGAACAGCAGTTATTAATGCGGGAAATTGCCGCGCTGGAAGGACGCCTCACCCGTTGCCGCCAGGCCCTGGATGAGATAGAACGCGTGATAGAACGCCTGACCCGCTAAAAGGAGCACAGATGTCGCTGGAAAATGCCCCAGATGAAGTCAAACTGGCCGTTGATTTGATCATGCTGCTGGAGCAGCATGAAATCCCGGTTGAAACGGTGCTAAAAGCGCTGGAAATTGTGAAGCGGGATTTCGAAGGGAAACGCCCTCCCCCCCTCTCTCCCTAAGGGAGAGGGAGAAAGTCGCTCCAGCCCGCACCTGACGCTCCTCATCTCCCTTTATGAGAGAGCGTTAGGCTGAGGGTCATCACCCTTAATGTCGCGTTTCACTTCTGTATGCTCATCACCCTTCTCATTACGCAGGTGTACTTCGAGCTGGTTGAAGGCGATGTTGATGTTATTTTCGCGACACAGGCGATCAATCGTCCGGTTAAGTTCGTCCACCGCATAACTGCGATCGCGCAGTTCACGCACGTACAGCCGTAACTCATGATCCAGCGTACTTGCACCAAACGTGGTGAAGAAGACCGATGGCGCAGGATCGTGCATCACTTTCGGGTGCTCTTGCGCCGCCTGCAGTAAGACCTCTTTCACTTTATCCAGATCCGATCCATAGGCCACCCCCAGGCGGATCACCACGCGGGTCACGGTATCAGACAACGACCAGTTGATCAGACGTTCGGTGACGAATGCTTTGTTCGGAATGATGACCTCTTTGCGGTCAAAATCGGTAATAGTCGTGGCACGAATACGGATCTTACTGACCGTGCCAGAGAATGTCCCGATGGTGACCGTATCGCCGATACGCACCGGGCGTTCGAACAGAATAATCAGGCCGGAGACGAAGTTCCCGAAGATTTCCTGCAAACCAAAACCGAGACCAACAGAGAGCGCGGCGGCCAGCCACTGCAGTTTGTCCCAGGATACGCCCAGCGAACCGAAGACCGTCATGGCGCCGGCGACCAGAATCACATAGTTCAGGATAGTCGTGATCGCATAAGACGAGCCCTGGCGCATATTCAGGCGAGAAAGCACCAGCACTTCCAGCAAGCCCGGCAAGTTGCGAATCAAAGCCCAGGCGACCATCGATGAAACAAGCGCAAAGAGCAAACTGCCCATTGTGACGCTTTTCATCACAGCCGCCCCCGCTTCAGTGCCGCTGTATTGCCACAGAGTAATGCTGTCAAGATAGGCGAAAACGGTAATTAAATCCGACCAGATTGCCCAGAACATCACACCGAACAACGCCACCATCACCAGCATGGTAATACGCAACGTTTGCTGGTTAACCTGCTCAAGCGCGATCGTCGGCTCTTCCTGAGGTTCTGCGCCTTCAGCCCCCTCTTTCACCATATTCTGGCGACGAGCCAGGGCTCGGCGATAGGCAATACGGCGAGCAGCCACACTCAAGCCACGGAGCACGGTCTGATACAACAGATTCCAGATGATCACCAGATAGACGGTTTCAATCCAGCGACCGGACAAGCGCAGCGTTGTGTAGAAATAACCGGTTGCGGTAAGCACCATCAGCGCCAGCGGAATAATCGCCAGTACGGTAACGGTGATCAGACGAATATTGTGCGACTCTTTATCGCGCCAGCTATCGCGGCACATTGGCCACATCAGGACGGCAATAAGCAGCAGGTTAAGCAGGATAACCAGTTGTCCCAACACATCGTCCATCAGATGCAGAGGGGAGAGTTCTGCCACCACAGACCAGAAATGCAACGGCAGCAGCGCCAGGCTGATGCGCACAATCTGGCGACGCCAGTGGCTGGTCAGCTGTTCTGGCATGTTGAAATGCCGTACCGCCACGCCATCTTTTTCCAGTACCTTCCAGCACAGGCCGAACACCAGCCAGAACAGCGCCAGTTTTTTGCTGAATGCCCATAACAGATCGCTGATGTTGAGTTGCATCGTCAGCAGAATCAGGCCAACAGCCAAAATAATCAGACATACCGGCAATGCGCGAATCAGGTCGATTAAAATCGCTTTCGGCGTATGGAGCTGGCTGTCGTTACGCAGTTGTCCCACGTCATGGGCCAGCTTCGCCTGGTATTGCTTCAGCCAACCAAGTCGCCAGCGGATTAACCCGGCAATCAGCAGGAGCGGTAAACCAGCAAGGAAAGCGATCATGACCGCAGGCCAGGCTTTCTCCCAGTTCACGGTAATTTTCATACTCTTGATCTGGGATTTCAGGGTTTCCGGGAAAGATTTAATCCAGTCCCAGTCCATAGGTTTGTTACTGTTCACCCAGAAGATTTGCTGAGTCAGGATCTCTTGCAGGTTTTTAGACACACTGACTAACTGCTGCTGATTGATCTGCAGGTTAATCGCCATCATCAGCTGGTTGCCAAGCTGTTTGTTGAGCTGGTCGAGCAGCTCACGGCGCATATCGACCACCTGCAACAATGCATCGTGAACTTCGCTGTTCACTTCGCTGGAGTGGCCTTCTTCCAGTTTGGCCACAAAGGTATCACTCTGGAAAAGCGTGTCACGTTGCTGGTTTACGTCAAATTGTTCCAGACGTAAATCGGCAATACGATTGGTCATATCTTCCAGCTCATCCGCGGATGGCAGCGTCTGTTGTTGCTGGTAGAGAATACGTGACAGCAGGAGACTGCCTTTCAGGACGGCAATCTGCTCTTTAATGTTACGTTCAGCCTGTAGCGCGCGATCCAGCCAGTTTTTCACTTTGATATTTTGCTGGACCAGCGTGTTACCGCTTTCTGTTGCCTGAATCAGGCGCTGGCTGAGTTGATGGTTAACATCAAGCTCCTGCTTAACCAGTGGATTAGCCTGAATACGCGCTGTCTCGTCCGGCGACACGGCTTCCTGAGCCGTTTTTTCCGTCAGCGTAAGACGTTTACTGTTTACCGCCTCCTGCAACAGCTGAAGCTGGTGCTCAAGGCGATTAATGTTAGCCGTGACGTAATCACGCTGTTTTTGCAACGTATCCTGCAACACCGTATTGCCTTCCAGGCTCTTACGTTGCTGTTCTATTTGTGCGTTAAGCAACGTTTGCTGGATCTGCAACAATGTCTGCTGAGTGGGACGTAAAGCCCCTTCTCCCACGCTCGTACCATTCAGACGATTACGGATTTGCTGTAATTGCTGAGACGCAGCATACATCGCGTTTTGCACACGCTCAGGCTGGGTTTGCAGTGACACGAGCTGGCTGTTGTAGGTTGCCAGATCGGCCTGAGCCGTCTGCAAATCGTCGAGTGATTGGGTGACTCGTGACTCCAGTTGGCGCAACGAGAGTGTCGCCAGCGTTTTGCGGGTTTCATCATCATTATCAACGTCGCTCAGCCCACTGAGCGCATCCATCGCCTTGCGCATAGTGTCTGGCGCTTGAGTGACTTTCTGACGAAGCTGCGCCGTTTCGGCTTTCACCCGGTCAATTTTATCTAGCGTTTCAAGCGTTTCTGTCAAATCCTGCTGAATCAGTTTTTCCTGAGCCGACAAATTTTTCTGTTTATTCAGGGCATCAAGCTGCGACTGAACGTCAGCCCGCGTTGGAATATCATTGGCATTATCCGCGCGAGCATAGGAAACAGACGCTGTAGCAAAGAAAAACAGCATGGAGAAAAGAAATGCAAAAACAATGTGTTGCGATCGAGTGTAGTGCTGCATATTCATGAATGTGATGTGAGAAGATGACCGAGAATAGTCGTGCGCGAAGAATATCATGTCAGCCCTGAGCAGAATAGCGTGAACAGAAACGTCCTGGATAATTCCTGGCCAGGTTTAAGCAGGAAGAGGCGTCGGCCCACTGCGCAAAGTTGGGCAAAACTGACACATTTCGAGCAAAATCTCGACATAATTGCGTGCTTCCTGTTTCAGGTCGAACGACTGCGGGGCAAATAGCCAGTTCTCCATCAGACCCGAAATGTAGCTACGCATCAGGATTGCGGTTCTCCGTGTCAGAAGATTTGCCGGTAACATTTTTGCCTGAATACACTGGTTAAGCGTCAACTCGATACGGTCATAGCTTTCCAGACAGAGGCTTCGTTGTGCCTGCTGTACCACTGCCATTTCTCCGACAAACTCGCATTTATGGAAAATGATTTCCATCATCAGGCGGCGACGCTCTTCAACAACTGTAGCTTCAAGGATATATACTAATATTTCTCTTAGAACTGAGAGTGGATCGTCGGGGAATTTTGCCCGATACTCAGTCTCTAGATCACCAATACTGGACTCTGAAAGCTCCCAAATTTCACTAAATAAGTCTGACTTGTCTTTGAAATGCCAGTAAATCGCTCCCCGCGTGACGCCTGCGGCCTGAGCAATCTGTGCCAACGAGGTTGATGAGACGCCCTGCTGAGAGAACAAACGCATAGCCACATCGAGTATGTGTTGCCGGGTTTCAAGCGCTTGTTGTTTGGTTTTTCGTGCCATACGTCAGTGATTTTACAGGAGTCAGATTTACATACATTTATGAATGTATGTACCATAGCATGACGATAATATAAACGCAGCAATGGGTTTTTGGACATTTGATCCATTGATCAATTTGAAATCGGACACTCGAGGTTTACATATGAACAAAAACAGAGGGTTAACGCCTCTGGCGATCGTTCTGATGCTCTCAGGCGGCTTAGCGCTTACAGGATGTGATGAGAAACAGGCTCAACAAGGAGCGCAGCAGATGCCAGAAGTTGGTGTCGTGACGCTCAAAACCGAACCTCTCCAGATAACAACAGAATTACCAGGCCGTACAAGTGCTTACCGCGTTGCTGAAGTTCGTCCTCAGGTCAGTGGCATTATCCTGAAACGTAACTTCACCGAGGGTGGTGATATTCAGGCGGGTGTTTCTCTGTATCAGATTGATCCAGCAACCTATCAGGCCGCTTATGAGAGTGCTAAGGGCGATCTGGCGAAAGCAGAAGCTGCAGCCAAAATTTCGCAACTGACGCTCAATCGCTACAAAAAACTGCTGGGCACGCAGTATATCAGCCAACAGGATTACGACACTGCAGTGGCTGATGCACAACAGGCCAATGCTGCCGTCGTCGCTGCAAAAGCTGCGGTTGAAACTGCTCGAATTAACCTGGCTTATACCAAAGTGACCTCGCCTATCAGCGGCCGTATTGGTAAATCTGCGGTAACTGAAGGCGCATTAGTCCAGAACGGACAAGCCACTGCGCTGGCAACCGTGCAGCAGCTTGACCCGATCTACGTTGACGTAACCCAATCCAGCAACGATTTCCTGCGTCTGAAACAAGAGCTGGCGAATGGCACGCTGAAACAAGAAAACGGTAAAGCCAAAGTGGAACTCGTTACCAATGACGGTATCAAGTTCCCGCAGTCAGGCACGCTGGAGTTTTCTGACGTTACTGTCGATCAGACCACGGGTTCCATCACCTTACGTGCGATTTTCCCTAACCCTGACCACACGTTGTTGCCAGGTATGTTTGTTCGCGCACGCCTGGAAGAAGGGACTAACCCAACCGCACTTTTGGTTCCTCAACAGGGTGTAACCCGTACGCCGCGTGGCGATGCGAGTGCGCTGGTTGTGGGTGCTGATGACAAAGTCGAAACACGTAATATCACTGCATCGCAGGCGATTGGCGATAAGTGGCTGGTGACGGAAGGTCTGAAAGATGGCGATCGCGTGATTGTTACTGGTTTGCAAAAAGTACGTCCTGGCGCGCAGGTAAAAGCACAGGAAGTCGCTTCTGACAATAAACAACAAGCCGCAGCTGATGGCCAGTCAGAACAAACCAAGTCTTAACTTAAACAGGAGCCGTTAAGACATGCCTAATTTCTTTATCGATCGCCCCATATTTGCGTGGGTGATTGCCATTATCATCATGCTCGCAGGGGGTCTGGCGATCCTGAAACTGCCCGTAGCGCAATATCCGACGATTGCGCCTCCGGCTGTTTCGATCACCGCAACCTACCCTGGGGCGGATGCTAAAACGGTGCAGGATACCGTTACTCAGGTTATCGAACAGAACATGAACGGTATCGATAACCTGATGTACATGTCCTCAAACAGTGACTCAACCGGTACAGTCCAAATCACCCTGACCTTCCAGTCAGGTACAGATGCGGATATCGCGCAGGTACAGGTGCAGAACAAACTGCAGCTGGCGATGCCATTGCTGCCGCAGGAAGTACAACAGCAGGGTGTGAGCGTCGAGAAATCGTCCAGTAGCTTCCTGATGGTTGTCGGCGTTATCAACACCAACGGCACAATGACGCAGGAAGATATTTCTGACTACGTCGGCGCAAACATGAAGGACGCCATTAGTCGTACTTCTGGTGTAGGTGACGTTCAGCTGTTTGGTTCTCAGTACGCTATGCGTATCTGGATGGACCCGAATAAGCTTAATAACTTCCAGTTAACGCCTGTTGACGTGATCAGCGCAATTAAAGCGCAGAACGCCCAGGTTGCAGCCGGTCAGTTAGGCGGTACGCCGCCGGTGAAAGGCCAGCAACTTAACGCCTCGATTATCGCGCAAACGCGTCTGACCTCAGCGGATGAATTCAGTAAAATTCTGCTGAAAGTGAATCAGGATGGTTCACAGGTTCGCCTGCGTGACGTCGCGAAAGTGGAACTGGGTGGCGAAAACTACGACATCATTGCGAAGTTTAACGGTAAACCAGCATCCGGTCTGGGTATTAAACTGGCGACGGGTGCAAACGCCCTGGATACGGCGACCGCTATTCGTGCTGAACTGAAGAAAATGGAACCTTTCTTCCCGTCCGGCCTGAAAATCGTTTATCCATACGACACCACACCGTTCGTGAAAATCTCTATTCACGAAGTGGTGAAAACGCTGGCAGAAGCGATCATCCTGGTCTTCCTGGTCATGTATCTGTTCCTGCAAAACTTCCGCGCGACGTTGATTCCAACCATCGCGGTTCCGGTTGTCTTGCTGGGGACATTTGCCATTCTGGCGGCCTTTGGCTTCTCGATAAACACCCTGACGATGTTCGGGATGGTCCTGGCGATAGGCTTGCTCGTCGATGACGCCATCGTGGTGGTGGAAAACGTCGAGCGTGTCATGTCAGAAGAAGGGCTACCGCCGAAAGAAGCCACGCGTAAATCAATGGGCCAGATCCAGGGCGCATTGGTGGGTATTGCGATGGTGCTGTCTGCGGTATTCATCCCGATGGCCTTCTTTGGGGGGTCAACCGGTGCGATTTACCGTCAGTTCTCCATTACCATCGTGTCGGCAATGGCACTGTCCGTACTGGTTGCGTTAATTCTGACCCCAGCGCTGTGTGCCACCATGCTGAAACCGATCGCGAAAGGCGATCATGGTGAAGGTAAGAAAGGCTTCTTCGGCTGGTTTAACCGCATGTTTGATAAGAGCACGCACCATTACACCGACAGCGTAGGCAATATCCTGCGCAGCACCGGTCGTTATCTGCTGCTCTACATCATCATCGTGGTCGGCATGGCTTATCTGTTCGTTCGTCTGCCAAGTTCATTCCTGCCAGATGAAGACCAGGGCGTATTCCTGACCATGGCGCAGCTTCCGGCGGGTGCATCGCAAGAACGTACCCAGAAAGTGCTGGATGAAGTGACCAATTACTACCTGACGAAAGAAAAAGCTAACGTTGAATCCGTGTTTGCGGTTAACGGCTTTGGTTTTGCAGGTCGTGGTCAGAACACCGGTATTGCCTTCGTCTCCCTGAAAGACTGGAGCGAACGCCCAGGCTCAGAGAACAAAGTCGAAGCGATCACTGGTCGTGCAATGGGAACCTTCTCGCAGATTAAAGATGCGATGGTGTTCGCCTTTAACCTGCCAGCGATTGTTGAACTGGGTACAGCAACCGGTTTTGACTTCCAGCTGATCGACCAGGCGGGTCTGGGTCACGAAAAACTGACGCAAGCGCGTAACCAACTGTTTGGTGAAGTGGCAAAACACCCTGACCTGCTGGTCGGTGTTCGTCCAAACGGTCTGGAAGATACCCCGCAATACAAGATCGATATCGATCAGGAAAAAGCGCAGGCATTGGGCGTTTCCATTAGTGATATCAATACCACGCTGGGCGCTGCCTGGGGCGGTAGTTACGTCAACGACTTCATCGACCGCGGTCGCGTGAAGAAAGTATACGTGATGTCCGAAGCCCAATACCGTATGTTGCCGAACGACATCAATAACTGGTACGTGCGTGGCAGTAATGGTCAGATGGTTCCGTTCGCCGCCTTCTCGACTTCTCATTGGGAATACGGTTCACCTCGTCTGGAACGCTATAACGGCCTGCCATCGATGGAAATCCTCGGTCAGGCAGCACCAGGCAGAAGTACCGGTGAAGCCATGAACCTGATGGAAGAGCTGGCAAGCAAACTGCCTGCCGGGATCGGCTATGACTGGACGGGAATGTCTTACCAGGAACGTTTATCTGGTAACCAGGCCCCAGCCCTGTATGCGATCTCGCTGATTGTGGTCTTCCTGTGTCTGGCAGCATTGTATGAGAGCTGGTCAATTCCGTTCTCGGTTATGCTGGTTGTTCCGTTAGGGGTTATCGGTGCGCTGCTTGCAGCAACGTTCCGTGGTCTGACGAACGACGTCTACTTCCAGGTGGGCCTGCTGACAACCATTGGCTTGTCGGCGAAGAACGCGATACTTATCGTTGAATTCGCCAAAGATCTGATGGACAAAGAAGGCAAGGGCCTGATTGAAGCGACGCTGGAAGCTGTTCGTATGCGTCTGCGCCCTATCCTGATGACGTCGCTGGCGTTCATCCTTGGGGTTCTGCCGCTGGTAATCAGCTCTGGCGCAGGCTCCGGTGCACAGAATGCCGTTGGTACAGGCGTAATGGGTGGGATGGTTACCGCGACTGTACTCGCTATCTTCTTCGTTCCGGTGTTCTTCGTGGTGGTCCGCCGCCGCTTCAGCCGGAAAAGTGAAGATGTTGAGCATAATCACTCAGTAGAACACCACTGATACCGGTTTCACCCTATAAAAAGGCCGCATTAGCGGCCTTTTTCATTCCACTGTAAAAATCATAAAATACGCTTATTGTCGGTTTATTTATTTTCTGCCATTGTAATAAGACATACCATATTTATCCGTTAACTCAATCGACGAACTTATGGTTTTTTTAATTTCATTTCCCCCCATAAGTTATTAGGAATATTCCTAGTTATTTTGATATGAGACCTGAAGACCTGAATCTACACTTCATTTGAAGGTTATGGCTAACTCAATGAATCGTAAGGACACGGTAAAAAATAAGGGTGGATTAAGATAACATCGCCATACTTTTGACAGATAATTGCGTAACAATTCGCAACGTGGCTTTTTAATTGTAATTTTTCGTAATAGCGCGGTGAAATCTTGATCAGAGTGGCTTATAGTTAGAGATATCAGGAAAACAGCACCCGTTGCGGCTAAGTATGTTGTATCCATCCCGACATTGATGCTCGGTGAGTAAGAAATCACTCAAAAGGGGATGCGCTATGGACGAGTACTCGCCAAAAAGGCATGATATCGCGCAGTTGAAATTTCTCTGCGAAACCTTGTACCATGACTGCCTTGCCAATCTTGATGAAAGCAACCATGGCTGGGTTAATGACCCGACGTCTGCCATCAATTTACAGCTGAATGAGCTGATAGAGCATATAGCAACCTTCGCACTTAATTATAAAATTAAGTACAATGAAGATAATAAACTGATTGAGCAAATTGACGAATACCTGGATGACACTTTTATGTTGTTCAGCAGCTACGGCATTAACGCGCAGGATTTGCAAAAATGGCGTAAATCGGGAAACCGGCTATTCCGCTGTTTCGTCAACGTGAGTAGAGCTAACCCTGTTAGCCTCTCCTGTTAAAATTATTACAATGACTAAGGTGAATTTATGTCTGATAAACCATTAACCAAGATCGATTATTTGATGCGCTTAAGACGTTGTCAGTCAATTGACACGCTCGAACGTGTTATTGAAAAAAATAAATACGAGCTGTCCGATAACGAACTGGCGGTATTTTATTCAGCAGCTGACCACCGTCTTGCCGAGTTAACAATGAATAAGCTTTATGACAAAATCCCTTCTTCTGTGTGGAAATTTGTTCGTTAATCCGTGAGGATTGATTGTAATGGCTGTGCTGCAGTTTCTAAGCTGAATTCACCTTTCGCATTACACTCCCTGTGTGACAGACAGGTCCCCGAGTTAAATGAACCCTTAAGCAACAATGTTGTGACAGTAATCACATCAGCAATTTGGGAACGTTCCCTTTTTGACAGGAGCACTTTACTCTGAGGTCATAAACCGAACCAGTGAGGTTGCCATGAGTGAAGAAAAGCAAAAGATGATTGCAGGTGAACATTACCGCCCCGGTGATGAGACGTTACGGGCAGAGCGTTTACGCGCCCGCCATTTGATTCACCGCTATAACCATACCGCTCCGGACGATAAAAAAGAACGCCAGCTATTACTGGCTGAACTTCTGGGACAAAGCGAAGGTGCTTATATAGAACCGAGCTTTCGTTGCGATTACGGCTATAACATCTTTCTCGGAAAAGAATTCTACGCT
The DNA here is from genome assembly GCF_013782625.1 of Enterobacter sp. RHBSTW-00994. Classification (NCBI taxonomy): domain Bacteria; kingdom Pseudomonadati; phylum Pseudomonadota; class Gammaproteobacteria; order Enterobacterales; family Enterobacteriaceae; genus Enterobacter; species Enterobacter sp. RHBSTW-00994. The sequence continues at coordinate 1,095,295 of NZ_CP056199.1, read as the reverse complement.
AACTTTGACTGCGTAATGCTTGATGTGTGTCCTATTCATATTGGTGATAACTGTATGCTCGCACCAGGCGTTCATATCTATACCGCCACACATCCCCTGGATGCAGCTGAACGTAATAGCGGCGTTGAGTTTGGCAAACCGGTCACCATCGGGAATAATGTCTGGATTGGCGGACGCGCAGTGATCAACCCTGGCGTTACCATCGGAGATAACGTTGTTGTCGCTTCTGGCGCGGTTGTCACCAAAGATGTGCCATCGGATGCGGTGGTGGGCGGCAATCCGGCTAAGATCATCAAAACACTGTAAAAGATGAGATCAGTAACTGTTATGATCTTTCAACGCGTAACTGTTACTTTTTTCACCCGACCCAGTTTCTTAAAATAGGCAGATCCCCCCTGTATTTTGCAAAATTCATGAAGGCATAAAATGACAGAGATACAGCGCCTGCTCACCGCAACCATCGATGATCTTAACACCCGCGAAAAGCGCGACAATCGCCCGCGCTTTAGCATTAGCTTTATCCGCAAACATCCTGGGCTGTTTGTTGCGATGTACGCCGCCTGGCTTGCAACACTGGTCGTGATGCTGCAATCCGAAACGCTGGCCGACTCCGTCTGGCTACTTGTTGTGCTGTTTGTCGTCTTTAATGCCTTTTTCTTTTTCGACGTGCATCCGCGCTACCGTTACGAAGATATCGACGTACTTGATTTTCGCGTTTGCTATAACGGCGAATGGTATAACACCCGTTATGTGCCATCTGACCTTATCGACAGCATTATGCATTCACCCTCGGTTGACGACGGGCAAAAAGAGAAATTGCAGAAAATGGTGTCAACCAAAGGGGAGTTATCGTTTTACGATGTCTTTACGCTTTCCCGCCCAGTAGCTGCGTAATAATGGCTTGCAATCGCCTTATCCCTGGGGCGAACTGAGAGGCAGAGGTATTACCGTACCCCAATACCAGGCCGGTTTGCCGTTGCTTCTCATCAAAGTAGTACCCGCTCAGTGCAGCGGGTGCGAGTTGAAATGCCTTTGCATGTTGCACAACAGCTTTGTCATCAATTCCTTCGATGGCAACTGTCAAATGCATCCCGCCTTCTCCCGCCAAAACACGATGAGCAATCCTGAGCTCAGAGCTGAGAATCTCACGCAGTTGCCGATAGCGTTTACGATACAACCGACGCATAGCAGCAAGATGCCGCGCATAGTGCCCCTCTTCAATAAACAGCGCCAGCGTCCGCTGTTCAGCCCTGTGCCCTCCGCGAAGCAGTGAGCCAATGGCCGGTTGTACGGCCTTCGCCAGCGCGGGCGGGAATACCATGAAACCGATGCGCAGTGACGGAAACAACGTTTTGCTGAATGTCCCCAGATAAACCACCGGCGCATTCTTTATCATCCCCAGCATGGCGGGAACCGGCTCACCGCTGTAACGAAATTCACTGTCGTAGTCATCTTCAATTATCCAGGCTTTATTCTGCTGGGCTACCTCCAGTAATCCCAGCCTCCGGCGAGCGCTGAGTACGCTTCCATACGGAAACTGGTGGGATGGAGAAGTAAAAATAAGTGCCGGAGATGCCACATTTTTCTCGTCCCAGCACATTCCTTCATCATCAACAGGCATTCCCAGCATCGTCAGGCTGGATTGCGAAAAAGCACTTTTAGCGCCGGCATAACCTGGGTCTTCAATCCAGGCAACATCCCCTGGCTCACTCAGCAGTTGAGTACACAGTTTCACCCCCTCCAGCGCACCTTCCGTAATCACGATCTGGCTGGCATCACAGTCGATGCCGCGTGATAGCGCCAGATGACGAGCAATAGCTTCACGTAATGTGTATTCCCCTGCAGGGTCACCATAGCCTAACAATGCGCTTCCCTCCTCCCGCAGAACGCGATCGTACAAACGCCGCCAGAGCGGCAAAGGGAAATAGTTGATGGCAGGCGTGCCTGGCGTGAAGGCCGGAACGGGTGTTCCACGTGGGGTCGGTGCTGGCAGTGTCGCCACCCGTTTTGCCAGTGTCACCACAGGCTCCAGTAAATTCTGCGCGATGTTTTGATGCGCCAACTGCGCTACCCGCGTGCCCTGTCGACTGCGTAATAAATATCCCTCAAGCGTGAGTTGCTCCAGGGCTGCATTCACGGTGTTGCGGGAGAGAGATAACTGCTGTGCAAGTACGCGTGATCCCGGTAATCGGCAGTCTGCCTGCAACCGTCCATGCAGAATGGCTTCTCGCAGAGCAAGATAGAGTGCACGCTGGCGAGTCTCTTCGCCGCGGTTTTGTAGCGCGCTGCCAATCAATGCAAAAAGCGCATCACCGGGTATGTTCATGCTTTCCTCCGTGGTACTACAAAAACATACCTTAGTGGTTCTTTTTAAGGAACCACTTCTTCCCTACTCTGAAATTCTTCACACCATCACGGAAATTAACATGAACACATTCAATCAGTTTGGTCAGCCCGTAGGGAAAGCACTTAACGACTGGCAGCCACGACCACACCCTTCTCGTGTGGAACTCGATGGTCATTATTGTCGCCTTGAGCCATTGCGCGTGGAACATGCTGAAGCGCTGTTTTCGGCCTACCAACAGGCAGAAGATACGCGAAGCTGGACATGGTTGTTACGTGAACCCGATACCACAGTCAGTGAATTCACGAAATGGGTCGAAAGCGTTTGCCACTTATCCGACCCCATTCATTTTGCCGTGATCGACAATCAGACTGACTCCCCGGTGGGGTCACTCGCATTGATGCGTATCGATCCTAAAAACGGGGTTGTTGAGGTTGGCCATGTGCATTTTTCGCCGTTACTGAGCCGGACGCCAATGTCGACAGAGGCACAATATCTGCTGATGCGATATGTGTTCGAAACATTGGGTTACCGTCGCTATGAATGGAAATGCAATAGCCTGAACGAGCCTTCGCGTCGCGCAGCGCTGCGTCTGGGCTTTCAGTATGAAGGGCGTTTTCGTCAGGCACTGGTCATTAAAGGGCATAACCGGGATACCGACTGGTTTTCAATCATTGATAGCGAGTGGCAAACATTAGAATATGCCTTTCAGAACTGGCTTGCCCCCGACAATTTTACCGCCGACGGCAAGCAGATAAGATCCCTGGAAAGTTGGCGTGAAGTAATTAATTAACGTCTTTTCTTGCGTCCCTGCACCGCTTTAAAACGCGGGTTAGATTTACAAATGACGTACAGGCGTCCCTTGCGTTTGACTATCTGGCAATCCGGGTGACGCTGTTTTGCACTGCGCAGTGAGTTAAGAACCTGCATGGTTAGCTCCGTTTCGCGTTAATAAAGCCACCAAAACGCTGGCGGAAGCGTGCAGCACTGCCTTCTGTCGAGAAGGTTTTCTGCTTACCGGTATAGTACGGATGTGATTTTGACGACACTTCAATGGTGATATACGGATACGTCTCACCATCGAGTTCGATCTCCCGGTCGGTCTTAATGGTTGAGCCGACTTTAAAGTATTCATTTGCACTGGTGTCATGGAAGACAACCGTGCGATAGGCTGGGTGGATATCAGGTTTCATCGCAGACTCTTCGTGTTTTGTTATAACATAACAAAATAATATCTGAGTCATCCGGCAAAAACAACCCCCGCTAACTGGAGTGCGTGCTGGCGTTTTTTCTTATTCACCGTAACCGGAATCAGATCAACGCGTGCCACATGCTATAACTGTATCATTCCACAATTAAATATTTTGACTCCGGCGAGTTGACTCCGTGCCCTGGAGCAGGCATTTGAGAAAGGAAACAGTGGCATGAGAACCCGACATTTAGTCAGCCTGATTACCGGAATATTGATCTTTGCAGTACTAATACCGATTTGTCTCAGTGTGTGGTTAGCGCATCGCCAGGCGGAAGAAAAATTTATTGATGCGCTAGATAACTATTCATCTCGTGTGTTGATCCGCACCGACAGAGTTGTTCAGCAGGCAAAAGAGGCACTGGCGCAATTACAGGCTTACAAGGCCATTCCTTGTAGTCATGATCATTTGCGGGAAATGCGCCGGGTAGCGTTCTCATGGCGTTATGTCCAGGAAGTTATCTATGTCGACAACCTGAAACCTGTTTGTTCTTCGCTGGAACAAACCAGCCATGCCCTCCCTTTTCCGCCAGCAATGCGCATCACCAAAGATGGCTACAGCGCCTGGCTTACCCCGCAAAATGATATCGGCTTTAATCACTATATGACCGCACTGGGCAGGGGGCATTACCTGGTCATGATTGATCCCGCGTCTCTGGTAGACGTGATACCATTTGGCGCACTGCCTGTTGATGCAGCCCTGATTGGTCACACCAATAATCTCGTTTTCGCCAGCAGTACAGCGCTTGATCCGAATGTCCTCAATCTCCTGAAAAACAGGGACATCTCGCGTCTGCAATATAACGGCTCAATGTATATTACAAGGTCCGTTCCCGACCTGGGCTTTACCGTAGTCGCCTGGGCAACATTACAACCTCTGGATAAAGACTGGCATCAGCAACTTCTCTTCTGGCTTCCGTTTGGCACACTGATCAGCCTGCTTGCTGCGATCTTTGTATTGAGGATATTGCGCCACATACAGTCTCCGCGTAACCGCCTGCTCGATGCGATTAACAACCGTGATATCGTCGTGCATTATCAGCCAATCCTGGCCCTGAACAGTGGGAGAGTGGTAGGGGCAGAAGCTTTGGCGCGTTGGCCACAGCCAGATGGCAGTAACTTGTCACCCGATATTTTTGTGCCACTGGCAGAACAGTCGGGGTTAACGTCACAACTCACCCAGTTGGTGATTGAAAAAGTCTTTGAGGATATGGGTAACTGGTTGCATCTTCATCCTGAGCACCATATTTCCATTAACCTTTCGCCAGACGATCTGACTTCCGGCAAGCTTCCCCCACTACTGAGCCAACTGCTGAATCGCTGGCAAATCTCTCCTCAGCAAATCGCGCTGGAATTAACGGAACGGGGTTTTGCCGATCCCAAAGTCAGTGCGCCAGCGATTGCCGCGTTTCGTCGTTCAGGCCACGCCATTTACATCGACGATTTCGGTACGGGTTATTCCAGCCTGAGTTATCTTCAGGATTTAGATGTCGACACGCTGAAGATTGATAAATCCTTTGTAGATGCGCTGGAGTACAAGAATGTGACCCCGCATATTATCGAAATGGCGAAATCACTGAATCTGGCGATGGTTGCTGAGGGGATTGAAACAGAAGGCCAGCTCACCTGGCTGCGCCGTCATGGTGTGCAGTACGGACAAGGCTGGTTTTTCAGCAAGGCGCTGCCAAAAGTAGAATTCATTCTGTGGGCCGAACACAACCTCGATCCAGAGTAAGGTTTGCGCCTTACTTGAGATAGGATTTGATCACCTGCAATACCACGCCAAGATCGGCTTCGCGCTGATCTTCTTCGGGTTCTTTTACCACATGATCGGTTAAATGCCCTTCGATCACCTGCATCATCATCCCGTTCACCGCACCGCGGATCGCCGCCAGTTGCTGCAGTACATCCGCACACTCATGATCGCTATTGAGCATTTTTTCAAGCGCAGTGCTCTGCCCCTGAATTTTCTTCAGCCGAGTCAATAACATCTTCTTGTGGCGAACCGTATGTGACATCTCAGTATTCCTCTTATTTTTGCTTCTGAAGCATACCATGCTCTACTCCCTCTGAGTATTTTTCTACTGGGGGGTAGTATTAAACTACTGGGGGGGAGTAGTATCGATGCACTTTTTCCTTCCCTGGAACGTCCAATGACCGATTTCACTTCTCTCCTGCAACAAGGCAACGCATGGCTGTTTGTGCCCAGCGCAATCCTGCTCGGCGCACTACATGGCCTTGAGCCTGGCCATTCAAAAACCATGATGGCAGCGTTTATCGTGGCTATTCGCGGCACGCTCAGGCAAGCGATCCTTCTCGGGCTGGCAGCCACCTTTTCTCACACCGCAGTGGTGTGGATCATTGCCATGGCGGGTTTGTGGTTTGGTCGGGGATGGGATGCAAACACCTCTGAACCCTGGTTCCAGCTTATATCCGGGATGTTGATTATTGTGATCGCCCTATGGATGGCATGGCGGACCTGGAAAGCGAGCCAACCACACGATCATCATGAACATGACCATGACCATGACCATGATCACCAGCACGATCATGCACACCCACTCGTCGAAGAAGAGTGGCAGGACGCCCACCAACGCGCGCATGCTCAGGACATTAACCACCGATTCAGCGGACAAAACGTAACAACCGGGCAGATCGCCATGTTCGGCCTGACCGGAGGACTTATCCCCTGCCCGGCATCCATCACGGTATTGCTGATCTGCCTGCAACTGAAACACTTCGCACTCGGCGCAACACTGGTGTTCAGCTTCAGTATCGGGCTGGCACTAACGCTGGTTGCCTCCGGCGCGATTGCCGCACTGAGTCTCAAACATGCAACGAAACGCTGGCCAGGGTTCAGTGAGTTTTCGCGAAAAGCACCGTGGATCTCCGTTGCGTTAATCACGCTGGTAGGAATTTATATGAGCTTGCACGGTTTGACAGGAATTCCACGTTAATCAGTGCGGCCACCTGCGTGGCCGCCTCTGTTACAGGAAAGGAATTTAATTCTGCGACCAACTGAATGCATAGCGTAGCTGCCGGGTCTGCAGGATAAATTCTGGCGACACACTCGGGCTCCAGGAATCATCCCCGCCCACGCCCATATGGAACGCATCAAGATTGAGCCAACAACCCGGCTCTTCGCGCAGCAAATGGCGGTGAGTGGTATCACGCAACTGCTGTTGGCTATAGCGGCTCAGGGAGAAATGGAAATGCCCCTGCAACTGATGAGCACCAAACGCAAGCTCCCGGGTATCGCAGCGCAGGCCGTTTTCCGTTGGGAAGATGTACGGAGTATGCATCGCCTCCAGCGGTAACGTCCATCGCCCCTGCTGGGCTGCAAGTTTTCTGTCCGGATAGTTTTCATGCGGCCCTAAACCAAGCCAGTGCACAGCATCTGGCACTTGCGCGAGCTGACAGCTTAAGCCAATACGCGCTGGCTCCGGGATATCTGAAGCAATCTCAACCTGTACCTCTCCATGCAATACGCCATTGCTGTCAACCCGCCAGGCTTTACGGCTCAGAAACAGCACCCTACCCTGGTGTTCCCAGGCATGCAGTGTCGTCACAACCACTTCACTGGCATGTTGCTCCCCTTCGCACAACAGCATCCGTGAGGACACATCATACATTCCAGCCGCTTTCCAGCGTTCAACCCACGCATTCGGGTCGATGCGTGTCGACTCACTTACGCCGATATCATTATCCAGTGGCGCACGCGTGAGGTTATCCGTCAGCGGCGAGAGTAGCGTTTCAGCGCCATCCTTCCACCATTGCACCAGGTTTCCTGACGCACGATCGAACTGCCAGCGCTGATTCTGATGGCGGATCTCCAGAGTATGATCATGCCCGGTCAGCACCGGCGCGATACCAGCAGATACCACAGGAGCAACAAATAACGGTGCTGGAAGTGGCCATTGATCCCATGCGCAGCGATGGTTTACGGATGACCACGGTGTCGCCTGCGGCTGGAGTATCTCCACATTGAGCCAAATCTCTCCAGGTTCTGCTGCCAGCTCTGGCGCAGCAATCTCAAGACGTTGCCTGTCTTGCGGCGCAATTGAGAGCGCGACATTTCCGCTTGCCAGTAACGTTCCGTCCCGCGAAATCGACCAGTTGAGATGCTCATTGTCAGTATGACGGAACAGAAAATCACTCTGAACGTCAATGACCAGCGGCGACGTGCTCACCAGCGCGAAGGTAAAGAATTGCTGAGCGCGCTGTGCCTCGAATAAAGCCGGATGCGGAGTTCGATCGGGGAAAACCAGCCCATTCAGGCAAAACTGGCGGTCGTTCGGTTTATCGCCAAAATCACCGCCATACGCCCAAAATGTATTGCCATTTTCATCTTTCTTCGTCAGCGCCTGATCCACCCAGTCCCAGACAAACCCACCCTGCAAACGGGGATGGCTACGAAATGCATCCCAGTACTTCGCGAACCCGCCAAAGCTGTTGCCCATAGCATGAGCGTATTCACATAAAATCAGCGGTCGCGTCTCATCAGGCAAACCAATCCATTTCTTAATTGACCATTTTGGTACTGCCGGGAACGGCTGGTCCTGATCGACACGGGCGTACATCGGGCAAACAATATCAGTGGCTGCGGTATTTGCCCCGCCACCTTCATACTGTACAGGCCGGGTCGGGTCGGTCGTTTTCAGCCAGCGATAAAGGGCATCGTGGTTCGCACCGTGGCCAGATTCATTCCCTAGTGACCAGATGATAATGGAGGGATGATTGCGGTCGCGTTGCACCATACGGGTAACGCGCTCACTCATGGCAGGCAACCAACGAGGGTCGTCCGCCAGACGGCTCATTGGAACCATACCGTGAGTCTCGATATTGGCCTCATCCACGACATACACCCCATAGCGATCGCACAGGGTGTACCACAGAGGATGGTTCGGATAATGCGAACAACGCACAGCGTTAAAGTTATGCTGCTTCATCAGTTCAATATCGCGGCGCATTGTGACTTCATCCATCACCTGTCCATTTTCAGGATGATGCTCATGACGGTTCACTCCCCGGATCAGTAACGGCTTACCATTGAGCTTCAGCAAGCCATTACGGATCTCCACACGCCGGAATCCCACATCGCAAGCTTCATATTCCAGTACGCGACCCTGCTCGTTGATTAGCGCGATTGTCAGCCGGTACAAAGCGGGCGTTTCGGCACTCCACAATTCGGGCGCAGTAACCGGCATTGATACCGTTAAGCGCTCGGCCCAGCGACCACGCTCATCGATAATGACCGATCCCGGCCGCTCACTGGCACTGGCGCATTTCTCACCGTTACGCCACAAAGTCAGTGCCACCTCGCATCCGGCATAATCAGTGCCCGCAAGCGCCACATCAACCTTCAGCGTCGCACGATCCAGCTCAGCATTCAGTTCTGTTACAACGTGATAATCCGTAATTTGTGTCTCAGGTTTATGCAGCAGCGTCACATCACGGAATATACCGCTCATGCGCCACATATCCTGATCTTCAAGATAGCTGCCGTCACACCAGCGCAATACCATGATGGCCAGGCGGTTCTGGCCCGGCCGTAGCACCGCACTAAGATCAAACTCGGCAGGCAGGCGACTGTCCTGGGAATATCCCATCCACTGACCGTTACACCACAGATAAAAAGCAGAGTTCACCCCGTCAAACACAATACGGGTTTGCCCACTCTCCAGCCACGAATCGTCCATCTCAAATGTGAGCGAGTAACAACCCGTTGGATTTTCTGCCGGAACATACGGTGGGTTAACAGCAATTGGATAAGTGACGTTGGTATAGATTGGGGTATCAAAACCCTGCATCTGCCAGTTCGACGGGACAGGCATAGGGATCGCGTCGGAGCAATCCTCTTCAGTCCATGCCTGCGGAACGTGCTCTGGTGCAGAAAAGAAGCTGAAAAGCCAGTCCCCGTTAAGCGACCGCCTGCTTTGCGAAGGTACATCCTCTCTTGCGGACGCTTCATCGCGCCAGCTGTGAAATGGTGCATGGGCGGCCAGACGATTCCATTGTGTCACACCGGGATTTTCCCAGTCCCGACGGGCTAACAGTGTGCTGAGGATCAGCGGGGGAGTGGCAGACATTTCAACCTCTTTGCGAAGCGCTCACAATTTAAATCAACATGCCCTGGCAAAACCTTGTGGTAAAGCGTCTGATTACCGCGAAGCGAGTCAGATCACAAAAGTATTATTCTCGCGCCAACTGTTCCGCCAGCAATGCCAGCGCTCTCAACTGCCGGGCAAGATCCTCACGGTCAGCCTGACGGGGAATATGGCGTGCACTGGAATGTCGTGTAATCAGGGTAACGGGAAGCTGCTTCTGCCAGAGTTCACCGGCGCTTACAGGGGCTAACAGCCACTCAACACTTTGCTCGCCAGCCTCACGAAATGCCTGCCGAATCGTTGTGAGAGGGGGCGTAAACCAGGCGCTGTCCGCCGTGTCATCAAAACCGACAATTGATATCTGCCCAGGTATTGCAATCCCCTTTTCCGCGCAGGCCCGCATCACACCCAGTGCCATTTGGTCGTTCGCGACCAGAATGGCATCTGGCTGCACTGCACCCGATAAAATCTGATGACCTTTTTCATACCCGGACGCGGCGCTCCAGTCGCCTTTCACTACCGCGACAGGCTCAAGTCCAGCCTGGGTGAGTGTCTCCTGCCACCCCGCCAACCGCGCACGGGCGGACACCGAACTTTCAGGCCCACAGAGTAACGCAATACGCTGATGCCCCAGAGAGAGCAAATGCTCCGCCCCCAGTGCTGCGCCTTGTTCCGCGCTGAAAACCAGACTGTGCACCTGTGCACCAGGAGAAACGTCCAGGAACAAGATCGGAACAGGTGATGCCAGCGCCTGCAACTGCTCTGCATGCGCATCGTCAAGTGGAACATTCACCAGCAACGCCTCAACACGCTGGGCAAGCAGCTCCTGCAAAGCAGCCTGACACTGCCAGGCATTCTCCACCATGGAGATTAATACGCTCGCCCCTTTTTCTACCGCGCGGGATTTAACCGCAGAGACGATTTGCGAAGGGGCATGCAAGGCCAGATCGGTTGTCATCAACCCCAGCGTTCGGGTGCGTTTTCCTGCCAGCTGTTGTGCACCACGGTTAGGAACATAGTGCAGTTCCGCCATCGCTTTCTGCACCTTTTCCCGTGTACGAGCAGAGACATGCTCCGCATCGTTAATCACGCGCGAAACGGTCTGGTAAGAGACCCCCGCGAGGAGGGCTACGTCATAAAGAGTGATAGCTTTCATGCTTTCGGGCATCGCAAAGGGGGATTTCCCTTATTCTGGCACAGACAGCATACGAATACATGTGAGCGCTTCGCGGAATTAAACAACACGCTCAGGCTCTGGAACGTCAATGACCTGCGGTTTTTGACGAAACCACGGTAAGCAGAGCTGAATTAGCGGCCCGATAGTCAGCGCATACAACACAGTCCCTACTCCGAATGTTCCGCCCAGAACACAGCCGATCAGCAACACAGAGACCTCAATTGCTGTGCGTACACTTCGTACCGACCACCCCATTCGCGCATGAATACCCGTCATCAGGCCATCTCGCGGGCCCGCGCCAAACCCAGCCCCGATATACATCCCCGTCGCAATAGCATTCACCATTACAGCCGATATCAACAGCGCAATACGTACCGGTAAGGAAGTGAGTTCAGGCATCAGCGCCAGCGAGGCATCCGCAGCCAACCCCAGCACAATCACGTTACTGATCGTCCCAAGCCCTGGACGCTGACGCAGCGGGATCCAGAACAGAAGGACCACTGCCCCGGTCAAAATCATGACCGTGCCAATATCCATGGCCAGCAGTTTCGCTACCCCCAGATGAAACACATTCCACGGATCGGCCCCCAGATCCGCCCGAACGAACATGGCGGTCGAAAGGCCATAGAGCACCAACCCGATGTAAAGCTGTAATAAGCGACGTAGCATTTTTTATTCTCCTGTTATCCAGGCTTTCATCTTCGGTGAAAATGGTCTTATGATTAATGTCCAGTTTCTAAATAGTGGACTGCATATGTCATCACGTCGTTTTGGTAGTCAGTCATTGGTTCGTTTATTAGGTCACTGGCAGCAAACGCCATCCCGAACGCCACTCTGGCGTCAACTGGCAGATGCGGTACGTCTGTTAATTCTTGACGGCAGACTGGCACTTGATACGCGCTTGCCTGGAGAGCGGGAACTGGCTTCAGCTCTGGACCTGAGCCGGACCACCATCAGCACGGCTCTGGCTCACCTGCGTGAAGAAGGGTATCTGGAGAGCCGCCACGGGAGCGGGTCACGCGTGATACTGCCCGATGCCCGTGCCGTCCCAACACTCTCAGCAGCCAGCGCGGCACTGGATCTCTCTACTGCCGCGCTCAACGCCGGGCCTGAAATTCACCAGGCGTATACTCATGCCCTGACGGCAATCACGCCGCATCTTTCCCTGACCGGGTACGACCAACTGGGTTTGATCGCGCTGCGTGAAGCGATTGCCGCACGTTATACCGCACGCGAGCTTCCCACCAGGGCAGATGAAGTCATGGTAGTGAATGGCGCAGTGAGTGGTTTTGCACTGGTTTTGCGAATGATGACCGGCCCCGGCGATCGCGTCGTCGTCGATCATCCAACCTATCCATTGGCGATTGCCGCCATTCAGGGGGCGCTATGTCGCCCAGTGGGGGTCGCACTTCCCGAGACGGGCTGGGACACAGATGGTTTTGCCGCAACGCTCGCACAAACCGCACCGCGTCTGGCCTATCTGATGCCAGATTTCCATAACCCCACGGGACGTTGTATGGAGAGTGAGACCCGTAAAACAATAGCCGACATCGCCGCTCAGACCCGTACCACGCTGGTGGTGGATGAAACCATGGTCGATCTCTGGTTTGATTCCCCGCCGCCGCCGCCACTGGCATCGTTCAATCCTGAAGCATCCATCATCACGTTAGGTTCCGCAGGGAAAAGCTTCTGGGGCGGGCTGCGTCTTGGCTGGATCCGCGCTTCATCAAGAACCATTGCCACGCTGGCTCAAACGCGCGACACCCTCGATCTTGGCTCTCCTCTTCTGGAACAACTGGCAACACGCTGGCTTATCGAGAATAGCCACGATTTTCTGCCCGCGCGCCGGAACATGCTGAGTGAACGCCGTCACCGTTGCAGTAAGCTTTTGCATGAACATTTCCCGGAATGGGCGTTCAGGGAGCCGGAAGGTGGACTGTCGTTCTGGGTTGAATTGCCCGGAATGGTGGCAACACAGCTTGCGGCCAGGGCTGAGACGCTGGGGATCAATCTTGGCACAGGCACTCGTTTTGGTTTGTCGGGGGCGTTTGACCGCTATTTACGCATGCCCTTTTCACTGGAGCCCGATGAGCTTGAAAGCGCACTGATGAGAATCAAACCCTTATGGGCCGCGCTAAATAAAAACACACCGGCAGTAAAAAAGAGTCTGGTGTAATGGGCAGGAGATTAAAAATCAGAAGCTGCAATATTAATTACTTGCATAATGATTGTGATAAAAATCACATATAATTTCGCGAAAAAAAACAATAAAAACTGCTGACTGTAATGCATGCAGTCAGCAGTTTTCACAGGTCAGTGCTTAGTGCTGAGGAGGTATGGGAAAACCCTTAAGTGAAATAACGAAACTTTCACCTTCTTTCTTTATTTTTGCACCGGTATCACACCAGTCAGACGCAATACGAAAGAACTCATCACTTCCTACATTCCAGCCAAGACGTACATGTTTCACATAGCCCGAACGAAGCAGATCGCAGGCCTCTTTGTAGTCGTTGGCGGTCGACAGTTGTTGTTTCATTTTCTCTTCTTCAGAAGTTTACGTAGAGCTTTGATTTCTTTAGGAGTAAAAGGAGTTACGCTCTCTTCTTCCGTATGCTGATTATCAATATCCTCTTCCGATACTCCCGCCTCTTCTACTGTTTCAAATGCCAACAGCAGCAATTTCTCGGTGGTTACGCTTAAATTCTCATTATTCACTTCTGCGTAATGGCGAAGTCTTTCTTTTAGCGCTTCATCAATTTTAACGTTTAATACCGCAGTAACCATGATCGTCACATCCCTTCGGAATAAGTTCTTTATTTAATACACGAAGTTAACATTGTAATCCAGATATATATTTTTTACTTATAACAAGGAGAAAATGCCCAATAATAAAATGCCAGTCTATTATTACAGGTTTATGACAAAAATATTTCATCTGGATGAATGATATATTACATATCACGCTTATTACCTTTTGATTACTGTGGAATAAGGTCGTTGGCGTAGAGAGGTACAGGTCGTACGAAGCGTAGGAAACGTCAAGGAGAGCACAAATGGGTGGGGGCCCTGCCAGCTACATCCCGGCACACACGTCATCTGCCTTGGCTGCTTCCTTCCGGATCTGACCTGGTAAACAGAGTAGTGTTGCGGGAGAACCAACAGAGCCCCCATTGAGAGCGTTGTTAACCAACGCGCTGGCGCATTATCCCTGCACAGGATCGCAATTGCAAGTTAACCGCGACCGTATGATGGTTTATTGCGCAAAGTGCGCGATCTATCAGGTATTATCTCCGTTTCACATTGCAGATCGCACAAGGAAGAGACGACGATGATACTCAAAATTAGACCAGCCATGCCTGAAGATGTTCCGGGATTGTTCGCTGTCCGTACGTCGGTGACCGAAAACGCCATGACATATGAAGAGATGCAAGCGCTCGGAATAACGGAAGCAACCGTTTGTAGCATGATTGAGGCGTCAGAATGCGCCTGGGTCGCTACCGAGAATCAGCATGTTGTCGGGTTTTCAATGATCCTTCCTGAAGATGGTTGTCTGTTTGCGGCATTCGTTCTTCCTCACTATGAAGGGCAAGGCCTGGGGAAAAAACTGGTACACGCTGCGGAACAGGCTCTGTTCAGGGACAACCCGCTTATCTGGCTTGAAACCGGTAAAAACACACGAGCAGCGGGATTTTACCGTCGCCTGGGCTGGAAACATGCACAGGATGTCGGTGAGGGAGATATCCGGCTTGAAAAGTCCCGGCAGGAGCAATAAATGGACGAACACGACACTTTCCCGCAACGCGTATGGCAAATTGTGGCCTCTATTCCCGAGGGATTTGTCACCACTTACGGTGACGTTGCACGCCTGGCGGGCTCACCACGCGCGGCCCGACAGGTCGGCGGCGTACTTAAGCGTTTACCAGAAGGCAGTACGCTCCCCTGGTATCGGGTGGTGAATCGTCATGGAACCATCTCCCTCACAGGGCCGGATTTACAACGTCAGCGTCAGGCGTTGCTCACCGAAGGGGTACAGGTTTCAGGCTCAGGGAAGATCGATTTACAGAAATATCGCTGGGTTTACTAGAACGGATGCCCTCTCCTGCTGGAGAGGGCACTGAGAGAGAGCACTTAAGGCTGTGTGGCTGCAGGTACTGCAGTTTGTTGAACTGGAACCAGACTCAGGTCTGCCTTCGTCCCACCGTGGTTAATCACTTCCTGCACCGTATCGGTAATAAAGGTCAATTTACCGTTGATGGTCACCGCCGCACTCAGCAAGATCCGCGCATTAGGCTGAATCTCTGCGGGGTTATACGGAAGCGCAAAGCTGAACGGGGCTTGCTTTCCTTCAGTACGAACGGCTTTCTGTGACAGCACTTTGGATGGCGCGTCAGCCAGGGAAGCATCTGACAGGGTAACGGTTAACACCGCATCAGGCGGTAAGGCTACTTTCTGACGGATCCATACCGTACCAGAAACACTTGGCTGCTGAGTGGCTTGCTGCCCAAGAGCATCCGCAGTATACGGGTTTGGCGCTGGCGTCTGGGTGTCGGCACTTTTACCTGCACAGGCAGACAGGGCAACCGCTACCGCTAAACCACTTAACATGTGCACGAGTTTCATTGAAGTCTCCTTATCATCAATGCATCGACGGGATCGATCCCATCCGATGTCGTTAACATTTAGATAACGTAAACAAGTGTGGCACACATCACCTATTAATGCCTAATTTTGGCTTGATATTCAGATTATTCTACCCATCGGACCACTTTCATTTCTGCGTTATACTCTGCTTATCTTTCGCTACGGCGTTTATATTGAGGACAACTATGAGTCTGGCACTAAACAATCTGCTGACATTACTGAATCTGGAAAAAATAGAGGAAGGACTCTTTCGCGGGCAAAGCGAAGACCTGGGATTACGGCAGGTTTTCGGTGGACAAGTCGTGGGGCAAGCACTCTACGCAGCTAAAGAGACCGTGCCTGCAGACCGTCTGGTGCACTCGTTTCACAGCTATTTCCTGCGTCCAGGAGACAGCGCTAAACCGATTGTTTACGACGTTGAGGTACTGCGTGATGGCAACAGTTTTAGCGCGCGCCGGGTGTCAGCAATACAGCATGGTAAGCCGATTTTTTACATGACCGCTTCCTTCCAGGCTCCTGAGACGGGTTATGAACACCAAAAAGAGATGCCTCCTGCGCCAGCACCGGATGACCTGAAATCCGAAACGGATATTGCGCGCGCACTGACGCATCTTCTGCCGCCTCAGATGAAAGAGAAATTCCTTTGCGATAAACCGCTGGAGATCCGCCCGGTCGAGTTCCATAACCCGATGAAAGGCCACACGGCTGAACCAAAACGCCAGGTGTGGATGCGTGCAAACGGTACTGTGCCTGCGGACTTTCGTGTTCACCAGTACCTGCTGGGTTATGCCTCTGACTTTAACTTCCTCCCGGTTGCTCTTCAGCCGCATGGTGTCGGGTTCCTGGAGAAAGGTATGCAAGTCGCCACTATCGATCACTCCATGTGGTTCCATCGTCCGTTTGATATGAATGAGTGGCTGCTTTACAGCGTTGAGAGCACCTCTGCATCCAGCGCTCGCGGGTTTGTCCGCGGTGAATTCTATACGCAAGATGGCGTACTGGTGGCCTCGACGGTTCAGGAAGGCGTTATGCGTAATCGGGGTTAACCCTGCCTCGCGAAGACTGATGCTCTCTCACACGAGAGGATAAAAAAAGCCTCCCAATGGGAGGCTTTTTCTTGCTACTTGCTACAGGAGAAACTCATTGCAATCAGGCGTTATAGGCATTCTCGCCATGGCTGTTGACATCCAGACCTTCGCGTTCCTGCTCTTCCGGGACACGCAGTCCAACGGTCATGTCCGCCAGTTTGTAACCAATGAACGCAACCACACCAGACCACACTACCGTGATGGCGATACTTTCGAGTTGCACCAGAACCTGGTGAGCCATGGTGACACCCTCTGCGTAGCCCACACCACCCAGTGATTTCGCCGCAAAGATACCTGTCATGATACAGCCGATGATACCGCACACACCGTGAACACCAAACACATCGCAAGGGTCATCAACGCGCAGAACACGTTTCAGGGCTGTAACCCCCCACAGACCGGCCAGACCAGACACGATACCGACCAGCAACGCGCCGCCGACACCGACATAACCACAGGCTGGAGTGATACCGACCAGGCCCGCAATCGCACCAGAACATGCGCCCAGTAGTGAAGGTTTACCGCGAACAACCCACTCACCAAATACCCAGGAGAGAATAGCGCCCGCCGTTGCAATAACGGTGTTCACAAAGGCCAGAGCGGCAATTTCGTTCGCTGCACTTGCTGAACCGGCGTTGAAGCCGAACCAGCCGAAGTAGAGAATAGCTGTGCCGGTAAACACCATTGGCAGGTTGTGCGGTTTGAAGGCTTCTTTACCAAAGCCCACACGTTTGCCAATCAGGTATGCGCCCACAAGACCCGCAACGGCCGCGTTAATGTGCACAACCGTACCGCCCGCAAAGTCCAGCGCGCCGTGAGAGGCCAACAGACCGCCACCCCAGACCATATGTGCAATCGGCACATAAGAAAGCGTCAGCCAAACCACCACGAAAATCAGCACCGCGGAGAAACGAATACGCTCGGCCAGCGCACCAACAATCAGTCCCACCGTAATACAGGCAAAAGAGCCCTGGAAAGCAACGTGGATGTACTGATAGAAGCTGCCCATCAAGGCGGTCAGCTCGATATTCTTAAGCATTACCCAGTTAAAGTTGCCGAAGAAGGCATTGCCTTCACCGAACGCCAGTGAGTAGCCGTATACCACCCACAACACACACACCAGCGCGAATGTCACTGCGACCTGCGTTAGCATGGAGAGGACGTTTTTACCGCGGATCAGGCCGCCGTAAAACAGTGCAATACCCGGAATAGTCATGAACAGCACCAGTGCGGTGCAGATCATCATAAAGGCGTTATCGGCTTTGTCTACCACCGCAGGGGCCGCCATCGCCAGGCCCGGCAGCAGTGCCAGCGACCCCAGACCCGTTTTGATTGTTGCTTTCTTCATTTTCTCGATCCCTATCACTGTGTGCCAGGAGTTACTTACAGTGCCGCTTCGTCAGCTTCACCCGTACGGATGCGAATGACGCGCTGCAACTCGGCAACGAATATTTTGCCGTCGCCAATTTTGCCGGTGTAGGCCGCTTTGCTGACTACATCAATCACTTCATCAAGCTGATCGTCAGCGATAGCCACATCAATCTTCACTTTTGGCAGGAAGTTGACGCTGTATTCCGCACCACGGTACAGCTCAGCATGACCCTTCTGACGACCAAAGCCTTTCACTTCGGTGACCGTCAGCCCCTGAATACCCATTGAAGAGAGCGCTTCGCGAACGTCTTCAAGTTTGAATGGTTTGATTACCACCGTAACCAGCTTCATATATCCCCTCCAGTCAGAATTCGGTAATGGCCGCAGCTAACACGTATGAGATATTGCAAGGGGTGTGCCAGAATGAGAAAAAATGAAAATTTAGATGCCAGGCCCATGTATGAAGGGGAAAAGCAGGACTAAAAAGGGGCAAAATCCCGCAGAATAAGAACCGGTGAAAAAAAACGCACCATGACAGTGCAAGGTGCGTTTATGTTTTGCACCAACAGCAGTGACTGTTAGTGTGTTGCCTGATTTTGGTGCATCAGGCGCTTAATGTCTCTTCTTCGCGCGCGCTGGCAGCCAGTTCTTCACCCGCCAGCTGGAGCTGGTACATCTGCCAGTAACGCCCTTTCGCTTCCAGCAACTGCCTGTGTGTCCCACGCTCAACGGCCTGGCCACGATGTAGCACCAGAATGGTATCCGCATCAACGATCGTCGAAAGCCGGTGCGCAATTACCACCAATGTCGTATGGTCTCGCACCGCGGCAAGCGCTTGCTGGATCGCCTGCTCCGTGCCGGAATCAATACTCGCCGTCGCTTCATCCAGGATCAGGATCTGCGGTGTCTCAATCAGGACTCGCGCCAGGGCCAATAGCTGTTTCTGCCCAACGGACAGGTTATTACCCTGTTCACCCAGTTTGGTGTTGATCCCCTCGCTCAGCCCTCGCGCCAGATCAGCCAACTGTACTTTTTCCAGCACGTCCCAGACTTGCGCTTCGGTAAACGGTCGCCCCAGCGTTACGTTTGCATAAAACGTGTCAGCCAACACAACGGGATCCTGCTGAACCATCGCAACGCCTTTACGTAATACATCGTGACTTAGGGTCGAGAGAGGTCGTCCATCCAGACGGATTTCACCTTTTGTGAGCGGGTAATACCCCATCAACAAACTGGCGAGTGTACTTTTCCCGCTACCGGTATGCCCGACCAGCGCCACGAAACCACGTGACGGGACATCGAGGCTGATGTCCTGCAAAACCAGCCGATCTTCACGATAAGCAAAGGAGACATTATCAAACGCGATTGCGCCGCTTTGCAGGCTACGATCATCATTACCGTAGGTCTGGCGAGGACGGTCCATCAGTTCAAAAACGCGCTCGCCCGCAACAACTGCCTGCTGCAACATAGATTGCTGCGTCGTGAGTTCAATCAGCGGTTCGTTAAGGCGCCCCAGGTAGCTAATAAAGGCATACAACACCCCCACTTCAATCGTTCCGCCCGACGTGAAGCCGAACAGCATCAGCAGGCCGCAGAGTACCAGCGCCGAAAAGAGGCTCAACAGTGGACGCAACAAGAAGCCATCCAGCCGCAGCGTTTGCATACGTGCCATATAGTGAGAGCGACTGGCCTCTCCCATCCGCTCCCCAAACCGCGCCTGCTGACGGAACTGCTGGATAACGCTCATACCATTAATGACTTCGTTAAAACCATCATTAATATCCGCCAGGTAGGCCCGCACGCGGCGAACAATGGGCGTGCTGTAACGCTGATAGATAATCATCACAATCATGACGGCCGGGAAGATAGTGATCGCCACCAGCGCCATGCGCCAGTCGAGGCTGAACATCGCTACCAACATCGCGCCAATCAACGCTGCGCTACGCAGTACCGTTGCCACCACGGTGACGTAGAGATCGCGAATAACTTCAGTATCATTCGTCACCCGCGAGATCACCTGTCCGACAGGCTGCGTATCGAACTCACTCAGCGGCTGGCGCAGCGCAGCATCCATCACATCAGTACGGAGCTGTTGCACTACGCCGACAGCAGCCCGGTTAAAGAGCAATGACTGCGCGTAATGCAGCGAGGCCGCCAGCAATTGCAATCCAACGTAAGCAACGCCCAGACCGGCCACCAGCCCTAATGGCAGATATCGTTTGGCGACCATATTATCGATGAAATAGCTAATAAGCAGCGGGCCAGTCACTTCAGCAATCGCCGCGATCCAGAGCATCACCACCGCAATAGACAGGGGTTTTCGCCACGGTGAGCCATAAGCCAGCAGGCGCTTCAAAGTGGGCCACAGCTGTCCAAAGTTACGCATCTGCGGACTCCTCATTCAGCTCTGGCGCATCATCCAGCGCCGCTTCCAGTTGCTGATAGCGGTACATATCGCGATACCAGCCCGGTTGTTCCGCAAGCTGATCATGCTGCCCACGCTGAGCAATATGCCCGTGCTGCATCACCAGTATTTCGTTAGCTTCCGTCAGCGCCGAAAGACGATGCGCACTGATGATCACCGTCCGACCTTCTCCCCACTGGCGCAGGTTATGCAGGATTTGATGCTCCGTACGGCCATCAACAGCCGAAAGTGCATCATCAAGGATCAGGATTTCGGCGTTCAGCAACAGTGCGCGGGCAATTGAAATACGTTGTTTTTGACCACCGGATAACATTACGCCACGCTCGCCGACTTCAGTGTCATAACCCTGTGGCAGACGCAGAATGTCCTCATGGACGCTGGCTAAGCGCGCCACATGTTCAATCTCTTCCTGCGTCGCCGCAGGGTGACCGAGGGCAATATTGTTAGCGACAGTGTCAGAGAATAAAAATGGTGTCTGGCTGACCACGGCCAGACGGCTACGCCAGCCATCCAGCAGAAGGTTCGTCAATGGAATATTGTGGAACCGAATATCCCCTTGTCCCACATCAAAATGACGCTGAATCAGGGACAACACCGTACTTTTCCCGGCGCCCGTCGGACCACAAATGCCCAGCATCTGGCCCGGTTGCAACGTAAAATTGACGTTCTCCAGTACCGGATGCGCGGTTTGCGGATAGGCGAAAGCGCGAATGTCCGCTTTTATAACTCCACGCCCTTCCGGAACGGATTCGCTGCCGTCGTTAACAACCGGAGCTTCGGCCAGCATGTCGCGGATACGGCTGTAAGCTGCACTCCCGCGCTCAACAATGTTAAACATCCATGCGAGTGCCAGCATCGGCCAAATCATCAACCCAAGGTACATCGCGAAACTGGTTAGCTGACCGAGCGTCATTGAGCCCTGCACCACCATCCAGCTCCCGCCACCAATCGCCAGCAGGTTAGCCATGCCAATGGCAATATAAATTGTCGGATCGAACCGCGCATCAATGCGCGCTACCCGCATGTTTTTCGCACCCGTATCGGCGGCATCAGCAGCAAACAGCGCCGACTGCCGGTCCTCAAGACCGAATGCTTTGATCATGCGAATACTGGTCATACTTTCCTGAGTACGGTCGTTCAGTGATGAAAAAGCCGCCTGCGCCAGCTTGAAGCGCTCATGCAGTTTTTCACCGTAACGATTGATCGCCAACGCCATAATGGGCATTGGGAGCAGTGCCAGCAACGTCAGTTGCCAGCTGATTTGAGTGGACATCACAATCAATACCGCGCATCCCATCACCAGGGAGTCGACCAGTGTTAATACTCCTTCCCCGGCGGCAAACACTACACGGTCAACATCGTTGGTGGCACGGGCAATGAGATCGCCCGTGCGATGACGAAGATAAAACTCCGGATGCTGGCGGCTCAACTGGCGATAAAAATCTTCGCGTAGCTCAACGGCTAATTGGTAGGACGCACCAAATAACAACACACGCCAGACATAGCGCAACAGGTAAACAACAACGGCGGTCAGCACCAACGTGCCCACCCACATCAACACCCGTGCGGTGGTGTAATGCTGTTCCGTGACGCCATCGACGACATATCCCACCACTTTAGGCGGGATCAACTGCAGGATGGCAATGATAATAAGCAGGGCCACTGCGCCGAGATAGCGTTGCCATTCCCGACGAAAGTACCAGCTTAGTTGGGCAAATAATCGCACGCGGTATTTTCCTGAAGGTATAACTCCGGCCACGCCGGTAAGTTGTTCAATTTATTCAATGGGTAATGCTGTGGTGTACTTAATCTGTTCCATGGCGAAACTCGAGGTGACATCTGACAAACCCGGAACACTGTTCACCAGCCGCTTGTAAAAGTCATCGTACCGCTTCATATCGGCCACCTGCACGCGCATCAGGTAATCATATTCCCCGGCCATGCGCCAAAAACCGAGCACTTCCGGCATGTCTGACACCACCGTCACGAAGCGGCAATACCAGTCGCTGCTGTGGTGCTGCGTTTTTATCAGAACAAACGCCGTCAGTCCAAGCCCCAGTTTTTCTGGATCCAGCAACGCAACGCGCCCCAGTAAAATGCCGTCATCTTCCAGCTTCTTGAGGCGCTTCCAGCAAGGTGTGGTGGTCAGATTAACGGCATCCGCGAGAGCCTGCAAAGAGAGGGTGCAGTCATTTTGCAGCAATGAAAGCAGTTTGCGGTCAATTTTATCTAACATACCCACCTCACAGAGAAAAATTTTCTCCTTACATTCTATTTTAAAGGCCAGATAGCAACAATTTTTTCTGTGCTTTTCGCTATGCTGGGCACAAAATGACAAACGGATAAACACGATGAATAGCACCTGGGTCAAACATGCCATCAGCGAAATCAATGCCGACTATCAACGATCGGCTGATACTCATCTGATTCGCCTTGCCCTGCCGGGTTTTGCCGGTATTCAGCTCTATCTGAAGGATGAAAGCACCCACCCAACCGGCAGCCTGAAGCATCGCCTGGCGCGTTCGCTATTTTTATACGGTTTGTGTAACGGCTGGATTAAAGAGGGGACGACAATTATCGAGTCTTCATCCGGTTCTACCGCCGTGTCGGAAGCGTACTTCGCACGCCTGCTTGGCCTGCCATTTATCGCCGTGATGCCTGCCTGTACCGCAAAACGTAAAATTGAACAGATCGAATTTTACGGCGGACGTTGCCATTTTGTAGAAAGCGCCTGCGAAATTTACGCCGCCTCCGAGATGCTGGCTCGCGAACTGAACGGCCACTATATGGACCAGTTTACCTTCGCCGAGCGAGCCACCGACTGGCGTGGCAACAACAATATTGCCGACAGTATTTTCCGTCAGATGACCCATGAGCCACATCCTGTCCCATCATATGTTGTGATGAGTGCAGGAACAGGCGGAACATCCGCCACCATCGGCCGCTATATCCGTTGTCAGGGTTACGACACTCAACTGATGGTGGTTGACCCACAGAATTCCGTCTTCCTCGACTACTGGCAAACCCGTGATGCGGCCCTTCGCAGTCAAGTGGGCAGTAAAATTGAAGGTATTGGCCGTCCGCGCGTAGAGCCATCATTTATTCCTGATGTGGTGGATGAGATGCTTCGCGTGCCGGATGCTGCAAGTGTGGCAACGGCGCACTGGCTGGAGACACAGCTTGGCCGCAAAGTCGGTGCGTCGACCGGAACGAATATGTGGGGCGCGCTGCAACTGGCCGCACGCATGCGGGAAGAAGGCCGCACTGGCTCTATCGTCACTTTGCTGTGTGACAGCGGCGAGCGTTACCTCGACACCTATTACAATACGGAGTGGGTACAGGCGAATATTGGCGATATCGGGCCGTGGAAAGTACAGATTGCACAGCTGGTGAAATAAAAAAAGCCAGACCGAAGTCTGGCTTGCTGGAAGGGTCTCACTATTCGGGGGAATATGGGAGGTTGTTATTGTCCAGCCAATGCGTCAAAAAATGGGACACGGCTTCATTACGACAGTGTCCGATAACTGGCAGATGAGGCAGCTCCGCTTTCAGTTGCGGCATCGCATTCCCCATAATCAAACCACGACCAACGCTACCCAGCATTTCGCGGTCATTCATGGCATCGCCAAACGCCATACAATCCTGCATGGTAAAGCCCAGATGGCCGCTCAACACGGTCAGGGCAGAACCTTTGTTGCACCCTACGGGCAGCACTTCCAGACAATCCACTGCGGAGAAAGTCAGATGCGCACGACTACCCAGCACGTCATTAAGCTGAACACGTAAACGACACAGGTCGTCGTGAGCGCCGCAAAAACAGATTTTGGTGACAGTGTGCGCCGGGATGCGACGCAAATCGGTTAACTGGTATTTGAAACCGCTGTAGACGTGCGCGTGCAGTAATTCAGGAATATCGAGCCCCGTGAACCAACCCGAATCGTTAAACACGTGGAGGCTGGCCTGGGTATCCCAGGTGCTATGCAAAACCAAATCCGCAACTTCCGGGTCAAGATCCTGCCGGTGTAGTACATCGCCTTCAACAGAGTGAATACGCGTTCCGTTGCCGGTAATGAGAAAAGCATCCAGTGAGAGCGCACCAAGCAGATGACGCATCTCCAGTACATGGCGACCCGTGGCAAACGTCAGCGTGATATCACGTTCGTGCAAGCGCTTCAGGGTGTTTAGCGTCTTATCCCCTAAACGGTGATCCGGCATTAACAGAGTGCCGTCCATATCAAATGCAGCCAGCCGAGCCATGATTACTCCCGAAAGTGTGATGCGGTTAACTTGTGCAACAGTATTGCCTGAGATATACGGAAGTAATAGTGAATAGATGACAATAATTGTTCCGGGTTTATCATGCGCCAGCTTAACCGCCTCAACCAATATCAACGCCTGTGGCAACCCTCTTCTGGTGCGCCACAACAGGTCACCGTTAGCGAGCTTGCCAGCCGTTGTTTTTGCAGCGAGCGGCATATACGTACATTGCTGCGTCAGGCGCAGGAGGCTGGCTGGTTAAGCTGGCATGCTCAATCCGGGCGTGGGAAAAGAGGCGAACTCACGTTTCATGTTACGCCGGAATCACTGCGTAATGGCATGATGGAAGAGGCGCTCAAAAGTGGGCAACAGCACAATGCGCTTGAGCTGGCGCAGCTTGCACCACAGGCATTGCGTGCGTTGCTGCATCCCTTTCTTGGCGGTCACTGGCAAAACGATACACCCACGCTACGCATTCCCTACTATCGTCCACTCGAACCACTCAAGCCGGGCTTTTTACCCGGACGCGCGGAGCAACATCTGGTCGGGCATGTGTTCTCCGGTCTGACGCGCTTCCACGGTAACAGCAGTGAGCCCACAGGCGATCTTGCCCATCACTGGGAGGTGTCCTCAGAGGGATTACGCTGGCATTTCTACATTCGTTCAACCCTGCACTGGCACAATGGCGACAAAGTTGAAACGGACCAATTGCGCGCCAGCCTGGTCGCACTTTTTACCCTGCCAGCCCTGCGCCAGTTGTTTAACAGTGTCCAACACATCGAGGTCACTCACCCACAATGTCTGACCTTTGTATTACATCAACCGGATTACTGGCTGGCGCACCGACTGGCAAGCTATGGCAGCCGTCTTGTTCATCCAGAACAACCGTTTACTGGAAGCGGCCCCTTCAGACTCACTGTGTTTGAGCCCGATCTGGTGCGTCTCGAAAGCCACGAGCAATACCATCTTAGCCACCCGTTGCTGAAAGCCATTGAGTACTGGATCACCCCGCAACTCTTCGAGCAAGGTCTGGGAACCAGTTGCCGGCATCCGGTTCAGATTGCCATTGGCGAGCCGGATGAGCTTGCCAGCCTACGCCTGGTCAGTAATAGCACCAGCCTGGGTTTTTGTTATCTCACCCTGAAGCAAAGCCCGACTCTCAGTGAAATTCAGGCCAGACGGCTGATTAACATCATCCATCGGACCACACTTCTGCACACCCTTCCCCTGGAAGAAGGGCTTATCACCCCAACGCAGGAACTCCTTCCTGGCTGGCAGATCCCCCAGTGGCCGGAAGTATCCGACATTCCTCTTCCTGAGAAATTGACGCTGGTTTATCACCTGCCCGTGGAGTTACATACCATGGCGAACCAGCTACAACATTACTTTGCACAGCAAGGCTGTCAGCTTACGGTGGTTTTTCACGATGCCAAGACCTGGGATGGCTGCCAGAAACTGGCTGACGCAGATATCATGATGGGAGACAGGCTTATAGGCGAAGCACCGGAGTATACCCTTGAGCAGTGGCTTCGCTGCGATGCTCTCTGGCCGTACCTGCTAAGTGCCCCTCAGCTTGCTCACTTACAGGCCACACTGGATGCAGTACAAACACAGTCCGATGAACATGCCCGGCAAGCCGGGCTCAAAGCGATTTTTACCCGACTCATGGAAAGTGCTGTGTTAACCCCACTTTTCAACTATCAGTATCAAATAAGCGCCCCGCCGGGAGTCAATGGCATACGGCTGAACACCCGCGGCTGGTTTGATTTTACAGAAGCCTGGCTTCCGGCGCCCAAATCGTGAAGAAGCTGGTCGCCGTCGTAGTCAGGCGGTAACATGGCGTTTTTACCGTTACTGTTGAGACTATTTATGAAACGTGCCGTCGTCGTGTTCAGCGGAGGACAAGATTCCACTACCTGCCTGATTCAGGCATTGCATCAATATGATGAAGTGCACTGTGTCACGTTTGATTATGGTCAGCGTCATCGTGCTGAAATCGACGTTGCCCGCGAACTGGCGCTGAAACTGGGCGCACGTGCGCACAAGGTACTGGATGTTACGCTGTTAAATGAACTGGCGGTGAGCAGCCTCACACGTGACAGTATTCCGGTTCCAGATTACGAACCCGATGCCAGCGGGATCCCCAATACCTTTGTACCGGGGCGCAATATCCTTTTCCTGACCCTGACCGCTATCTATGCCTATCAGGTAAAAGCCGAAGCCATCATTACGGGCGTCTGTGAGACAGATTTCTCAGGCTACCCGGACTGCCGCGATGAGTTCGTCAAAGCGCTGAATCACGCCGTCAATCTTGGAATGGCGAAAGATATCCGCTTTGAAACACCGTTAATGTGGCTTGATAAAGCAGAGACCTGGGCACTGGCAGACTACTGGGGCAAACTGGATGTAGTCCGCGCTGAAACCCTGACCTGCTATAACGGCATCAAAGGTGATGGTTGCGGTCAATGTGCTGCCTGTAATCTGCGGGCTAATGGCCTTAATCACTATCTGGCAGATAAAGCGGCGGTGATGACCGTCATGAAGAAAAAGACGGGCTTGCAGTAGCCGTCTTATTTAGCCGTGCTGTCGAACCGTTTTACGCTGGCAGCACAGGTGACGTCCATCAGCGTCGGATTACCGTTATCTGGCAGGATTCTGCGCCGCTGCTGATTCCCCTTTTCTGCACAGTCAACTCGCACAAGGATCCGAGACTCACATCCGGATCCTTACGACTCATCTTTTTCAACCTGCCCGTAAACGAGATCTTTCCGTCCCGGGTCCGGTAACGCTCAACGACGTTATCCCTGTTTATCGCTCTATCCCTGAAAATGATATTTATCTTTTATAAAAGACAAAATGTTAGACGATGATCTGCTCCAGCTTTTCGCGTAACGCCCCTTCCAGTGGCAACGCTTTTTGGGTTTTGAGATCAAGACAGACAAAGGTAATCAATGCATCAGCCACCACTTGTCCTTCAGGCTCCAGCGTAACCACCTGACTGAGCACACCACTTTTTCCGTTAAGCTGCTGCACCTGGCTTGTGACCGTAAGCAGATCGCCCAATACCGCCGGACGGCGATAGTTGATATTGATATTTGCGACCACAAACGCGATGTTGTGTGCGGTCAGCCACTGAAAGCTTTCGCTGTTTTCCAGTCCATCCCAACGCGCCTCTTCAAGAAACTCGAGATAGCGGGCGTTATTGACATGTTGGTACACATCCAGGTGATAACCACGTACTTTGATTTTTGTCTGCATAGCGCAATAGCCTTTACTGTTGTTATAGGATTAGAGGTCATAACTGGTATGACCTCTCTATCCTGGCAAATTTTTGCCACTGTGCAAGTTATTACGCGATTACAACGTCAGGCGTGCGAGGTTGCGCTCAACCAGCGAACTGCCCATTCCTGGCACGTGTTTAAGATCGTCAATCGTTTTAAAGGGGCCGTACTCATCACGGTAACTGACAATAGCCTGCGCCTTCTTGAGCCCCACACCATTCATAGCTCGAGCGAGATCCTCAGCCGAGGCAGAGTTAATGCTGACCCGGGTTCCTTCGTCTTCACTATGATTCCCCCCCTCCACCGCTTTTGCTTGCACTGACGCCTGTGCATTTGCGGCAGGCTCGGCTTTTGTCTGGACTGATTGTGTTTTTGCCACTGATACCGCTGCAAATGCTGGTTGTACGAAGCCAGTGCTGGTGATAGTCAGAGCAATAATGAGGGCTTTAATTCCATGTTTCATGCTGTTATCTCCTTGTTTGTTGACAGCCACACAACGATAGCCATACCACGAAACGGGGACAAACAGCAGATTGAAGAAATGGAAAAGGCCGCGAAAGCGGCCTTTAGATATTGCAGAGCGTTACGAAAATCTGCGAGCAGACACGTAATGATTACTGCTGGGTAATAATGTCACCCAGTTTAATTTTGGCTTCTTTGCGCAGGTTGCTCATCATCGCCTCGAAAGCAATTTGGGCATTGTTCTGGGTAATCCCCTGAACCATGGCTTTTTTCTGCTCTTCTGGCATTGTGCCCGCTTTTACTTCGTCCAGGGCCAACAGGACAACATTGCCTTTCATATCGCTGGCAATACCAAAGCTCGGTTTGCCCTTCGCTGGCAGCCCCAGGCTAAATGCAGCCTGGCTAACAGGATCTTGTCCCGTACGGCTCAGCGTTTTCGCTTCCCCGAAACTCAGGCCTACTGCTTTCAGCGCATCATCGCCCTTACCGGCTTTCAACTCAGCCAGAACTTTCTCAGCATCCAGTTTTGCCTGCTGTTCCGCTTTGTTATGTTTAACCAGTGCAATAACCTGATCTTTCACTTCGGTCAGCGGTTTTACAGACTCAGCTTTGTGCTCGCTCACGCGCAGTATGAAGGCACGATCGCCATCTACGGTAATGATGTCAGAGTTGCTGCCCGGAGTGCCATTCTCGCCCACCAGCCCACCATTAAAGATGGCGTCAGAAACGGGTTTGAAATTCAGCTCTTCCGGCAGGTTGTCGTGACCGAACCAGCCCGTTTCAACGGCTTTCACACCAGCAACCTGCTCTGCCCCTGCAAGTGATTCATTATCATTGCTGGCGGCATCGCTCACTTTTTGCTGCAGCGCATAGAACGCATCCAGTGCTTTTTCCTGCTTCACTTTAGCCGCGATATCATCACGAACGTCAGCCAGAGGCTTGGTTTTTGCGGCTTCAATATCGTCCAGGCGCGCAACCAGGAAACCGACGGAGGATTTGATCACACCTGACAGTTGGCCTTTCTCTTTCAGGCCCGCATTTTTCAGCTCATCTGGCGTCGTGCCATCTTCCAGCCACCCCATATCTCCGCCATTTTTTGCCGAGATAATATCAGTGGATTTTGCTTTTGCTACGGTTGCAAAATCAGCCCCTTTTGAAAGCTCATCCAGAACCGCTTTTGCATCATCTTCCGTTTTGGTCTGGATGACGCTGTAACGATTACGCTGGGGTTGCGTGAATTGATCCTGATGCTGGTCGTAGTAAGACTGGATATCTGCGTCTGATGCCGTTTCCTGTAACGCAGCTGCATCAAGTTTGATATAGCTCACGCGGAACTGCTCCGGCGCAACAAAATTACTCTTGTTCTGCTCGTAGTAAGCGTTAACTTCCGCATCACTGACCTGTTGCTTAGCAGCCAGAGCATCTACATCAAGCGTTGCTTCACGAACAACACGCTGCTGAGCCACCAGCGCAGCCAGTTCGTCCGTTTCGCCTTTGAGCATAAAATCAGTCCCCACAACAGCATTGATGAGCTGTTGGGTCGTCAGTTGATTGCGCAGCGCCTGTGCGTATTGATCAGCCGTCATGCCCATCTGGTTCACGATGGCGTTGTAACGGGTGTTATCGAATTTACCGTTAGACTGGAATGCCTGAGTGGCGAAGATGGCATTTTTGACCTGCTCATCACTGATGCCTAAGCCCAGGTGTTTAGCATACTGGTCCAGGAGCGCTTCATCGATAAGGCGGTTCAACGTTTGCTGACGCAGCGTTTTCATGTAGCCTTCGTTCGCTGCCAGCTCAGAGAACTGATCGCCCAGCTGTTGCTGCATACGATTACGTTCACCAGCAAAGGCGTTCTCGAACTGCCCGCGGCTGATTTCCTGGCCATTCACTTTTGCGGCGTAGTTGCTGCTACCGCCGATCAGGTAACTACTCACGCCGGTCAATATGAACGACACGATAATGATACCGAAAATAATCTTGAGCACGAGACTGTTAGCAGCCGTGCGTAAGCTGTCCATCATGGTGTAACAACACTCCGCTGTAGGTGACTGGTTACCTGACGCTGACGGAAAATCCTGACCGTCGCGCGTAAAGACGTATTGTGACAAGAAACCGGGGCAATTGTCAGCCCACAACTCGCATAAACTCGCACAAATCAGGCCTGGACAAACAAAAAAGGCACATCAAATGATGCGCCCTTGTACTTTTTCGGCTTCCCTGAAGCGAGAAAGCTATCAGTTCACTGCGTCTTTCAGCGCTTTACCTGCACGGAAACCAGGTACTTTAGCGGCAGCAATGGTGATCTCTTTACCGGTCTGAGGGTTGCGGCCAGTACGGGCAGCACGCTCTTTAACAGCAAAAGTACCGAAACCTACCAGCGCAACGTCATCCCCAGCTTGCAGAGATTCAGTAACAGAAGCAATTAAAGCATCTAACGCACGTCCAGCTGCAGCTTTAGAAATATCAGCACCCGCAGCAATTTTGTCAATCAGTTGAGATTTATTCACTCTTCTCTTCCTCTCTTTATAATTTATATCGCGCCTGAATCCTTCACAACGCGACCGCGCAGCAGTTATATCAGGCCTGCCATGACCTTACAACACCCGTTGTTGATGGCTAACCCAATCAGCAATCTAAATTAGCTATACAAAAAAAGGCTGGCAAGTCCGAAATGACTTACCAGCCTTGTTTTTATTGACGCTCTTTGCGCGAGGTCACTATTTTGCGGTTACAACCTGCATTCCAGAAGGTTCATTCTGTAATGCAAGAGTAAGAACTTCCTCAATGCGTTTCACCGGATGGATCTCCAAATCGGCAATAACATTGTCCGGGATCTCTTCCAGATCGCGCTTGTTCTCATGAGGAATCAATACCGTTTTGATTCCTCCACGATGTGCCGCGAGCAGTTTTTCCTTCAGACCACCGATAGGCAATACCAGTCCACGCAAGGTAATTTCACCGGTCATCGCCACATCAGCACGTACCGGGTTACCCGTCAAACAAGACACCAGCGCAGTACACATTGCAATACCGGCACTTGGACCGTCTTTCGGCGTCGCACCTTCAGGAACGTGAACGTGGATGTCGCGTTTTTCGTAAAAGTCCGGGTTGATACCCAGTTTTTCCGCGCGCGCGCGCACCACTGTCAGCGCTGCCTGAATGGACTCCTGCATCACTTCACCCAGAGAACCGGTGTAGGTCAGTTTACCTTTACCTGGAACACAGGCGGTTTCGATGGTCAGCAGATCGCCACCTACTTCCGTCCATGCCAGACCAGTTACCTGGCCCACGCGGTTTTCGTTATCCGCACGACCGTAGTCGAAACGCTGAACGCCCAGGTATTCGTGTAGGTTGTCACCGTTGATCTCAATGTGCTTAAGGGTTTTATCCAACAGCAGTTGTTTAACCGCTTTACGGCACAATTTTGAAATTTCACGTTCCAGGCTACGAACGCCCGCTTCACGCGTGTAGTAGCGAATGATGCTGATGATTGCACTATCGTCTACTGTAATCTCGCTTTCTTTCAGTGCATTACGCTCGATCTGTTTCGACAGCAGATGGCGTTTAGCGATGTTCAGCTTTTCATCTTCCGTGTAACCGGACAAACGGATCACTTCCATACGATCCAGCAGTGGCGCCGGAATATTCATGGAATTTGACGTTGCAACGAACATGACGTCGCTCAGATCGTAGTCCACTTCCAGATAGTGATCGCTGAAAGCTACGTTCTGCTCTGGATCCAATACCTCAAGCAAGGCTGACGCCGGATCGCCACGCATGTCTGAAGACATTTTGTCGATCTCATCGAGCAGGAATAATGGGTTTTTAACGCCCACTTTTGCCATTTTCTGGATCAGTTTACCCGGCATAGAACCAATGTACGTACGGCGGTGACCGCGGATTTCCGCTTCATCGCGTACGCCGCCCAGCGCCATACGGATGTACTTACGTCCGGTCGCTTTGGCAATGGACTGACCCAGCGAGGTTTTACCCACCCCTGGAGGCCCTACCAGGCACAGGATTGGACCTTTCAGTTTGTTCACACGGCTCTGAACCGCAAGGTATTCAAGAATACGGTCTTTGACACGTTCCAGGCCATAATGGTCAGTATCGAGGATTTCCTGTGCCTGACGCAGGTCTTTCTTGACCTTGCTACGGGCATTCCACGGAACCTGAACCATCCACTCGATATAGCCACGCACAACGGTCGCTTCTGCCGACATCGGAGACATCATTTTCAGCTTCTGCAATTCTGCTTCAGCTTTCTCTTTGGCCTCTTTCGGCATCTTCGCCGCATCGATCTTACGCTTCAGCGCTTCGTTTTCGTCCGGGGCATCATCCATCTCACCGAGTTCTTTCTGAATCGCTTTCATTTGCTCATTCAGATAGTACTCACGCTGGGATTTCTCCATCTGCTTTTTCACGCGGTTGCGAATACGCTTCTCAACCTGCAACAGATCGATTTCGGATTCCATCATCGCCATCAGATATTCCAGACGTTCATTTACGTCGGACATTTCCAGCACAGACTGTTTGTCAGCCAACTTCAGCGGCATGTGTGCAGCGATGGTATCCGCCAGACGCGCAGGATCGTCGATGCTGTTAAGCGACGTCAGCACTTCTGGTGGGATTTTCTTGTTCAGCTTGATATAGCCTTCAAACTGGCTAATCGCGGTGCGCACAAGCACTTCCTGCTCACGCTCATCAAGCTGCGGAGAATCAAGGTACTCTGCCTTCGCAGAGAAATGTTCGCCATTATCAGACAGAGTGGTAATACGCGCACGCTGCAAGCCTTCTACTAGCACTTTGACAGTGCCATCAGGCAGCTTCAGCATTTGTAAAATAGAGGCCACGGTCCCGACGGTGAAAAGATCGTTTACACCCGGCTCATCCGTTGATGCTTCTTTCTGCGCAACCAGCATGATTTTTTTATCATGATCCATGGCGGCTTCAAGGCAACGGATAGATTTTTCCCGCCCTACAAATAAGGGTATGACCATGTGCGGATAAACCACCACATCGCGCAACGGCAATACGGGGATTTCAATGCGTTCAGAACGCTCAGGATTCATAGAGCTCTCTCTTAGTTTAGTGTCCGCCAGGTAATCAGGTTGCACGACTGTGCTTCACGCAACCATTAACATGTAACCAGTATATGGGGATGTTTCCCACACATTCAACGCCATGAATACGGAAAAAGTAAAGGGGGGATAAAATCCCCCCTTTTTGATTAACTGCTTGTATGATTTGGCTAATTATTCACCAGATGCTTGTTGCGCTTCCGGCTTACCATAAATCAACAGTGGCTTAGACTGGCCACCAATCACAGACTCGTCGATAACTACTTTCTCGACATCTTCCATGGACGGTAAATCGTACATGGTGTCAAGAAGAGCGGCTTCTACGATGGAACGCAAGCCACGAGCACCGGTTTTACGCGCCATCGCTTTTTTGGCAATAGCATCCAGTGCTTCATCGCGGAATTCCAGATCTACACCTTCGAGGTTAAACAGTGCCTGATACTGCTTAGTCAGCGCATTTTTCGGCTCTTTCAGGATCTGAATCAGCGCATCTTCACTCAGTTCATTCAGCGTTGCCACAACAGGCAGACGGCCGATGAACTCAGGAATCAGGCCAAATTTGATCAGATCTTCCGGCTCAACCTGTGACAGCAATTCGCCTTCGTTCGGTTTCTCAGACGTCGCTTTCACCGTTGCGCCAAAACCAATACCGGAGCCGGTTTCCACGCGATGTGAGATCACCTTATCCAGGCCGGCAAATGCGCCACCACAAATAAACAGGATTTTAGAGGTATCAACCTGTAAAAACTCCTGCTGCGGGTGTTTACGTCCACCCTGAGGAGGAACTGCCGCCACTGTACCTTCAATCAGCTTCAGCAGTGCCTGCTGAACACCTTCACCGGAAACATCACGGGTAATAGATGGGTTATCCGATTTGCGGGAAATCTTGTCGATCTCATCGATGTACACGATACCGCGCTGCGCTTTCTGCACATCGTAATCGCACTTCTGCAACAGCTTCTGAATGATGTTTTCTACGTCTTCACCCACATAACCGGCTTCGGTCAGTGTTGTCGCATCCGCCATGGTAAACGGAACGTCCAGCAGGCGTGCCAGGGTCTCAGCCAGCAGCGTTTTACCGGAACCCGTCGGGCCAATCAGCAGAATGTTACTTTTACCCAGTTCTACGCCATTGCTGGTATCGCCATTGCGCAGACGCTTGTAGTGGTTATATACCGCCACCGCCAGCACTTTTTTAGCCTGTTCCTGACCGATAACATAGTCGTCAAGATGATGACGAATCTCATGCGGGGTCGGTAACGCGCTACGCTCACGGTGAGGCGCGACTTCTTTAATCTCTTCGCGAATGATGTCATTACATAAATCGACACATTCGTCGCAGATATACACGGACGGCCCGGCAATCAGTTTACGCACTTCATGCTGGCTTTTGCCGCAAAAAGAGCAGTACAGCAGTTTGCCCGAACCATCTTTGCGTTTATCTGTCATGAGTCAAAACCTCTTTTTAAGTTCTTTGTGCCGCACATGACGACGCAAATGCCATTCTCAGACGCAAGCTGCTTGCTATCAAGCAGCGTACCGCCCTACCTTAGTATAGCGGCACACTTGCGCCGTGGGCATCAATTACGATGGGTCAAAACGGAGTCGACTAAACCGTACTCAACTGCCTCTGGTGCAGAGAGGAAGCGATCGCGCTCGGTGTCGCGCTCGATCTGCTCAAGAGATTGACCCGTATGCTGCGCCATAAGTTCATTCATGCGCGCTTTTACTTTCAGGATTTCGCGGGCGTGGATTTCAATATCTGTCGCCTGCCCCTGATATCCGCCCAGCGGTTGGTGAATCATCACGCGGGAGTTTGGCAAACAGAAGCGCTTACCTTTTGCCCCTGCAGTTAACAAGAAGGCCCCCATGGACGCGGCCTGCCCCATACAAATGGTGCTCACATCAGGCTTGATGAATTGCATGGTGTCATAGATAGACATACCAGCCGTGATTACGCCACCCGGCGAGTTAATATACAGGTAAATGTCTTTCTCTGGGTTTTCCGCTTCCAGAAACAGCATCTGCGCCACGATCAGGTTAGCCATGTGGTCTTCCACCTGGCCGGTCAGAAAGATAACGCGTTCCTTGAGCAGACGGGAATAGATATCAAAAGAACGCTCACCACGGGAGGTCTGTTCAATAACCATTGGCACCAGAGCCATATGGGGTGCAAAGTTATCTCGTTCGCCACTGTATGACATTTCCGTCTCCTGGATCAAAATTGAAAACACCTGCTGTACTGATTGTAACCTTATGGACGGATTATCAGCCAGTCTCATTCATCGTGATTACACACTTATGGGGTTCGTATCGCCCTATTTCAAGCATAACAATGTTTTGTTGTTACGCTAACACTGAAAGGGCCTTTTAGCACTCTTCCAGGGCTATTGCTGCGATAAAAAAAACCCGCCGCCAAAAGGCAACGGGTTTTTGTTCAAACTTTAAACCGTTGGGCGAAATTACGCCTGCTGGTTCATCAGTTCGTTGAAGGAAGTTGCTTTCTCGGACACTTTAGCTTTCGCCAGTACCGCTTCAACAGCCTGTTCTTCCAGTGCCACGTTACGCATGTTGTCCATCAGTTCTTTGTTTTTACCATAGAACTCAACAACTTCAGACGGATCTTCGTAAGCTGAAGCCATTTCTTCGATCAGACCTTTCACACGCTCTTCGTCAGCCTGCAGTTCGTGGGTACGAATCACTTCGCCCAGCAGCAGACCCACAACAACGCGGCGTTTAGCCTGCTCTTCGAACAGTTCACGCGGCAGCTCCATCGCTTGCTGCTGGTTGCCACCGAAACGCTGTGCAGCCTGACGGCGCAGTACGTCGATTTCGCTGTCGATCAGTGCAGCGGGAACATCGATTTCGTTCGCTTTCACCAGGCCTTCGATCGCCTGAGATTTCACACGGTTACGCACAGCACCATTCAGCTCGCGCTCCATGTTTTTACGAACTTCAGCACGCAGGCCTGCTACGGAACCATCTTCCACGCCGAAACGTTTGATGAATTCTTCAGTCAGTTCTGGCAGTTCGCGCTCTTCAACTTTCTTCAGGTTGATGACGAACTTCGCTGCTTTACCTTTCAGGTTTTCAGCGTGATATTCTTCAGGGAAGGTCACGTCGATGGTGAATTCTTCGCCCGCTTTACGGCCTTTAATGCCGTCTTCGAAACCTGGGATCATACGACCCTGGCCCATTGCCAGTACGAAGTCAGACGCTTTGCCACCTTCGAACTCTTCGCCATCTACAGAGCCGGTGAAGTCGATAGTTACGCGGTCTTCTGCATCAACAGCGCCTTCTTTATCTTTCCAGGTCGCCTGCTGCTTGCGCAGAGTATCCAGCATGCCGTCCACGTCTTCGTCAGTCACGGAAACAACGGGTTTTTCAACTTCAATAGTTTCCAGACCTTTCAGCTCAACTTCTGGATACACTTCAAACTCTACAGAGTAGGTGAAGTCTTCACCCAGTTTGTATTCGCCCGGAACATAGTTCGGTGCGCCAGCTGGATTGATTTTTTCTTTGATGATCGCGTCAATGAAGTTGCGGCTCATCAGCTCACCCAGAACGTCCTGGCGAACAGACGCGCCATAACGCTGAGCAACAACATTCATCGGGACTTTACCTTTACGGAAGCCGTCGATACGTACTTTTTTTGCTACGTTGACCAGCTCGCTTTTCACAGCGTTTTCGATGCTGTCAGCAGCGATAGTAATCGTTACACGGCGGCCAAGGCCTTGAGTGGTTTCAACTGAAACTTGCATCTTGTTACCTCAAAAAAATCATAGTGCTCGGTCAACTCTGAATTTGCCTTGCAATACCGGGATGCTCTCTATATTTAGCAGAATCACATTCCCTGTCGCCAGAATCATCCCGAAGACATTCATTAAGACGCGGCATTATAGCGGCATCACTTAGGTGAGTCGAGAACGGTTGGGGCATGTTGCTGCGGCTTTTTTCACAATTTAAGGCTATTTTTAGCCTTAAAAACGCACCATCCGCTCAAAACTCAGACAAAACAAAACGGCCCGGAGGCCGCTTTGACGTAATCTGTATGCAACATACTGGAAAAACTCCAGCGGTTGCAAATACGATTTTCAGGCGATGCTGCCCGCACCACGGCATGCCGGGGAGGCGAAAACCGTATCCTGCAATCCTTCCCATTCTTTGATGGTATAAGTGTGTAACGCCAGCGCGTGCACAGTCGTCGAAAGTTCCGCCGTCAACGTACTGTAAATCATACGATGTCGGTTAAGAAAACGTTCTCCTGCGAAGCGATCGCTGACCAAAACAACTTTAAAATGGCTTTCAGACCCTGCCGGTACGTTATGACGATAGCTCTCGTCGACGACTTCGAGGAACACGGGATTGAACGCAGCCCTTAATTTATCTTCTATCTGCTCACGTATCATCATGAAATTACTCCTCCGACAACGCTAAGATGTCACCCATCCCTTTAAATGTTAGCCGCTTTTACCGTTTCCATTACAACAAGACAACAAATATTTAGCGTTCGTCTGATTTTCTCATCCAAACGAATGAAGTTCACTATGAGCCTCATACGTTTTAGCTCTGATACGTTGAGAAAATAGATGAACTGGTCGGATTTCGGACAAGGCGATGAATTTACATGCGTTGACCACTTCCCCTCGCCGTTAGCGATGTTATGATGGCGGCAATTTTTATCTCTAATGCTTACGATTCGTTGAGAACCCGAAAATGTTAAAAAAAATCTTCTTTCCGTTGGTAGCACTTTTTATGCTGGCCGGTTGCGCAACCCCGCCAACGACGATTGATGTGTCACCTAAGATCACACTGCCACAGCAAGACCCCAGCCTGATGGGCGTTACCGTGAGCATTAACGGTGCAGATCAGCGTCAGGATCAGGCGCTCGCAAAAGTGGTGCGTGATAACCAACAAGTGACACTGACCGCCTCCCGCGACCTGCGTTTCCTGCTGCAAGAAGTTCTGGAAAAACAGATGACCTCTCGCGGTTATATGGTTGGCCCAAGCGGTGCGGTTGATCTACAAATCATCGTGAACAACCTGTATGCAGACGTTTCCCAGGGCAACGTGCGCTACAACATCTCGACCAAAGCCGATATCGCTATCATCGCCACCGCGAAGAACGGCAACAAAATGACGAAAAATTATCGTGCCAGCTACTCTGTTGAAGGTGCTTTCCAGGCAACCAACAAGAATATTGCTAACGCGGTTAACAGTGTGCTGACCGACACCATCTCTGATATGGCGCAAGACACCAGCATCCACGACTTTATCAAGCAGAACGCTCGTTAATCCTGCTTTCTGACCCGGCGCTTCGCCGGGTCAGCCTTAAGAAAACATGTCCAGTCACTACTTACGCATTTTTCAGCAACCTAAATCAGCCATTCTGCTGATCCTTGGTTTTGCCTCCGGCTTACCTCTCGCGCTCACCTCCGGCACATTACAAGCCTGGATGACCGTCGAGAATATCGATCTTAAAACCATTGGGTTCTTCTCCCTCGTCGGCCAGGCTTACGTCTTCAAGTTCCTGTGGTCACCCGTTATGGACCGCTACACGCCACCGTTTTTGGGGCGTCGTCGTGGCTGGTTAGTGATGACGCAAATTCTGTTACTGCTGGCCATCGCTGCAATGGGATTCCTTGAACCTTCGACGCAATTGCGCTGGATGGCGGCGCTTGCTGTAGTCATTGCCTTTTGTTCAGCATCGCAGGATATCGTATTTGATGCCTGGAAAACGGACGTATTGCCTGCGGAAGAACGCGGTGCGGGAGCGGCAATTAGCGTGCTGGGGTATCGTCTGGGGATGTTGGTCTCTGGTGGCCTGGCTCTCTGGCTGGCCGACAGATACCTCGGCTGGCAGGGGATGTACTGGCTGATGGCCATCCTGCTGATTCCTTGTATTATCGCCACCTTTTTCGCTCCCGAACCCAGCGATGTTATTCCCGTGCCACGGTCACTGGAGCAGGCTGTTGCTGAACCACTGCGGGACTTTTTTGGCCGTAACAATGCCTGGCTGATTTTACTGCTTATTGTGATGTATAAGCTGGGTGATGCATTTGCCATGAGCCTGACGACCACTTTTCTTATTCGCGGTGTCGGATTTGATGCCGGGGAAGTGGGGGTTGTGAATAAAACGCTGGGTCTCTTTGCAACTATCGTGGGAGCACTTTACGGCGGCGTGCTAATGCAGCGCCTGTCGCTATTCCGCGCACTGCTGATCTTTGGCATTTTGCAGGGGATCTCTAACGCAGGTTACTGGCTGTTGTCTGTCACAGACAAACATATGATCAGCATGGCCGCCGCCGTTTTCTTTGAAAACCTGTGTGGCGGCATGGGAACTGCAGCGTTTGTCGCGCTGCTGATGACCCTCTGTAATAAATCATTTTCCGCCACCCAGTTTGCTTTGCTCTCTGCACTTTCAGCGGTGGGTCGTGTTTATGTTGGCCCGATTGCAGGCTGGTTTGTTGAAGCACATGGCTGGCCTACGTTTTATCTCTTTTCTGTCGTTGCAGCAGTGCCAGGAATAGTATTATTGCTGGTTTGTCGCCATACACTGGAATATACGCAGAAAACGGAACACTTTATACCGCGGACAGAATATCAACGTGCCTATCGTTTTGCGCTGCGTCTGTTGATGATGGGTTGTGTGGCGCTGGCGTTGTGGCTTGTCGTGCTGACGATCAACGCGACAGCCTCCGCAGAACTGCCTTTCTCCTCGCTGCTGCTGGACATTGGCGCTCTGCTGGCCATCATTGGCATTCTGACAGGTGGCACTCTCGATTTTCTGGCGTTGCGTAAAACGCCGATGGCATGAAGTAAAAAGCGAAAGGTTATTTCCCGTTGTAATCACCATGCGAAATTATAACGGTGAAATAACCGCCATCCGATAAAAAAATATTTGTTGTTTCGTGCGCAATAATATTTGGAAATTATTGGAGCCTGCTTTAGTAAGCTATTTTTCATTAAACGATTCAGCACCGGAAAGATTGAATATTCGTTTTTTAATTGTCTTTTTATTGATGCTTAATTGTTAATTATTTGTGTATTTTTGACAATGGTTATACCAATTGCCCCTTTTAGGGTATGCTTGAGATTCCTTTCGTTATAATGCCCGTCCCATGGGACTTTCACCTTAAAAAACGACATAATTTGCAACACATGTGACATGTGCGGCAGAACCCAGTAACACCTTCCTGACACAGCCCTAATGATGTTTACAGTAATGTAACCTTCCCGTAAAATGCCCCCACACTTTAAACGCCACCAGACTCCGTGGAATTGAGGTCGTTAAATGAGACTCAGGAAATACAATAAAAGTTTGGGATGGTTGTCATTATTAGCAGGTACTGTATTACTCAGTGGCTGTAATTCTGCACTACTTGACCCCAAAGGACAGATTGGACTGGAACAACGCTCACTGATTCTGACGGCTTTTGGCCTGATGATGATTGTGGTTATTCCTGCCGTTTTGATGGCTGTTGGTTTCGCCTGGAAGTACCGTGCGAGCAATAAAGATGCGAAGTATAGCCCTAACTGGTCACACTCCAATAAAGTGGAAGCTGTGGTCTGGACAGTGCCAATTCTGATCATCCTGTTCCTTGCCGTACTGACATGGAAAACCACTCACGCGCTTGAGCCAAGCAAACCGCTGGTTCACGATGAAAAACCGATTACCATCGAAGTGGTCTCCATGGACTGGAAATGGTTCTTCATCTACCCGGAACAAGGCATTGCTACCGTGAATGAAATCGCCTTCCCGGCGAACACTCCGGTTCAGTTCAAAGTGACGTCCAACTCCGTGATGAACTCCTTCTTCATCCCGCGTCTGGGTAGCCAGATTTACGCGATGGCCGGTATGCAAACGAACCTGCATCTGATCGCGAATGAAGCAGGCACCTACGATGGTATCTCCGCCAGCTATAGCGGCAAGGGCTTCTCTGGTATGAAGTTCAAAGCTATCGCTACGCCGGACCGTGCCGCTTTCGACCAATGGGTTGCTACAGCGAAACAGTCACAGAACACCATGTCTGACATGGCGGCGTTCGACAAAGTGGCTGCACCTAGCGAATACAACAAGGTGGAGTACTTCTCTAACGTGAAACCTGATTTGTTCAAAGACGTTGTTGGCAAATTTATGGATCACGGCAAGAGCATGAACATGACCCAACCTGAAGGCGAGCACAGCGCGCACGAAGGTATGGAAGGCATGGACATGAGCCACGCGGAAACCGCTCACTAAGGGGCCGAGGAAGAAAATGTTCGGAAAATTGACACTGGATGCAGTGCCCTACCACGAACCCATTATCGTGGTTACGGTGGCTGCCATTATCATCGGTGGTGCGGCCTTACTGGCCTTAATCACTTACTTTGGTAAGTGGAGCTACCTGTGGAACGAGTGGCTGACTTCGGTCGACCACAAAAAACTCGGCATCATGTACTGCATCGTCGGTATCGTCATGTTAATTCGTGGCTTTGCGGATGCGATCATGATGCGTAGCCAGCAGGTTCTTGCCTCGGCAGGTGAAGCTGGCTTCCTGCCACCGCACCACTACGATCAGATCTTTACCGCTCACGGCGTTATCATGATCTTCTTCGTGGCGATGCCGCTGGTTATTGGTCTGATGAACGTTGTTGTCCCGCTGCAGATTGGTGCGCGTGATGTTGCGTTCCCGTTCCTGAACAACCTGAGCTTCTGGTTTACGGTTGTCGGCGTCATCCTGGTTAACCTTTCTCTGGGCGTAGGTGAATTCGCACAGACTGGTTGGCTGGCCTATCCGCCGCTTTCGGGAATTGAATACAGTCCTGGCGTTGGTGTCGACTACTGGATTTGGGCGGTTCAGCTCTCCGGTATTGGTACAACCCTGACCGGTATTAACTTCTTCGTGACCATTATCAAGATGCGTGCCCCTGGCATGACGATGTTCAAGATGCCAGTATTTACCTGGGCATCTCTGTGCGCCAACATCCTGATTATTGCCTCCTTCCCAATTCTGACTGTCACCGTCGCGCTGCTGACCCTGGACCGCTACCTGGGCAC
Source organism: Enterobacter sp. RHBSTW-00994 (assembly GCF_013782625.1). Lineage (NCBI taxonomy): Bacteria > Pseudomonadati > Pseudomonadota > Gammaproteobacteria > Enterobacterales > Enterobacteriaceae > Enterobacter > Enterobacter sp. RHBSTW-00994. The sequence goes on along the minus strand of NZ_CP056199.1, from coordinate 1,052,769 downwards.
TCATTTCTTTACCAATGAAATGGGTGGCAACATGATGATGTACATCAACCTGATTTGGGCCTGGGGCCACCCGGAAGTGTATATTCTGGTTCTGCCGGTCTTCGGTGTGTTCTCCGAAATCGCAGCGACCTTCTCGCGTAAGCGTCTGTTTGGTTACACCTCGCTGGTGTGGGCAACCGTGTGTATTACCGTTCTGTCGTTTATCGTTTGGCTGCACCACTTCTTCACCATGGGTGCGGGTGCAAACGTAAACGCCTTCTTCGGTATTACCACCATGATTATCGCCATCCCGACAGGGGTGAAGATCTTCAACTGGTTGTTCACCATGTATCAGGGTCGCATCGTGTTCCACTCAGCAATGCTGTGGACCATCGGCTTCATCGTTACCTTCTCTGTAGGTGGGATGACCGGCGTACTGCTGGCAGTACCAGGTGCTGACTTCGTACTGCACAACAGCCTGTTCCTGATTGCGCACTTCCATAACGTCATTATCGGCGGTGTCGTCTTCGGTTGCTTCGCAGGCGTAACCTACTGGTGGCCAAAAGCGTTCGGCTTCACGCTTAACGAAGCATGGGGCAAACGCGCGTTCTGGTTCTGGATCATCGGCTTCTTCGTCGCATTTATGCCGCTGTACGTGCTGGGCTTCATGGGCATGACTCGTCGCCTGAGCCAACAGATTGATCCGCAGTTCCACCCAATGCTGGTTGTTGCAGCATGTGGTGCAGTGCTGATCGCCTGTGGTATCGCGTGTCAGCTGATTCAGTTCTACGTTTCTATTCGCGACCGCGAACAGAACCGCGACCTGACCGGTGACCCGTGGGGCGGCCGTACGCTGGAGTGGGCAACCTCTTCCCCACCTCCATTCTATAACTTTGCCATTGTGCCACACGTTCACGAGCGTGATGCATTCTGGGAAATGAAAGAGAAAGGTGAAGCGTACAAGCAACCTGAGCATTACGAAGAGATCCACATGCCGAAAAACAGCGGTGCAGGGATTGTTATTGCTGCGTTCGCAACGGTATTTGGTTTCGCAATGATCTGGCACATCTGGTGGCTTGCGATCGCTAGCTTCGCTGGCGTCATCATCAGCTGGATTGTGAAGAGCTTTGACGAGGACGTGGACTACTACGTACCAGTCCGTGAAGTCGAAAAACTGGAAAACCAGCATTTCGATGAGATTTCTAAAGCGGGGCTGAAAAATGGCAACTGATACTTTGGCGCACTCAACTGCCCATGCGCATGACCATGCGCACCACGATACAGGACCGACGAAGGTATTCGGTTTCTGGATCTACCTGATGAGCGACTGCATTTTGTTCTGCTGTCTGTTCGCAACCTATGCCGTTCTGGTGAACGGCACAGCGGGCGGCCCGGCCGGTAAGGACATCTTTGAACTGCCGTTTGTTCTGGTTGAAACCGCTCTGCTGTTGTTCAGCTCCATCACCTACGGCATGGCAGCTATCGCCATGTACAAAAACAACAAAAACCAGGTTGTTTCCTGGCTGGCGTTGACCTGGTTGTTCGGTGCTGGATTTATCGGGATGGAAATCTATGAATTCCATCACCTGATTATGGAAGGCTTCGGCCCGGATCGTAGTGGCTTCCTGTCTGCGTTCTTCGCGCTGGTCGGTACTCACGGTCTGCACGTAACCTCGGGTCTGATCTGGATGGCGGTACTGATGTTCCAGGTATCCCGTCGCGGCCTGACCAACACTAACCGTACACGTATCATGTGCCTGAGCCTGTTCTGGCACTTCCTGGACGTTGTGTGGATCTGTGTGTTCTCTGTAGTGTATCTGATGGGGGCGATGTAATGAGTCATTCAAACGATCATGGCGCTTCCCACGGTAGCGTAAAAACCTACATGACAGGTTTCATCCTGTCGATCATCCTGACGGTAATCCCGTTCTGGATGGTGATGAGCGGTTCTGCTTCTCACGCGGCAATTCTGGGTACGGTCCTGGTCACCGCAGTGGTACAGATTCTGGTGCATCTGGTTTGCTTCCTGCACATGAACACCAAGTCCGATGAAGGCTGGAATATGACGGCCTTTGTCTTTACCGTGATTATCATCGCTATCCTTGTAGTCGGTTCCATCTGGATTATGTGGAACCTCAACTACAACATGATGGTTCACTAAGAGCGGCGAGTATGTTTAAGCAATACCTGCAAGTAACGAAACCAGGCATCATCTTTGGTAACCTGATCTCCGTGATCGGAGGGTTCCTGCTGGCCTCTAAAGGCAGCATCGACTATACCCTTTTCGTTTTCACGCTGATTGGGGTCTCACTGGTCGTGGCGTCCGGTTGTGTATTTAACAACTACATCGACAGGGATATCGATCGCAAGATGGAGAGGACCAAGAATCGGGTGCTGGTTAAAGGCCTGATGTCTCCAGGTGTCTCGCTGGTGTATGCCACCTTGTTGGGTATTGCTGGCTTCATGCTGTTGTGGTTTGGTGCTAACCCTCTGGCCTGCTGGCTGGGGGTGATGGGGTTCGTGGTCTATGTGGGTGTCTACAGCCTGTATATGAAACGGCACTCCGTCTACGGTACGTTGATCGGTTCTCTCTCTGGCGCTGCGCCGCCAGTGATTGGCTACTGTGCTGTCACGAACGAATTCGACAGTGGTGCGCTCATCCTGCTGGCTATCTTTAGCCTGTGGCAGATGCCGCACTCCTACGCCATCGCGATTTTCCGCTTTAAGGATTATCAGGCAGCGAATATTCCGGTTCTGCCGGTTGTGAAAGGCATCTCTGTGGCCAAGAACCACATCACGCTGTACATCATCGCCTTTGCTGTGGCGACACTGATGCTCTCTCTGGGCGGCTACGCTGGATACAAATATCTGGTTGTCGCGGCTGCAGTGAGCGTCTGGTGGCTCGGTATGGCGCTGCGCGGTTACAAAGTGGAAGATGACAAAGTCTGGGCGCGCAAACTGTTTGTGTTCTCGATTGTTGCTATCACCTCTCTGTCCGTCATGATGTCCGTAGACTTTATGGTTCCAGATTCACACAGCCTGCTGACATACGTCTGGTAAGTCACGCCAGGTGAATAAAAGGGTGCTTCGGCGCCCTTTTTTATTCACTGATTTTATTCATAACGCATGTAATATTTGTTAAATAACCCTTTATTTACCCCGCCCCTTCCCCGCACTACACTATGGCCTGCTTTTGAACTGAGGTGGTAATGAACGATTATAAAATGACGCCAGGCGAGCTTCGCGCGACCTGGGGCTTAGGGACTGTCTTCTCGCTACGGATGCTTGGGATGTTTATGGTCCTGCCTGTTCTGACCACGTACGGTATGGCGCTGCAGGGAGCCAGCGAAGCACTGATTGGTCTGGCGATCGGTATCTACGGTCTGGCGCAGGCGGTGTTCCAAATCCCATTCGGCCTACTTTCTGACCGTGTCGGTCGCAAACCGCTGATCGTCGGTGGACTACTGGTCTTTGTGCTGGGCAGTGTGATAGCCGCCCTCTCCCATTCGATCTGGGGTATTATTCTTGGCCGCGCCCTGCAAGGCTCCGGCGCGATTGCCGCTGCGGTCATGGCGCTGTTATCGGATTTAACCCGCGAACAAAATCGTACTAAAGCAATGGCATTCATTGGCGTGAGCTTCGGCGTGACCTTTGCCATTGCGATGGTTCTCGGCCCGATTATTACGCATACGCTTGGTCTACACGCCCTGTTCTGGATGATTGCGGTGCTCGCAACCATCGGTATTGCCTTGACACTGTGGGTCGTACCGGACAGTAAAAACCACGTACTTAACCGCGAATCCGGCATGGTGAAAGGCTGCTTTAGCAAAGTCCTTGTGGAGCCCCGCCTGCTGAAGCTGAACTTTGGCATCATGTGTCTGCACATTCTGCTGATGTCGACGTTTGTCGCCCTGCCAGGCCAACTGGCTGCTGCTGGCTTTCCTGCCGCCGAACACTGGAAAATTTATCTGGTGACGATGCTGATTTCCTTCGTCTCTGTTGTGCCGTTCATCATCTACGCCGAAGTGAAACGCCGAATGAAACGCGTCTTCATCGGATGCGTGGCTGTACTGCTCATCGCTGAGATCGTTCTGTGGGGATCTGGTCCACACTTTTGGGAACTGGTGGCCGGTGTACAGTTGTTCTTCCTGGCATTTAACCTGATGGAAGCTCTATTGCCGTCGCTGATCAGCAAAGAGTCACCGGCAGGTTACAAAGGCACAGCAATGGGGATTTATTCCACCAGCCAGTTCATTGGTGTGGCGATCGGTGGCGCACTGGGCGGCTGGGTTGATGGATTATTCGATTCGCAAACCGTATTCCTGGCAGGAGCACTACTGGCCACGGTCTGGCTGCTGGTTTCCAGCACCATGAAAGAGCCTCGCTATGTCAGTAGTCTGCGTGTCGAAATCCCGGATGATGTAGAAATTAACGACGGACTGAAGCAACGTCTGGAAGAGAAAGAAGGCGTGAACGAAGTACTTATCGTCCAGGATGAACGTAGCGCTTATGTCAAAATAGACAGCAAAGTGACAAACCGCTTTGAAGTAGAACAGGCGCTAAAAGCGTAAAAAAAGCCCGGTTTAACCGGGCTTTTTTATTTTAATCGCGGAAGTTTTTAAACTGGAACGGTTGTCCCAGATCGCCGCCACGCACCAGCGCCATCACACCTTGCAGATCATCGCGGGATTTACCCGTTACGCGAATCTCTTCACCCTGAATCTGGGCCTGCACCTTCAGCTTACTGTCTTTGATAAGCTTCACGATTTTCTTCTGCATCGCGCTTTCAATGCCTTGCTTCAGCTTAGCTTCAACAAACCAGGTTTTACCGCTGTGCACGAACTCTTCTGGTACATCAAGGGATGTCCCTTCAATGCCGCGTTTTAACAGCTTTGCACGCAGAATATCCAGCAACTGATTTACCTGAAAATCAGACTCGCTCAGTACTTTGATCGTTTTATTTGCATCGTTCAGCTCAAAAGTCGCCTCTACACCACGAAAATCGAAACGTGATTCAACTTCGCGGCTTGCGTTATCAACGCCGTTGCGGACTTCCTGGATATCAACTTCAGAAACAATATCGAAAGATGGCATCTTTTCTTCTCCCTTCACTTTTATTGCGTTGCATAATACCCGCAACGAGGCATAACTCAACAGAAGCTTAGCGGACGGCGCTATACTTAGGCCGTAACACCTGGCGCAGTTGCAGGTGAGGAGGAACAATGAAAATTACTGTGCTCGGATGCGGCGCGCTTGGTCAGCTCTGGCTTACCGCACTGTGCAAACATGGACACGAGGTACAAGGCTGGCTACGCGTTCCACAGCCGTATTGCAGTGTAAACCTGATTGATGAAGATGGCAGTATCTTCAATGAATCGCTCACCGCCAACGATCCCGATTTTCTGGCACAAAGCGATCTGCTGCTGGTCACGCTGAAAGCGTGGCAAGTCTCTGATGCGGTAAAAGCACTGGCCGCTCACCTTCCCCACACAGCACCCATTTTGCTGCTGCACAACGGTATGGGGACGATTGATGAGCTAAAGAGCATACCTCAGCCGCTGTTGATGGCGACCACAACCCACGCCGCACGACGTGATGGCAATATCATCGTCCATGTCGCCAGCGGTGTGACGCATATAGGCCCTGCCCGTGAGCAGGATGGTGATTACAGTTACCTGGCGGACATTCTGCAAAACGTGCTGCCGGACGTCGCCTGGCACAACAATATACGCCCTCAGCTATGGCGCAAGCTGGCAGTCAACTGCGTGATTAACCCCTTAACAGCACTGTGGAACTGCCCGAACGGTGAGCTGAAGAATCACCCGCAGGAAGTGGCTGTGCTGTGTGCTGAAGTCGCCAGTGTCATTGAACGCGAAGGCTTGCACACATCGGCAGACGATATACGTTATTATGTCGAGCAGGTTATTGATAGTACGGCAGAAAATATCTCTTCGATGCTACAGGACGTCCGCGCATTGCGGCATACCGAGATCGACTATATCACCGGCTATCTGTTAAAACGCGCCCGCGCCCACGGTATAAGCGTGCCGGAAAACGCCCGTTTGTATGACATGGTTAAACGTAAGGAGAGTGAGTATGAGCGCGTCGGCACTGGTATGCCTCGCCCCTGGTAGCGAAGAAATGGAAGCTGTCACCACCATTGATCTAATGGTACGTGGTGGCATTAAAGTGACAACCGCCAGCGTCGCCAGCGACGGTAATCTGACAATCACCTGCTCGCGTGGGGTTAAGATCCTCGCTGATGCCCCTCTGGTAGAGGTAGCCGATGGCGACTATGACATTATTGTGCTCCCTGGAGGCCTGAAAGGGGCGGAATGTTTCCGCGATAGCCCGCTTCTGGTTGAGACTGTCAGACAATTTCATCTCTCCGGGCGTATCGTCGCGGCAATCTGTGCAGCGGCAGGAACCGTACTGGTTCCTCACAATCTCTTCCCCGTTGGTAATATGACAGGCTTCCCCACATTGAAGGATCGTATTCCTGAAGATCAGTGGGTTGATAAGCGTATAGTCTGGGATCCACGTGTGAACCTGCTCACCAGTCAGGGACCAGGCACTTCGATCGATTTTGCGCTGAAGATAATCGATTTGCTGGTTGGGCGTGAAAAAGCCCATGAAGTCGCATCATCGCTAGTGATGGCGGCGGGAATTTATAACTACTACGAATAAAAGCAAAACGGCAACTCAGGGTTGCCGTTTTTACGATTATCGCTCTCTGCTATGGGCGATATACCTTCACATTCGTAAAGCCCTGCTCACGCAGATAGAGCGCCTGCAGGCGACTCATCACTCCACGCTCACACCACAGCAAATAGGTTTTGCTCTTATCGAGATCGCCAAATGCAGTGCTCAGTTTGTAGAAAGGCAGAGACACCACATCAACGCCTTCGACTTTCAGCGGCTTCGCATCCTGCTCGTCAATGGAACGAATATCCAGGATGACATCGTTCGCACCAAAACCGTTCACCGTTTCGACTTCAACCACTTCCTGATCGGTCTGCTGAGCGATTTCGCGGATATCAACGTTGGTCGCTTCAGCCACCACTTTATCAAGGATCGCAAAATCGAAATGTTCTTCTTCTGCTTCGATCTTCGCCTTCACCGCCTTCACTGTTGGGCTTTTCGAGATCACACCGCAATATTCCGGCATGGTGCGGGCAAAATCTTCCGTCCCGATTTCACGCGCAAGATCGATGATGTGCTCTTTGTCGTGAGAGATCAGTGGACGCAGGATCAGCGTATCAGAAACATTGTCGATAAGACGCAGGTTAGTCAGTGTCTGGCTGGATACCTGGCCCAGCGCTTCGCCAGTCACCAGTGCCTGAACACCATAACGCTCTGCAACTTTCGATGCTGCACGCACCATCATGCGTTTCAGCACCACCCCCATCTGGCCGTCATCCACTTTTTCGAGGATTTCGCCCACCACAGGTTCAAAGTTAACAGCAACAAAGCGCACGCGATGCGAACTGCCAAAACGGTTCCACAGATAATGCGCCACCTGGCGAACACCGATTTCGTGTGCCGCACCACCCAGGTTAAAGAAGCAGTAATGCACGCGGCAACCGCGACGCATCAGCATATAGCTGGACACACCGGAGTCAAAGCCACCCGAAATCAGCGACAGCACGTCTTCCTGCGTTCCGATTGGGAAGCCGCCAATACCTTCATACCGGCCTTTAACCAGCAGCAGGCGATCGTTTTCGATTTCCAGATTGACGGTCACGTCCGGATTGGTCAATTTCACACGCGCTGACTCAACGTGCTGGTTTAAACCACCACCAACATAACGCTCAACCTCAATCGAGCTGAACTCATGTTTACCGCGACGTTTAGCACGCACGCAGAAACTTTTCCCTTCGATCTGGTCACGATACTGCTCCAGCGCTTTCTCGAAGATATTGTGCAGCGAAGTGAAAGGGACATCTTCCACTTCCAGGATATGGTGAATACCTGGAATACGGGTCAGCGCATCGCGGATATCCAGACGTTTATTTTCGTCTTTGGCGCGCACTTCAACGTGATCCCAGTGACGAACAACGGCAAGCGTTTCGTCGTAATGCTTAAGAACGTTACGAATGTTCCCGGTCAGAATTTTAATAAAGCGCAAACGCACAGATTGGCTTTTGATGGTGATTTCTGGGAACAATTTAATGATAAACTTCATGGCGGCAATGTTTCGTTAGCAAGCCAGCTAAGGCTTGTGATGGAAAAAGATATATACACAACAATCATTCACGTTGCATCAAGGCGGCAGGTCTGAGCCTCCCCAGGAGCTTACTCAAATAAGTCACTGGGATAAGCAGACGTAGCCAACGCAAAGGCAACTTGAAAGATAACGTGTACAGCAGCCCACACCCGTGGCTGCATCCAGGCGCGCAAGTATACCACCATCGCGCGGATCCTGTGCACATTGCGCGTTATTTGCTTATCCGCCCGAGTCCGTTACCATGACAGGGCTGAAAATATGAGAGTCAAAATTCACTATGCCGAAGAAAAATGACGCACCAGCCAGTTTCGAAACTGCACTGAGTGAACTGGAGCAAATCGTAACCCGGCTTGAGAGCGGTGACTTACCGCTGGAAGAAGCCCTCAATGAATTTGAACGTGGCGTGCAGCTTGCGCGTCAGGGTCAGGTCAAACTCCAACAAGCGGAACAGCGCGTGCAGATCCTGCTCTCTGAGAGTGAAGCTGCCGCGACCACACCTTTCACACCGGACGCCGAGTAAATGGATTTTTCCACACAGCTTCAGGCGTGCGTTGAGCGTGCTAACGACGCGTTACGTCGTTTTATCGAACCACAACCTTTTCAGAACACTCCACTGGTTGAAGCCATGCAGTATGGCGCACTCTTAGGCGGTAAACGCCTGCGTCCATTCCTGGTCTATGCGACTGGCAACATGTTTGGCATCAGCAATAGTACGCTGGATGCCCCAGCGGCGGCCGTTGAATGTATCCATGCATATTCACTGATCCATGATGACTTACCGGCGATGGATGACGACGATCTCCGTCGCGGGCAACCCACCTGCCACATTAAGTTTGGCGAAGCCAATGCCATTCTGGCGGGTGATGCTCTGCAAACGCTGGCCTTTTCGATTTTAAGCGATGCACCAATGGCTGAAGTCGATTGTCACGATCGCCTGGCGATGGTTTCCGAACTGGCAATGGCCAGTGGTATTGCTGGCATGTGCGGCGGACAGGCGCTGGATCTGGATGCCGAAGGACGTCAGGTTAATCTGGAACAGCTTGAGCGTATCCACCGTCATAAAACGGGCGCTTTAATCCGTGCAGCCGTTCGTCTGGGCGCACTGAGCGCAGGTGAACGCGGGCGCAAAACCCTGCCGATTCTGGACAGATACGCAGAAAGTATCGGTCTGGCATTCCAGGTTCAGGATGACATTCTGGATGTGGTGGGCGATACTGCAACATTGGGTAAACGCCAGGGTGCAGATCAGCAACTTGGCAAAAGCACCTATCCCGCCCTGCTGGGTCTTGAGCAAGCCCAGCGTAAAGCCCGGGACCTGATTGACGATGCCCGCCAGTCTCTGAACCAACTGGCCGCACAATCACTGGATACCTCGGCACTGGAAGCGCTAGCGGACTATATAATCCAGCGTGATAAATAAACACACTATCTCGATGAGCCTTTGATGAGTTTTGATATTGCCAAACACCCGACACTGGCGTTAGTTGACTCCACCCAGGAGTTACGCCTGTTGCCGAAAGAGAGCCTGCCGAAGCTGTGCGATGAACTGCGTCGATACCTTCTCGACAGCGTAAGCCGCTCCAGTGGGCACTTTGCCTCCGGGCTTGGCACGGTGGAGCTGACCGTGGCGCTGCATTACGTCTATAACACGCCGTTCGACAGGCTAATCTGGGACGTAGGCCACCAGGCATATCCGCACAAAATTCTGACTGGACGTCGCGATAAAATCGGAACGATTCGCCAGAAAGGCGGCTTGCACCCATTCCCATGGCGCGGAGAGAGTGAATTTGATGTCCTGAGCGTCGGTCACTCTTCAACCTCTATTTCTGCCGGAATCGGTATCGCTGTTGCAGCAGAGAAAGAAAACAAACAGCGTCGCACCGTGTGCGTCATTGGCGACGGTGCAATCACTGCTGGAATGGCCTTCGAGGCGATGAACCATGCGGGGGATATCAAGCCCGATATGCTGGTTATCCTTAACGATAACGAGATGTCGATCTCTGAAAACGTCGGAGCGCTAAATAACCATCTGGCTCAACTGCTCTCTGGCAAGCTCTATTCCAGCCTGCGGGAAGGCGGAAAAAAAGTCTTCTCCGGCGTACCGCCAATTAAAGAGCTGCTTAAACGTACCGAAGAACATATCAAAGGTATGGTTGTACCAGGCACACTCTTTGAGGAACTGGGTTTCAACTATATTGGCCCGGTAGATGGCCATGACGTACTGGGGCTTATCACCACGCTGAAAAACATGCGTGACCTGAAAGGCCCGCAGTTCTTGCATATCATGACCAAGAAAGGGCGTGGCTACGAGCCAGCAGAAAAAGACCCCATTACTTTCCACGCCGTACCCAAATTTGACCCGACCAGCGGTTGTCTACCGAAAAGTAGCGGTGGTATGCCGAGCTATTCAAAAATCTTCGGTGACTGGCTGTGCGAAACCGCAGCCAAAGATAACAAGCTGATGGCGATCACTCCGGCCATGCGTGAAGGTTCTGGCATGGTGGAGTTTTCCAGAAAATATCCCGATCAGTATTTTGACGTCGCGATCGCCGAGCAGCACGCGGTGACATTCGCAGCGGGTCTGGCAATCGGCGGTTATAAGCCTGTCGTCGCAATTTACTCCACGTTCCTGCAACGCGCCTATGATCAGGTGATCCACGACGTCGCCATCCAGAAACTGCCGGTGCTGTTTGCTATCGACCGTGCAGGGATTGTAGGAGCCGACGGTCAAACACATCAGGGCGCATTTGATCTCTCTTTCCTGCGCTGCATCCCGGACATGGTGATCATGACGCCGAGCGACGAAAACGAATGTCGCCAGATGCTGTTTACCGGCTACCACTATCAGGATGGCCCAAGTGCAGTACGCTATCCGCGCGGCAATGCGGTGGGCATTGAACTTCAGCCTCTGGAAAAAATGGCGATTGGGAAAGGGCTGGTCAAACGTCGCGGAGAAAAAGTGGCTATCCTCAATTTCGGCACATTGATGCCGGAAGCCGCTAAAGTCGCCGAAGCGCTAAATGCGACACTGGTGGATATGCGCTTTGTGAAGCCCCTCGATGAATCCCTGATTCTGAGCATGGCAGAAGGTCATGATGTGCTGGTAACGCTTGAAGAAAACGCCATCATGGGGGGTGCTGGTAGCGGCGTTAACGAGGTACTGATGGCACACCGCAAAGCCGTTCCCGTGCTAAACCTTGGCCTGCCGGATCATTTCATCCCGCAAGGCACACAGGATGAAGCCCGCGCAGGCATTGGCCTGGATGCAGTAGGTATCGAAGCTAAAATTCGCACCTGGCTGGCCTAAACCTCCCCTCTTCCGCTCCTGCTATGCTTAAACGTAATGTTTAAAACAGCAGGAGTGGAACCATGCAATACAATACATTAGGAAAAACAGACCTTAAGGTTTCCCGGCTTTGCCTGGGCTGCATGACATTTGGCGAGCCTGACCGGGGCAACCACGCCTGGACACTGCCGGAAGAGAGCAGCCGCCTCATCATCAAACATGCCATCGACGGTGGCATTAACTTCTTTGATACCGCCAATAGTTACTCCGATGGCAGCAGCGAGGAGATCGTGGGCCGCGCTCTGCGCGATTTTGCCCGTCGTGAAAATGTTGTCGTTGCCACCAAAGTTTACCACCAGGTGGGTGACTTGCCTGAAGGCCTTTCTCGTGCACAGATCCTGCGTTCCATTGACGACAGCCTCAGGCGTCTGAACATGGATTATGTCGATCTGCTACAAATCCATCGCTGGGACTACAACACGCCTATAGAAGAAACGCTGGAAGTGCTAAACGATGTCGTTAAAGCGGGTAAAGCGCGTTACATCGGTGCGTCATCTATGCATGCATCCCAGTTTGCTTCCGCACTAAATCTGCAAGCCCGGAACGGTTGGGCACAATTTGTCACTATGCAGGATCACTACAACCTTATCTACCGTGAAGAGGAACGCGAGATGCTGCCGCTCTGCTATGAGAAAAATGTGGCGGTGATCCCATGGAGCCCACTGGCACGGGGCCGATTAACGCGCCCCTGGGGAGAAACCACTGCCCGTTCGGTATCTGATGAATTTGGCAAGACACTGTACAACGCGACAGAGACCAGTGACGCACTGATTGCCGAACGCTTAGCAAATATTGCTGACGATACAGGGGCAACGCGTGCGCAGGTTGCACTGGCGTGGCTACTTAGCAAACGCGGGATCGCAGCCCCAATTATCGGTACATCCCGCGAGGAACAACTGGATGAGCTGCTGAATGCGGTGGATTTAACGCTGACCCCGGAGCAGATTACCGAACTTGAAACGCCGTACGAACAGCATCCGGTTGTGGGATTTAAATAAAATATGCGGACTGATGCCCTCTCCCCTAAAAAGAGAGGGGGCTGTCCGTACACGGTTTTTTTTGGGATCCCTCAGCCCCCTGGGAGAGGGAACTGAATGTATCACGCGAAGTGATCGTACCCTTTCCAGTCGAGCGTCACCGATGCGCCATCCTGTACAAACTGCATTCCTTCGCTTTCCGGCAGGATCTGACCAATACAGGTAAATGGTGCACCGAGATTTCCCAGCGCCACATCCAGCGTACCGCGGTGTAATTCCGGAACGGTAAAGCACAGTTCGTAATCTTCACCGCCAGAAAGTGCCCAGCGCAGCGCCTGCTCAGGCGCAACGTGCTTACGCATCTGTTCTGAAAGCGGGAAGGTATCAAGATCAACGCGAGCGCCTACACCACTGGCTTTCAGGATATGACCGAGATCGGAGATCAAACCATCAGAGAGGTCGATAGCTGAACTCGCACGTTCGCGCAGTGCCTGCCCGTGCAAAATACGCGGGGTCGGGCGCAAGTGACGCTTAATCAGATAGGCCGCATCATCCGCATCACTGACGGTTAAACGATCCTGCAAAATCGCCAGACCAGCCGCGCTGTCACCGGGCGTACCGGTCACATAAATCCAGTCACCGGGTTTCGCGCCTGAGCGTTTCAGGGCGCGCCCGACCGGCACATAACCGTGGATCGCGAGTGTCATAGACAGTGGACCGGCAGTCGTATCACCACCAATCAGTTGCATATCGTAGTAATTTAGCTGCTCGAACAGCGCATCGCTGAAGGTTTCGAGCCAGGTTTCGTCAACACTCGGCAACGTTAACGCCAGCGTTAACCACGCAGGATCGGCGCCCATCGCTGCCAGATCGCTCACATTCACCGCCAGTGCTTTATATGCCAGATCGGCAGGATCAATATCCGGCAGGAAATGACGCCCGCATACTAAGGTATCGGTACTGATCGCCAGCGTCTGTTTTTCAGGAATATTGAGAAGTGCGCAGTCATCGCCAATGCCGGTTTCAACATCCAGACGAGAAGTTCTGACACGGTCAAAATAACGGGCAATCAGGGAGAATTCGCCGCATGCCATACGTTATGCCTCAGCAAATATAAAGAAAAAACCGGAGCTGCACCGCACGTTATGCAATGCAACACTCCGGTTTGCGGATCACTTTTTGTGGGGACGGATCGCAGGTGCGGCTTTATCCAGCACGCCGTTAACAAATTTGTGGCTGTCTTCAGCACCGAAGGTTTTTGCCAGTTCGATAGCTTCGTTGATCGCCACTTTGTATGGCACATCATCACGTTTAGACAGTTCAAACAGCGCAATGCGCAACACTGCTTTTTCTACCTGACCCAGCTCTTCGAGCAGGCGAGACAGATAAGGTTTCATCAGACCATCGAGATACGCGCTATTAGTCGCCACTCCCGACAGCAGTTCACGGAAGTACAGAACATCAACGTCTTTAACGTCTTGTTCAGACAGGAACTGGTATTCAACATCAGCGATGTCGTTCTGGGACAACTGCCAGGAGTAAAGTGCCTGGACGGCACATTCACGGGCGCGGCGACGAGCAGCAGGTTTCACGGAATTCCCCTTACAAAAAATCAGGCCTTGATGGCTTTCAATACATTGATCATTTCAAGTGCAGTCAGTGCAGCTTCTGCACCTTTGTTACCGGCTTTAGTGCCAGCACGTTCGATAGCTTGTTCAATACTTTCAGTGGTCAGCACGCCAAACGCGACAGGAATTTCAGCATCCTGTGCAACATGCGCCAGACCATTGCTTGCACCGCCCGCAACGTATTCGAAGTGCGCAGTGCCGCCACGAATAACAGTACCCAGTGCAATCACCGCGTCGTATTTGCCGGTTTTCGCCAGCGCACCGGCTGCCAGAGGCAGTTCGTATGCACCGGGAACCCATACAACGGTAATGTTGTCATCTTTTACCTGGCCGATACGTTTCAGAGCGTCAATCGCACCTTCCAGCAGGCTGTCGTTGATGAAGTTGTTGAAACGCGCAATGGTGATGGCGACGCGAGCGTCCGGGGTAGCTACAGCAGCTTCAATAATGTTCATACTCTTCCTTTACGGGTTCATTTGGCCCCGCAGGGGGGCGGATTTTATCATAATACTTTGCGCACTGCTTCCCTATTTCAGGAGCAATTACGCTGTCGTTAAATGGAGGCAGACATCCGGGCCAACCGGGCGTATCTCGCTAAATTTGAGTTGTGGGGCATCGGCCAGTTTTTCAAGCCCTGGCAGTACAAACAGGCCACGCGCATCGCTACCTAACAGTGTAGGCGCAACGTAGACAATCAGTTCATCCACCAGCCCGGCCTGGAGCAGCGCTCCCGCCAGCGTAGGACCGGCTTCCACCCAGATGCTGTTCACCTGTTGTTTGCCAAGCAGCATCATCAGCACGACCAAATCGAGATGACCATTGTGTTCAGGAACCATGATGTTGCGCACACCTTCCGGCCACGAACGGTCGTCCTCCGTTGTACGGGCAAACCAGGTTTCGCTGGGTTGTTGCACAATACGGTGCTCAGGTGTCACACGGTTCTGGCTATCAATCACAATACGCAGTGGCTGACGCAGGTTTTCCTGCGGATAGAGCGCCTGGGTATCGGCATTCAGCTCATCCCAACGCACGGTCATCGCCGGATCATCCGCCAGAACTGTTTCACTGCTGGTGAGAATAGCATGGCTTTGCGCGCGCAGACGTTGCACATCGCGCCTTGACTGCGGAGACGTAATCCATTGGCTTTCACCGCTCGCCATGGCCGTGCGCCCATCCAGAGATGCACCGAGTTTCAACTGGATATAAGGGAAACCTGTTCTCATACGCTTCAGGAAACCTTTATTGATGGCTTCCGCATCGTTCATCATCAGGCCGTGGCTAACGTCAATTCCCTGTTGTTGAAGACGATACAGTCCGCGCCCTGCAACTTGCGGATTAGGATCCTGCATTGCCGCGACGACTCGTGAAACGCCCGCTGCAATCAATGCGTCGCAACAGGGTGGCGTGCGGCCGTGGTGACTGCAAGGTTCAAGCGTAACGTAAGCCGTTGCGCCACGCGCCTTTTCACCAGCCATGCGCAAGGCATGCACTTCAGCATGAGGTTCACCTGCGCGGTAGTGAAAACCCTCCCCCACAATTTCACCGTCTTTGACAATCACGCAGCCAACATTCGGATTAGGGTGTGTGGTAAAACGCCCGCGCTGCGCCAGTTTGAGCGCTCGCGCCATGTAAATCTCATCCTGCATGAGCTTAATCCTGTAAGCGGGCGATCTCTTCGCCAAACTCTTTGATATCTTCGAAACTGCGGTACACAGAAGCGAAGCGGATATAGGCAACTTTATCGAGCTTTTTCAGCTGTTCCATCACCAGATTGCCAATCATTTTACTGGGCACTTCGCGTTCGCCGGTTCCCCGCAGGTGCGATTTAATGTGATTCAGCGCCATTTCAACGTCATCTGCGCTGACTGGCCGTTTTTCCAGTGCTTTTAGCATCCCGCGGCGCAGTTTTTCTTCGTTGAAGGGCTCACGTACATCGTTACTTTTGACGACACGTGGCATCACCAGTTCCGCCACCTCAAAGGTGGTGAAACGTTCGTTGCACACCAGACACTGCCGACGGCGACGTACGGATGACCCCTCACCCACAAGACGAGAGTCGATTACTTTGGTATCCACAGCGGAGCAGAATGGGCAATGCATACGGTGTCCTGACTATCTGGTTAACTTCCCGCTATTTTACCCTGAACTGGGCTGACAACAAAGGAAGAGGTTTTTTGAGACAAAGGATCTATGCCAGACGGTAAGATGCCGTCTACCATTACAACAATCCGTAGTTTCAAGGAAATAAACGCAATGACAAGACGTTACCTAAGAATTCTCCTGGTGGGAAGTCTCTTCACCCTGAGTGCCTGTGCTCAGCAAACCGAAGTTCGTCAGATGAAACAAAGCGTCAATACGCTCAATGCCGCAATGGACAAGCTGAACAAGGAAACGGTCAAGATCACCCAGCAAAATGCACTGAATGCAAAATCAAGCAGTGGTGTGTACCTGCTGCCTGGCTCAAACACACCTGCTCGTCTGAACAGTCAGATCGGAACATTGCGTATGTCGCTCATCAACGTTGCAGCCAACGCCGATGGTACACGGGTAACATTGCGCATTCAGGGTGAATCCAACGATCCATTACCCGCCTTCAGCGGTACGGTCGAATGGGGCCAGATTCAGGGCACGACGGACAGCTACCAGGAAGTGAATGTTAAAAGCCAGTTGATCAATGCACCAGCAAGCGTGTTAGCGCCGAGCGATGTCGATATTCCGTTGCAGTTGACGGGCATTACACCCGAACAGTTAGGTTTTGTCCGCATCCACGATATTCAGCCCGTCACACAGTAACCCACCTAAAAAGCGGAGTGCGATGTTACTCCGCTGACATTTACATCCCGCAAAGATTGGCAACATAAATGATTGCCGTTACAATCCCTGCCGTTTAAAGTACGCAAACGTGAACGCAATCGATTACGTGTGTGAGAGATATGTGAAACAACACATATTTTTGTGAGCAAGGATTCCTATAATAGGCTCCGCAGAAATACGAAATATTTTGAAACGCAAATCGCGCATTTTTCACTCCCGGAAGGGAAATTCAATCAGTGGCATGATTATGAAAAAAACATTACTTGCAGCCGGAGCAGTACTCGCACTTTCCTCCTCTTTCACTGTTAACGCAGCGGAAAAGGATCAACCTCAGTATCTGTCAGACTGGTGGCATCAGAGCGTCAACGTGGTAGGTAGCTACCACACCCGTTTTGGACCACTGCTGCGCAACGATACCTATCTGGAATATGAAGCCTTCGCCAAGAAAGACTGGTTTGATTTCTACGGCTATATGGATGCCCCAGTGTTCTTTGGTGGTAATACCGATGCAAAAGGTATTTGGAACCACGGTTCTCCGCTGTTTATGGAAATCGAACCGCGCTTCTCTATCGACAAACTGACCGGTGCTGACCTGAGCTTCGGTCCGTTCAAAGAGTGGTATATCGCAAACAACTACATCTACGACATGGGCCGCAACGCATCTGGTCGTCAGAGCACCTGGTACATGGGTCTGGGTACTGACATCGACACCGGTCTGCCAATGAGCCTGTCCATGAACGTGTATGCAAAATACCAATGGCAGAACTACGGCGCAGCGAACGAAAATGAGTGGGATGGCTACCGTTTCAAAGTGAAATACTTCGTGCCAATCACCCAACTGTGGGGCGGTAACCTGAGCTACATCGGTTTCACCAACTTTGACTGGGGTTCCGATCTGGGTAACGAAGACTTCCGTGACCTGAACGGCAAGAAAGCGCGTACGAATAACTCAATTGCGTCCAGCCACATTCTGGCACTGAACTACGATCACTGGCACTATTCTGTCGTTGCACGTTACTGGCACAACGGTGGCCAGTGGAACGATGATGCAAGCCTGAACTTCGGCAACGGCGATTTCAGCGTGAAATCTACCGGCTGGGGTGGTTACCTGGTTGTCGGTTACAACTTCTAATTTGCACCTGGGTTTCGCGGCTTAACGCCTCACCCGTCCTCTCCCCCCGGGAGAGGACGCAAATAAAAAAGCCAGCGTAATGCTGGCTTTTTTATTGCTTAACTTTTCGCAGAAAATCAGCCAGAGACCGCTCTGTACTCTCGCTAAATCGCCTGTCCGTCACCGCGATATTCAAACACCGGTCGAGTCGGAAGCAACGGTAATCGTCACGACGTTCACACCATGCAACCAGCAACCAGTGCTCTCCCCAGAAAAACATGCCCAGGGGCTGAACATCACGCCACGACAGCTGACCACTCTCGTCCCGATAATGCAGCGCCAAAACTTGCTGGGAAGCAATGGCCTGATGGATCACATCAAAGTTGCTTTTTGAATGCAATTGAGTCCCCATATCCGGAGCAAACAGCCGTGTCTGCTCCGCCTTACGGCGACTCTCCTCCGGCAGGATCGCCAGCACTTTTTCCTGAGCCGATTCAAGCTCGCGTGACAGAGATTCCCCGCCCCAGGTTTTGAGCAGGCGGATCGCCACAATCAACGCCTCTGACTCCCGGTTTGTCAGCATCAGAGGAGGTAAATCAAAACCCGACATCAGCCGATAACCACTCCCGGCTTCCCCTTCAACAGGCACACCCGAGAGCGATAAATCCCGGATATCACGGTAGACAGTACGTTCGGACACATTCAGTCTGTCCGCCAGATGCGCTGCCGTTGTCAGTCTCCTGCCTCTCAGGATCTGCACAATCTGAAACAATCGGTCAGCGCGTCGGGTCATACATTCTCCGGGTATCAGGCAGGTTGATGAAGGCCAAGACGATTATCTTCGCTATCGGTAAACAGCGCGATAGTGCCAATCCCCTGCGGCAGTTCCAGCGGGCCAAAGACACACTTGCCACCCGCGGATACGACACGATCGAGCGTAGCCGCCAGGTTGTCCGTATGCAGGTAAATAATAGCGCCCTGATGCGACGGTGTAATACCATCAAATTTTGCCAGCGCACCACCCGTGGCCGGGTCTTCATGCGGGAAAACCGCCAGCTCGGCACAATCCATTTTCTCGCGACGTAGCGATACCTGCATCACTGGTTCGTAAAATTTAATGGCGCGATCCATATCTGTGACCGGAATTTCAAACCAGTTAATGACGTTTTTCATACATCCTCCTGACAGTTGTTTGGGTTCAGAAGGAGTGTATGACAGGGCTCCTGACAGCATACTGTCAGGAGTGTTTGCCAGATACAGACAAAAAAATCCCGGTCTGTTGACCGGGATTTCAGTTCACTGAGCAGATGTCTGCTTATGGCAGAATAGACGGCTGATCCGCCCCTTCTTTTTCGACTTTCTGCTGGAGCAAGTGTTCGCGCTTCATGCCGAGTTTCAGTGCCAGTGCCGACGCGACGTAAATAGACGACGCCGTACCGATAGACACACCAATCAACATGGTCAGCGAGAAGCCTTCCAGAACCGGGCCGCCGAAGAGATACAGCATCAGGATAACCATTAAGGTCGTACCGGACGTGATCAATGTACGGTGCAGCGTTTGGGTTAACGATACGTTAAAGATTTCGTACGGCGTACCGCGACGGATCTTACGGAAGTTTTCACGAATACGGTCCGATACCACGATACTGTCGTTCAGTGAGTAACCGATAACCGACATCAGCGATGCCACAATGGTCAGGTCAATCTCAATATGGAACAGTGACAGTACGCCCATGGTGATCACCACGTCGTGCGCCAGTGCAATGACAACACCTGCCGCCAGTCGCCACTCGAAGCGGAAACCGACGTAAACCAGGATGGAGATCAGCGCAGCCATCAGCGCCATCGCCCCCGTCTGCGCAAGATCTGCACCGACGCTTGGCCCCACAAACTCAATTCGCTTAACCAGTGCATGTTGGCTGGTCGTTTCGTTAATCACGTTAACGACCTTGCTCCCCAACTCCTGGCTGCCATTGGCATCGTGGACGGGAGGCATACGCACCATGATGTCACGGCTGCTGCCGAAGTTCTGCAACAGCGGCTCTTCAAAGCCCGCTTTCTGCAGCGACAGACGCATCTGGTCCATATCGACCGGTTTTTCCAGCGTAATCTCAATCACCGTACCGCCGGTGAAATCGAGACCCCAGTTAAAACCTTTCACACCCATAATGACGATGGACAAAATCAGCAGAAAACCTGAAATGCCGAAGGCCCAGTAGTCCCAGCGCATAAAGTCCCAGACTTTACGGCCGTGGTTTAATTGTTCAACAGTATATTCCTGTGCCACAACGCACTCCTCAGATAGACAGCTTTTTAACGCGCTTGCCGCCGTACAGCAGGTTCACGATGGCACGGGTGCCGACAATAGCGGTAAACATCGACGTCGCGACACCGATACCGGTTGTAATCGCAAAGCCTTTGATCGCGCCAGTACCCACTGCATACAGGATAAGAACCTTAATCAGTGTTGTTACGTTCGCATCAAAGATTGAGCTGAACGCGCCTTTGTAGCCTTCTTCGATCGCCTGCTGCACAGAACGACCGTTACTCAGTTCTTCTTTGATACGCTCGTTTATCAGTACGTTGGCGTCGACTGCCACCGCAAGGGTTAGCACGATACCCGCAATACCCGGCATAGTCAGAGTCGCCCCTGGCAGCAGGGACATAATGCCGATAATCAGGACCAGGTTCGCCACCAGCGCAGAGGTCGCAATCAGACCGAACTTCTTGTAGAAGAAGATCATGAAGAGGATAGACACTACCAGACCGGCCAGACAGGCTTCCAGACCCTGCTTGATGTTCTGCATACCCAGGGTTGGACCAATCGTACGTTCTTCAACAATCTGAATTGGTGCAATCAATGCACCAGCACGCAGAAGCAGCGAAAGCTGACGCGCTTCATTCGGGTTGCTGATCCCCGTGATACGGAAGCTGTTACCCAGACGAGACTGGATGTTGGCGATGTTAATCACCTCTTCTTCCTTCACCAGAACCGCGCGGCCATTGGCATCTTTCTTACCGCTGTCTTTGTACTCCACAAACAGGGTCGCCATCGGTTTACCGATATTGTCCTTGGTGAAGTTAGACATGATGTTACCACCCGCACTATCCAGCGAAATGTTAACCTGCGGCTGGTTGTACTCATCCTGGCTTGAAGTGGAATCGGTGATGTGGTCACCGGTCAGGATCACGCGTTTGTACAGCACAACAGGCTGGCCTTCACGCGTCTGTTTCACTTCAGAGTCACCTGGAATACGGCCAGAGGCAGCAGCAGACTGATCAACATTGCTGTTTACCAGACGGAATTCCAGCGTTGCAGTCGCACCGAGAATCTCTTTCGCACGCGCAGTGTCCTGGATACCAGGCAGCTCAACCACGATACGGTCAGCACCCTGACGCTGTACCAGCGGCTCAGCCACACCCAGTTGGTTTACACGGTTACGCAGAATATTGATGTTCTGTTGAACCGCATATTCACGCGCTTCGCTCAGACGCGCATCCGTCATCACCGCGCGCAGCTGATTACTGCCCTGAGAAGTGATAACCAGATCACGATGGCGTTGAGACAGGTAAGTAACAGCCTGATCGCGTGCCGCGCTGTCGCGGAACGTGATGCTCATGCCGTAGTTATCTTCTTTACGCACGGTAGTGTATGCGATGCCTTTTTCACGCAGATCGCTACGCAGGCCGTCGATATTCTGTTCCTGCAGTTTGCCCAGAGCAGTATCCATATCCACTTCCATCAGGAAGTGAACACCACCACGCAGGTCAAGACCAAGTTTCATTGGCTCTGCATTCAGTGCAGCCAGCCAACGCGGGGTTGCAGGAGCAAGGTTCAGCGCCACGACATACTTATCACCCAGCACGCCCATCAGCGCTTCACGCGCGCGGAGTTGCGTGTCGGTGGTGTCGAAGCGAGCAAGAATTGCGCCCTCTTCCAGTGCCACAGACTTAGCGGTAATTTTTTCTTCTTGTAACGTTTTCTGGACCTGGATCAGCGTTTGCTCACTGGCGGCGACACCGCGCGCGCCAGTGATTTGAACGGCCGGATCCTCACCATACAGGTTGGGAAGCGCGTACAGCAGGCCGACGAGAATCACGACGACCAGCATGATGTACTTCCACAAAGGATAACGGTTTAACACGGCAGTTCCCTTTGGGAAAAGTTGGGATTACAGCGCCTTCATAGTGCCTTTCGGCAGAACGGCAGCTACGAAGTCACGTTTGATAACCACTTCAGTGGTATCGTTCAGCGCGATAGAGATATAGCCAGTTTCAGCTACTTTCGTCACGCGACCAACCAGACCGCCATTGGTCAGCACTTCATCGCCTTTTGCGATGGAGCTCATCAGATTTTTGTGCTCTTTGGTGCGTTTCTGCTGTGGGCGCAGGATCATGAAGTAGAAGATCAGACCGAACACAACCAGCATCAGAATCAGAGACATCGGGCTGCCCTGCGCCGGAGCACCTGTTGCTGCTACCGCATCAGAAATAAAAAAGCTCATTCAAATTCCCTCATTATTAAAATTAATCAACGTTCAAAGGTGGAACAGTTCGACCCTGACGTTGGTAGAAATCGGTCACGAAGCTCTCTAATTTACCCTCTTCGATAGCCTTACGTAAACCAGCCATTAAGCGCTGATAATAACGAAGGTTATGAATAGTATTGAGACGCGCGCCTAAAATCTCATTGCAACGGTCAAGATGATGCAAATACGCGCGAGAATAGTGACGACAGGTATAGCAATCACACTCGGCATCGAGCGGACTGGTATCACTTTTATGCTTCGCGTTACGGATTTTCACCACGCCATCGGTAACAAACAGATGTCCGTTACGGGCATTACGGGTTGGCATCACGCAGTCGAACATATCGATACCGCGACGCACACCCTCAACCAGGTCTTCCGGTTTACCCACGCCCATCAGGTATCGTGGTTTGTCGGCCGGGATTTGCGGGCACACATGTTCCAGAATACGGTGCATGTCTTCCTTTGGCTCACCCACCGCCAAACCGCCGACAGCGTAGCCATCAAAACCTATCTCTACCAGACCTTTAACAGAGATATCACGTAAATCTTCGTAAACACTGCCCTGGATAATGCCGAACAGTGCGTTTTTGTTCTCAAGAGAGTCAAAACGGTCACGACTGCGTTGCGCCCAGCGCAGAGACATCTCCATAGAACGTTTTGCGTAATCCCAGTCAGCCGGGTATGGCGTACACTCATCGAAGATCATCACGATATCGGAGCCGAGATCGTACTGAATCTCCATGGATTTTTCAGGATCGAGGAAAATCGGATCGCCGTTGATCGGGTTACGGAAATGCACACCCTTCTCGGTGATCTTGCGGATGTCACCCAGGCTGAACACCTGGAAACCGCCGGAGTCGGTCAGGATTGGGCCTTTCCACTGCATGAAGTCATGCAGGTCGCCGTGCAACTTCATGATCTCCTGGCCCGGACGCAGCCACAGGTGGAAGGTATTACCCAGGATAATCTGTGCGCCAGTGGCTTCCACTTCTTCCGGCGTCATGCCTTTGACTGTGCCGTAAGTGCCTACAGGCATAAACGCGGGCGTTTCAACCACACCGCGATCAAACACCAGGCGACCGCGACGCGCGCGGCCATCGGTGGTATCAAGTTCAAATTTCATTTTTTCTCCGACGTCAGAAAAACAGTCCAACGTTGTAAAACGGTGTCGCGGACTTATTCCCCGACACGCTCATTCAAAGCCTGCGGATTGTACGTGATAAACATCGCGTCCCCGTAGCTAAAAAAGCGATAATTTTGTTCTACCGCAGCCTTGTAGGCATTCATTGTATGTTGATACCCGGCAAACGCGGAAACCAGCATAATCAGAGTCGATTCAGGCAGATGGAAATTGGTGACCAGAGCGTCAATGACGTTGTATTGATATCCTGGGAAAATAAAGATCTGCGTATCGCCAAAGAAAGGTTCAATAAGATCGGTTTTCGCCGCCTGCGCCGCGCTCTCCAGCGAACGCACAGAGGTCGTACCGACAGCTATGACACGGCTGCCACGGGCTTTCGCCGCCAGCACAGCATCCACCACCTCTTGCGGCACTTCAGCATATTCAGAGTGCATTATGTGGTCTTCGATACTATCTACCCGCACCGGCTGGAACGTGCCCGCGCCGACGTGAAGCGTCACAAACGCCATTTCAATGCCTTTCTCTCGAAGCGCCGCCAGCAGGGGTTCATCGAAATGCAAGCCCGCCGTTGGTGCAGCTACTGCGCCTGGCTTCTCGCTGTAAACGGTTTGATAAAGTTCGCGATCAGCATCTTCATCTGGACGGTCGATATACGGTGGCAGCGGCATATGGCCAATGGCGTTCAGAATATCCAGTACCGGGCGTTCATCGTTAAATTCCACTTCAAACAGTGCATCATGACGCGCGGTCATGGTCGCCTTGATGCTCTCGTCGTCGCCCAGCAGCAGTTCTGCACCTGGCTTCGGCGCTTTAGAGGCGCGAATGTGTGCCAGAATACGTTTATCATCGAGCATACGTTCGACCAGCACTTCAATCTTGCCGCCGCTGGCTTTACGGCCAAACAGGCGCGCCGGGATCACGCGGGTATTGTTAAAGACCAGCAGATCGCCAGGGTTGAGCTTGTCGAGCAAATCGGTGAAAGTACCGTGCGTCAGCGCGCCCGTTGGCCCGTCCAGCGACAGTAAGCGGCAACTGCTGCGCTCTGGTTGTGGATAGTGAGCAATCAGGTTTTCAGGTAGTTCAAAGGAGAAATCGGCGACGCGCATGACGTATACTCGTGACTTAAAAACAGGCGGCATAGTCTAGTGCTCACGCCCCTTTGCTGCAACAACTAGCCGTATCTGGACAAATAAAACGCATGAATTTTCTCGCTCACCTGCATCTCGCACATCTTGCTAACAGCTCTCTTTCCGGCAATTTGCTGGCCGATTTTGTGCGCGGTAATCCCGCAGATGACTATCCTGCTGAAGTGGTCGAAGGGATTTTCATGCATCGCCGGATCGATGTACTGACCGACAATCTGCCTGAAGTGAACGAAGCGAAAGCGTGGTTTCGCCCCGAAACACGCCGGGTTGCCCCCATTACGCTGGATGTTATGTGGGATCACTTTTTGTCGCGGCACTGGGAAGCCGTGTCACCCGACCTGCCTTTACCTGAGTTCGTCCACTATGCCCATTCGCAGATCGCCACGATTTTGCCGGACTCGCCGCCGCGCTTTGTGAATCTGAACGACTATTTATGGTCCGAGCGCTGGCTCGAGCGGTATCGCGAGATGGCGTTTATTCAGCGGGTACTCAACGGCATGGCCAGTCGCCGCCCGCGTCTGGATGCCCTGCGCGATTCCTGGCACGATCTGGACACCCATTATGACGCGCTGGAGACCCGCTTCTGGCAGTTTTATCCGCGCATGATGGCACAGGCGAAAAACAAACAACTTTAAATACGCTTCATCCTTCAGGCTACGTCCGCTCACCCAGTCCTTGAGCTACGTAAGCTCCAGGGGATCCCCGGACGTACCGCCGTGATGCAACTTGAAGGATTTTGCGTATAGAAAGGGCATTGATAGGTAAAAGCTGGCGGAACGATTGTCACCACCTCTTTGTCTTACTGTCTGACACTCTCTATACTGGCTCGCGTTGCGTTCCAAATAACCTTAGTATCTACAGGAGAATCATATGGTTCTGGTAACTCGTCCGGCTCCGGATTTTACAGCTGCAGCAGTTCTGGGCAACGGTGAAATCGTTGAAAATTTCAATTTCAAACAGCACACCAACGGTAAAGCGACCGTTCTGTTCTTCTGGCCAATGGACTTCACTTTCGTTTGCCCATCTGAACTGATCGCTTTCGACAAACGTTACGAAGAATTCCAGAAACGTGGCGTTGAAGTTGTGGGTGTTTCCTTCGACTCTGAATTTGTACACAACGCATGGCGTAACACCCCTGTCGACAAAGGCGGCATCGGTGCGGTGAAATACGCAATGGTTGCGGACATCAAACGTGAAGTTCAACAGGCTTACGGTATCGAACATCCGGACGCTGGCGTTGCACTGCGCGGTTCTTTCCTGATCGATGCTAACGGCATCGTTCGTCACCAGGTGGTGAACGATCTACCACTGGGTCGTAACATCGACGAAATGCTGCGTATGGTTGATGCGCTGCAGTTCCACGAAGAGCACGGTGAAGTGTGCCCGGCTCAGTGGGAAAAAGGCAAAGAAGGCATGAACGCGTCTCCAGACGGCGTGGCTAAATACCTGTCCGAGAACGTATCCAGCCTGTAATCGGCCGGTTGACGAGAAAGGCCCGCTAATGCGGGCCTTTTTAATTTAAAACGCGAAACACGAACATCCCAGCACACCCCAGAACGCCTGCTCATCCGACACCGGAATATCCGACTGACGCGCAATGCCATGCGCGTGGCCATGCACACCGCAACTGCCAATGCACTGATGCATCTGTACCACCGCGCCCACTTTACTGGCCGCTGGCGGCGCTGAACGGTAATGCCCCGGAACCTTCACGACCGGAGACCACTCAGGCAATACCGGGATCGGCGGCGGAGCAAGTGGGCTAAAGTGCCCTGCAGCATACACGACTTTGCCATCTACCACCGTCAGCACCGACTCAATGCCTTTGATCTCCTCTTCTGGCACGCTGAAGAAATCTTTCGAGAGCACCACCAAATCGGCAAGTTGCCCTTCCACGATGCGCCCTTTTTTGCCCTGTTCACTGGAGAACCAGGCGCTGCCTGCGGTCCACAGTTCAAGCGCCACATCACGCGGCAGACGGTTATTATCGTCATACATTGTCAGTCCGCCGACAGTGCGTCCTGAAACCAGCCAGTAGAGCGCCGTCCACGGGTTATAGCTCGCCACGCGGGTAGCATCAGTACCTAAACCGACCGGCACATCCAGTTCCAGCATTTTGGCAACCGGCGGAGTATGTTTCACCGCCTCTTTACCGTAGCGGTCGACAAAATACTCCCCCTGGAAAGCCATACGGTGTTGTACTGCAATCCCGCCGCCCAACGCTTTGACACGCTCGATATTGCGCTCGGTGATGGTCTCCGCATGATCAAAGAACCAGTGCAGACCATTAAACGGAATGTCACGGTTTACCTTCTCGAACACGTCCAACATTCGGCTGATGGATTCATCATAAGTCGCATGCAGACGGAACGGCCAGCGATGCTCGACCAGATGACGAACCACGCGTTCCAGCTCGTCTTCCATCCCCTCGGGTAAATCCGGACGAGGCTGGAGAAAATCTTCAAAATCTGCAGCTGAAAAGACCAGCATTTCACCCGCGCCGTTAGCCCGATAGAAATCGGTCCCCTGGCCTGGCTTGAGCATATCGGTCCAGCGCTCAAAATCCTCCAGTTCCTGTTTTGGTCGCTGGGTGAAAAGGTTGTAGGCAATGCGGATCGTCATCTGCTCTTTTACATGCAGTTCCTCGATGATCTCGTAATCTTCCGGGTAATTCTGGAAACCGCCACCTGCGTCAATGGCGCTGGTCAGCCCCAGACGGTTCAGCTCTCGCATAAACTGTCGCGTGGAGTTTACCTGCTGCTCAAGTGGCAATTTCGGCCCTTTCGCCAGCGTAGAATAGAGGATCATCGCATTCGGTTTAGCAATCAGCATCCCGGTTGGATTACCGTTATTATCCCGAACGATCTCTCCCCCTGCCGGGTTTGGCGTTTCTTTGGTGTAACCTACCGCTTTCAGCGCTGCGCGGTTAAGCAGTGCACGATCGTACAGATGGAGAACAAACACCGGGGTATCTGGCGCAGCTTCATTGAGTTCTTCAATGGTTGGCATCCGGCGTTCGGCAAACTGGAATTCACTCCAGCCCCCCACCACACGAACCCACTGCGGCGACGGCGTACGATCGGCCTGATCTTTTAGCATACGCAGCGCATCCGACAGCGAGGGCACACCTTCCCAACGTAGCTCAAGGTTATAATTCAGCCCGCCGCGAATCA
The DNA here is from genome assembly GCF_013782625.1 of Enterobacter sp. RHBSTW-00994. Taxonomy (NCBI): domain Bacteria; kingdom Pseudomonadati; phylum Pseudomonadota; class Gammaproteobacteria; order Enterobacterales; family Enterobacteriaceae; genus Enterobacter; species Enterobacter sp. RHBSTW-00994. Next base: position 1,024,696 of record NZ_CP056199.1, on the reverse strand, counting down.
GGTGCAGATGCGAATCGTTGAGACCGGGGATCACCGTACTTCCCTGCAAATCAATAATCTGTGTGCCTTGCTCGGCATAACTCATGATGCGATCGTGGCTTCCGGTCGCAAGGATCTTGCCGTTGGCGATCGCAACCGCTTCAGTTTGCAGCATTTCACGATCGAGCGTATGGACCTTACCTTTGGTTAAGATCAGTGTGGCAGTTTGAGACATAACGAACTCCTTCACGCCAGATCAGGCTTTTTTAAGCCATCCGGCAAACAGACGGGTCACGATGGGCATCCACAGCCAGACCACCAGCGCGACCACAGATGCATCGTTAATCAAATGCAGCAATAAAGAACCTTTCAGGCCAGGAAGCAGCGCGCCTGTTACCAGCGGTACAACGTTGGTACTGGGGAAAATAACCAGCAGCGTAATCAGAAACTGTTTCCACTGCTTTGGCTTACGTACATGGACCTCTGGCGGAGTAAACCAGAAGGCAGCTTCCGTACGCACTTCAGTTTTATCGCCTTCTGCCAGCAACGGTTCGATCTCTTTAACCAGCACCGTACGCGTGTCTGATTGCGTCCAGGCATAAAGATGCTCAATGGTGTCGAAGCGAATGATCACCGTCCACAGGTCCTGTTCGCCGGAGGGACGAATGACGTTCGCGCCAAGATGGCCGGGAAACTCAGCGGCAATGGGCATAATCTTGCCCAGCCACTGTTCGTATCGCCCGGCCTGCCCCGGAAGTAACGTATGTGTGATCACCAGCGTCACATGTGATGTTTGCGCCATAAGGATTTCCTGGTCATTGATGGGCGAGAGAACCTCGCCCCCAAAGGATTACGCTTTACGCTCTGGCGCACCGTGAACAAGGGTATAAGCATAATCAACGCCCATCCCATAAGCCCCGCTGTGCTCACGCACCAGATCCATGACTGCGTCATAAGTGCCTTTTCGTGACCAGTCACGCTGATATTCAAGCAGAACCTGTTGCCAGGTTACGGGTACAGCACCCGCCTGTACCATACGATCAATAGCGCGTTCGTGGGCATCCACTGAGGTTCCGCCAGACGTATCCGTCACCACATAGACGTCAAAACCTTCGTCCAGTGCCATCAGCGCCGGAAAGGTGAGGCAAACTTCAGTCCACAGGGCCGAGATGATGAGTTTTTTGCGGCCCGTTGCTTTCACTGCCGCAACAAACGCATCATCTTCCCAGGAGTTCATCGACGTACGTTCGATAGGTTTGACATCAGGGTGAACGGCCAGTAATTCCGGCCAGATATAGCCACTGAAACTTTTGGTTTCTACTGACGTGTAGATAACCGGCACATTAAATATTTTGCCGGCTTTCGCCAGCGCAACCGTATTATTTTTAAGAAGTTGGCGGTCAATATTGGCCACGCCAAAAGACATTTGCGGCTGATGATCGATAAAAATTAACGCGGAGTTAGACGGGTCAATCAGTTCACGAATAGACATAAAAGTACCTTTTAATCAATATGTTAAAAGCCAACGATTTTGTGTGCTATATGAGAAAGGGCCCTGACTGATAAAGCAAATTGAGTATAGCGAGATTTGATTGAGCGGATATTAAAGATATTTGTCCCCTCTGTTGAATTTAACCGAACAACTTAGGGGAATATTCTGCAACCGGCATAAGTACCCGTTGCAGAAGAGGATTAATTACCGAACCAGATGGATGCAGAAATCGCGGGTAATGAGAGTATTCCGTCCTGAAGCGAACCTTTACCCTCTTTCAACTGCCACGCTTTCACATTGAGCAGTGGAGAGCCATCCAGCACCACTTCACAGGCTTCACCCCGGTTGATCGCAACCAGCACACGCTGCTGGTTATAGACACGGGCAAAGACCACCACATTATCGTGGGCGTAAACCACCTGACAGCCGCCGTAGCGCAATGCCTGATTTTGTTTACGCAGTTTCGCCAGACGTTGATACAGACTGAGTAACTTCTCGTCCTGGTGTTCCGTTTTCCACGGGAACGTCTTGCGGCAGAACGGATCATTGTTTCCATCCAGCCCCACTTCATCACCGTAGTAAATGCATGGAACCCCAGGCCAGGTAAAGAGCCAGGTCACCGCCAGCGGCAAGCGCGCCACATCCTTACCGAGGAGTGATTTAAAACGTGCAGTATCGTGGCTATCCAGTTGGTTAAACATCCGCAACTGCTGCTGATGTGACAAACCGGCACGGTAGTTATCCATCCACGCCATGCAGGTTTCGGCGTCGATATGATTTGGATCGTAAGAAATATCGGTATTGGCGAGAAATCCCCACAGCGGGAAGGTAAAGCCCCGGTAGTTCATCGCCGCATCTTCCGCATCGGCCTGCAACCACTGACGCGCATCGCCAAAGTGCTCGCCAAAAACAAACGCTTCAGGCTGGGCCATTTTCGCTGAACGTGTGATCCCGGCAACGTGCTGAATATTATTCCGCGCCCCACCCGCTTCCCCAAGCATATGCACCACATCCAGACGCCAGCCATCCATGCTCCATGGCGCTTTTAACCAATGGCGCACAATGCTCTCCTCGCCGCCATAGATCTCTTTCACCAGCGTAGGTGACTGAAAATCGAGCTTAGGCAGGCTGGCGTAACCCAGCCAGTCGAGCGCGCGACCATCGTCGTTAAAGCTGTACCAGTCCCGCTGCGCAGAATCAGGGTTATGGCATGCGCCCCCCATGCTCTGATTATGCCGGTCGAACCAGACGTGGGAGTCACCGCTGTGGTTAAACACACCATCCAGAATCAGGCGCATCCCTTCGTTTTTGGTATTTTCACGCAGGCGCAGTAAGGCTTCATCGCCACCAAAATGCTCATCAACGTGGCGATAGTCTTCAGTATCGTATTTATGTACGCTCGGGGCTTTAAACACCGGGTTCAGGTACAACGCCGTCACGCCCAGCTTTTTCAGGTACGGAAGTTTTTCACTGATACCGTCGAGATCGCCACCGTAGAACGTCGATCCTCCCGCCTGGGCCGTCAGCGGCTCAGCCCATTCTTTCAGGATAATATCGTGGCCCGCCGCATGGTGGTAATAGACCTCATCCTGCTGCGCAGTACGCTTCTGGCTGCGGGCAAAACGGTCAGGGAAAATCTGGTAAAAGACCTGATCGTTAACCCACTGCGGGCCGTTGTCCGGGTAATCGACCGCAAACTGTTCCAGCCGTGCCGGAGGGAAACGGCTAAATCCTTGCGGGGTAAACCACAGCTGACGGTTATTCCACAGCAATTTGAAGCTGTAACGGCGGCGCGGTTGCCCGCTGCGTAAATCAATATTTGCCCGCCACGCGGTGATCCCCGGCTGCGGTTGGCTGCGCTGTTTGTGCATCTTCAGCGCAGTCTCTTCGTTATCTATTTCGGCGCGTAGCGTCACGCGTTCAGGCTGATTTTCTCCCGCCAGCCAGAGCGTAATCACAAGGTTGTCTTTGTTTTGCTTAACAAATGGGGCAACCGGAAGGTGCCAGGCATTTAACATCACGAATCCCCTTTGATGAAATTGACGTCACCTTGCCACAGGGTTGTTAAGGTTAGCTCATCATGAAGAGGTTTATTGGGGGAGGAGGACGGGGGAGGAGGCATCAATACACCCTGATGCCTCACTCTGCCCCTCTCCCGACGAGAGAGGGGACTCTGTTTTACTGTGCTTCAGCCAACTGGCGATCGCGGCGGCATTTAAACACCCACCCTGCCAGCAGCAACACAATCCACGCGAAACCGACATACAGTGAAATGCGGGTATCCGGATGATAGCCAATCAGGCCAATAATAAAGACCAGGAAAATCAAACCAACAACCGTTGTCGTAATGCCGCCAGGCACTTTAAATTTCAGCGCTTTCACCTCTTCAGGGGGCAGACGGCGACGGAAGGCAATTTGCGACAGCAGGATCATGATCCACACCCACACCGTTGCGAAAGTCGCCAGTGACGCAATCACCAGGAACACGTTCTCTGGCATGATGTAGTTCAGGTAGACCGAGAACAACAGCGCAATGGTCATCACCAGAACAGTGACCCACGGCGTACCGCGACGTGAGGTTTTAGCGAATACTTTCGGCGCGCTCCCCTGCTCGGCCATTCCGTGCAGCATACGACCGACACCAAATACGTCGCTGTTAATGGCAGAAAGTGACGCCGTCAGAACGACAAAGTTGAGAATACTGGCTGCAAACGCAATCCCCATATGCTGGAACGTCAACACGAATGGGCTACCGTTAGTGCCGACCTGGTTCCACGGGTAAATGGACATAATCACAAACAGCGTACCCACATAGAACACCAGAATACGCATTGGAACAGAGTTGATCGCGCGGGGAATCGATTTTTCAGGGTCTTTCGCTTCACCCGCAGTGATCCCGATAATTTCGATCCCACCGTAAGCAAACATCACCATTTGCAGCGACATCACCATGCCAAGCCAGCCGTTGCTGAAGAAGCCACCATTGGTCCACAAGTTATGGATCCCCGTTGGCTGACCACCGTTACCGATACCCCAGATGATGATGCCGAAGCCCGCCACGATCATGATAATAATGGTCGCGACTTTAAAGAATGAGAACCAGAACTCCAGCTCACCAAAAACCTTCACGCTCATCAGGTTGACGGCGCAAATGATCAACACCACGCTCAACACCCATATCCAGTGTGGTACTAAGGGGAACCAGACGCCCATATAGATACCAAAGGCCGTCACATCAGCGATTGCGACAATCAGAATTTCAAAACAGTAAGTCCAGCCTGTGATGTAACCTGCGAGCGGGCCTAAGTTTTCCTGTGCATAGCGGGAGAAAGAGCTGGCGGAAGGGTTATGAACCGACATCTCCCCCAGCGCACGCATAATAATATAGGCCGCAATACCGCCAATGATGTAGGCCAGCAGGACGCTCGGACCGGCCATTTTAATGGCATCTGCCGAGCCATAAAAAAGGCCAGTACCAATCGCTGAGCCTAACGCCATAAAGCGAATATGGCGGGTACTTAGCCCACGTTTGAGTTTGTTAGTGCTTTCCATTTAAATCTTGCCATTCAACTCGAAAAAAACAAAAAACCACGGGGCCTTAAGCCCCGTGGTTAAACATTTTGTTGCCGTTGATTAATGCGCGTTAGAGGTAACCTGACGCCCTGCAGCACGATCCCAGATAACAGCCAGAATCAGCGCAACAACGGTAGGCATCAGCCATGCCAGGCCTTGTTCAGACAATGGCAGACGTTGTGTCCAGGCAGGCAGCATGCCGCCAATCGCTGATGCTTTAATCCCGTCAAGGATACCAAAAAGCAGGCTGATAAACATAGCAGGCGCAATAATTCGGGATGAATTATTCCACCACGGACGCGTAAAGCTCAGTACAACCAGCACGATACACGGCGGATAAATGGCAGTCAGCACCGGAATGGAGATCTGGATCAAGTGGCTCAGCCCCAGGTTTGACACTGCCATCGAGAAGCCGCCAAGGATAAATACCAGCGTGCGGTAAGAGAGAGGCAGATACTGGGCAAAGAACTCAGCACACGCACAGGTCAGGCCAACCGCCGTCACCAGGCACGCGAGGAAAATCAGTACCGCTAACAGGAGGCTACCCGCGCCACCGAAGGTGTGCTGAACGTAAGCATGCAGGATAGCTGCGCCATTGGCATTCTGATCGACCAGCGTCGCGCTATCAGAACCCAGACGGAACAGCGCCAGATACAGCAGTGTCAGGCCAACACCCGCCATCAGACCAGCCCAGATGGTATAACGCGTCAGCAGGCGAGCTTCGGTCACCCCGCGGGAACGCGCAGCGTTAACAATAACGATACCAAAGACCATAGCGCCCAGCGTATCCATGGTCAGATAACCGTTCACAAAACCATTCGAGAAGGCTGCGTTTTTATAGGCATCCATCGCATCACTGATAGGGCCCGCTGGCCAGATAATGGCCGCGACTGCCAGCACGATCAGCGCAACAATTTTCATCGGTGCCAGGAAGTTGCCCACGGTATCCAGCAGTTTGCCAGGATAGAGGGAAACCAGAATCACAATCGCGAAATAGACCAGGCTGTAAATAAACAGCGGCATCGCCCCGTCACCCGTCAGCGGTGCAATCCCCACTTCAAAAGAGACGGTCGCAGTACGTGGCGCAGCAAACAGTGGTCCAACGGCCAGGTAGCACACGGTCGCCAGCAAAACACCCGCCACTTTACCGATTGGTGAGCTAAGGCTATCAACGCCGCCACCCACTTTTGCCAGGGCAATAATCGTTAGCACTGGTAAACCTACCGCGGTCACGAGGAAGCCAATCGCAGCCGTCCAGACGTGTTCACCCGCCTGCAAGCCAACCATTGGAGGGAAAATGATGTTGCCTGCGCCAACGAACAGCGCAAATGTCATAAAGCCCAGCGCGATAATGTCACGCGATTTTAAGTGATGGGTCATAGAACCTTACTGCCTGTGGATGTGGTGTTGAAAACGTTGAGATTTTCGCCATCCCTGACGGGACAATACAGCGGAAAATTTGCTCAATTTCAGCGGGATATGCTCCCGTCCTGGCGTGGCGAAGAATAGTTTTTCGATTTACCACGCAAATACAGTCGGTATGACAGTATATGGGGGGCAATTTAAACGCTTATAACGTTTAAAGGCAAGGAGGGATCGTAAAACCAGAATAATATGCCAACATGAGAAAACGAACTGGAACAATGCACCAACGATAAGAAAAACTCATGGCTAATAATGCGAACAAAAAACCATCAGCCGTATAAAATTCATTCGTGTTTCGCTTGACCGCAAAGCATACGGGCCAGCATAAGCTGACCCGTGGAAAGGAAGGATGACACACCTGCTGTCAGGCGCTCTTTTTGGCAATTAATCGTTCCGGAATGACGAAACTGAAGCGAGTCCCCTTCCCTAACGTGCTCTGAATATCAAGACGGCTTTCATGGTGATTGACCGCATGTTTTACAATCGCCAGCCCCAGGCCACTGCCCCCTGTCTGCCGGGAGCGTGCCTTGTCCACGCGGTAGAAGCGCTCGGTCAAACGTGGAAGGTGTTCCGGCGCAATCCCCGGACCGTTATCTTCAACGCTAAATTCAGCGCCTGTCGGGAGATGCTGCCAACGCACCACAATGTGCGTTCCCTCCGGCGTATGATTCACCGCGTTATAGACCAGGTTAGAGATGGCGCTCCGCAGTTCATCTTCACTGCCAAGCACTTTCAGCGTGTTATCAACCTCAAAGGTCAACTGGTGTTTTTTATGGCTTAAGGTCTGCGCTTCACGCTCCACCACACGCAACATCATCGGCACGTCGATCGTATCATTCAGCGCCAGCGAGGGCGCAGCTTCAATTTTTGACAAGGTCAGAAGCTGTTTTACCAGACCCTCCATCCGGTGCGTTTGCTCACGCATGGTGTGCAGCGCTTTCTCACGTGGCGCGCCCTCCAGCGTTTGCTCCTGCATCATTTCCAGATAGCCCTGAAGGACGGTCAGCGGTGTGCGTAATTCATGGCTTACGTTAGCAAAGAAGTTCCGTCTCGCCCCTTCCAGTTGGTGCATCTGGGTCACATCACGCGCCACCATCAGCCACTGCTGATCGCTGTAAGGCATCACGCGGATCTCTAGATGTCGGCCATTGTTCAGTTTCAGGTTGTGCGGGCGAGTAAAGTCACGCTTTTTCAGGTAAAGCGTGAACTCCGGGTAACGTAGAAGGTTCAGGATGTTCTGGCCATTATCATCCGGCCAGCGCAGGCCTAACAGCTGTTGCGCCAGGCCATTACACCAAAAGATCGTCCCTTCTTCGGTGGTAAGAATCACGGCATCCGGTAGCGACTCAGCGCCGCTACGAAAGCGTTTAATCAGGCTTCCCAGTTCCCGGCGGCGCTTTTTATTGCGCATTTGCATCTGGTGCAAACCATAAAGCAGAGGTTCCCAGCTTCCGCTTCCCGGCGGGGGAGTCATACTCCTGTCTACCCACAACCACCACGAAAGACGCAGTAAATTCCAGAAATGCCAGATCAACAGTCCAGTCACTGCCGCCAGCAAAAACCACGGCAGATGGCCCACAATAGCCCCCAAAATGAAGGCCGGAATACAACATAAGATCAGTTCAAAAACGAGCCTTTTCCATGACAGACGTTCCAGCACGCGTCACACTCCTGTCATTGTTCAGAAACGGGTCGAAAAACGATAACCCGTGCCGCGGACCGTCTGCACCATGCGATCGTGGCCGCTATGCTCCAGCGCTTTACGCAGGCGGCGTATATGCACATCGACCGTCCGGTCTTCGACATACACGTTAGTTCCCCAGACGTTATTCAGCAACTGCTCACGGCTGTATACTCGCTCTGGATGCGTCATAAAGAAGTGCAATAATTTGAATTCAGTCGGTCCCATATCAAGGGGATTTTCACCTGTCATGACACGGTGCGAAGTAGGATCCAGGCTTAAGCCCTGCATCTCAATCACCTCTTCCACTGCCATAGGTGAAATGCGGCGCATTACCGCTTTGATGCGTGCCACCAGTTCTTTAGGCGAAAACGGTTTAGTGATGTAATCATCCGCCCCCGTTTCAAGACCACGAACGCGATCTTCCTCTTCACCACGCGCCGTCAGCATCACAACCGGGATATCACGCGTCATCGCTTCACGTTTGATGTGTTTGATGAACTGCAGACCAGAGCCGCCAGGCAACATCCAGTCAAGCAGAATTAAATCGGGCCAGGGTTCATTCAGCTGATTCACCGCGCTGTCATAATCTTCAGCTTCAACCGGCTGAAAGCCATTTTGTTCGAGCACGAAGCACACCATTTCACGAATAGGTGCTTCATCTTCTACGACCAGAATACGTCTCGCCATACTTTGCCCTGTCTTATGTAAGTTACAAGTTTGTAATGCGGCGTCATTATGCGTCAGATTTATGACAGATTTATGAAAAACATGACCACTACAAATGGCAAACTGTTGTTTTATTACAGCGGTTATTTTCCTGCTCCTGAAAGTTTATAATCGCCCATTCCTTTTTTCGCCATGGATCTGTTATGCGCATACTTCACACCTCGGACTGGCATCTGGGTCAAAACTTTTACAGCAAAAGCCGCGCCGCTGAACATGAAGCGTTCCTGAACTGGCTGCTGGACACAGCCCAGTCACATGAGGTGGATGCGATCATCGTGGCGGGCGATATTTTCGATACAGGTTCCCCACCCAGTTATGCGCGAGAACTTTACAACCGTTTTGTGGTGCATCTCCAGCGAACAGGCTGCCATCTGGTGATAGTCGCTGGTAATCATGACTCGGTCGCCACACTCAACGAGTCGCGAGATATCCTCGCATTTCTGAACACGACCGTCGTCGCAAACGCCGGACACGCTCCGCAGATCCTGAAAAAACGCGACGGTACGCCAGGTGCGGTGCTGTGCCCGATTCCTTTTTTACGCCCGCGCGACATCGTACAAAGCCAGGCCGGGTTTTCCGGCAGCGAAAAGCAGCAGCATTTATTACAGGCCATCACTGACTACTATCACCAGCAATACATTGAGGCTTGCGCACTGCGCGGCGAACAGGCTATTCCCGTGATTGCAACCGGGCATCTGACCACCGTCGGAGCCAGCAAAAGTGATGCTGTACGTGATATTTATATCGGAACACTCGACGCCTTCCCGGCGCAAAACTTTCCCCCTGCCGATTATATTGCCCTTGGGCACATTCACCGGGCGCAGATGATTGGCGGCAGCGAACACATTCGCTACTGCGGCTCTCCCATTTCGCTCAGTTTCGATGAAACAGGCAAAGCAAAGTCCGTACACCTGGTGAGCTTTTCCGACGGCAAACTCAGCGCTGTTGAGACGCTGGACGTGCCTGTGACTCAGCCGCTGGCCGTGCTGAAAGGCGATCTGGCGGCCATCACCGCTCAACTGGAACAGTGGCGTGGCGTGGCGCAGCATCCTGCCGTCTGGCTCGATATTGAAATCACTACCGATGACTACCTGCATGATATGCAGCGTAAGATTCAGGCGCTGACGGAAGACCTGCCGGTAGAGGTTTTGCTGGTGCGTCGCAGCCGCGAACAGCGCGAGAAAATACTGCAAAGTGCACAACGTGAAACGCTCAGTGAACTCCGGGTTGAAGAGGTGTTTGAACGACGTTTATCTCAGGAAGAGATCGACGACGCAAAACGAGCGCGGCTCAACGAACTGTTCACCCATACCCTGCATGCGCTTAATGACGAGGATGAAAACGCATGAAAATTCTCAGCCTGCGTCTCAAAAACCTCAACTCCCTGAAAGGTGAGTGGAAAATCGACTTTACCGCCGAACCATTCGCCAGCAACGGACTGTTTGCCATTACTGGCGCAACAGGAGCGGGGAAAACGACCCTTCTCGATGCCATCTGCCTGGCGCTGTACCACGAAACACCTCGTCTGAATACCGTGTCACAATCGCAAAACGACCTGATGACACGTGATACTGCTGAATGTCTGGCGGAAGTCGAGTTTGAAGTGAAAGGTGTGGCTTATCGCGCATTCTGGAGCCAGAACCGCGCGCGGAATCAACCAGACGGAAACTTACAAGCGCCCCGCGTCGAGCTGGCACAGTGTGAAGATGGTAAAATCCTCGCCGATAAAGTGAAAGATAAACTGGATTTGACCGCCTCGCTGACCGGGCTGGATTATGGTCGTTTCACCCGATCAATGTTGCTCTCTCAGGGCCAGTTCGCAGCCTTCCTCAACGCCAAACCAAAAGAGCGCGCCGAATTACTGGAAGAGTTAACCGGCACAGAGATCTACGGCCAGATTTCCGCAATGGTATTTGAGAAACACAAAGCAGCGCGCAGTGAGCTTGAATTGCGTGAAGCGCAGGCCGCGGGTGTGGTGCTGCTAAGCGAGGAGCAACAGCAGCAGTTGCTGGACAGTTTGCAGGTACTTACAGACGAAGAGAAAACCCTGCTGGCGCAGCAGCAAAGCCAACAGAAAGCGTTTCAATGGCTTACACGTAACGACGAGCTTTTACGCGAACAACAGCGGGCGGTGGCAATGCAGCAACAGGCGCAACAGGCCCTCGCCGATGCCGCACCCGATCTGGAAAAACGACAACTGGCGCAACCTGCTGCGCAATTACGTCCCCTTTGGGCGCATCAGCAAGAACAAGCCACGCGCCTTGCTCAGACAAAACAGCAAATTACCGAAGTAAATGCTCGCTTACAGTCCACTGTGGCACGGCGGGCGCGTATTCGTCACGGCGCGCTGCGCGCGCGCGAACAAGGGCTGGCTGAGCAAAACGTACTCACTCAGTGGCTCGCAGAGCATGACCGTTTCCGGTTGTGGGGACAGGAAATTGCTGGCTGGCGGGCACATTTTTCCCAGCATAATCGCGATAAAAACCAGCTAACGACAATCACCAGTCGTCTCGCGGAGTTGCGTCGGAAGCTCGCTGAGTTACCGGAAAACACTCTCACGTTGTCAGCCGATGACGTTGCGGCCGCTATGGAGCAGCAAACGCAGTCCCGCGCCGCGCGCCAGCGACTGACTACGCTTCATGCCCGCTATCAGCCACTGCAAAAACGCCTTGCCCACAACAGCGAAAGTGTACAAAAAGCACAGACGGAACAGACAAAACTTAACGAAACCCTGGCGCAACGCCGACAACAATTCAAAGAAAAAAACCAGCATTACCAGGATCTTAAAACGTTATGTCAGCACGAAGAGACAATTAAAGATCTTGAAAGCCACCGGGCGCGGCTAGAGGCCGGGAAACCCTGCCCACTCTGCGGTTCAACCGAACATCCGGCAGTGGCGCAATACCAGGCACTGGCGCTTTCCGAAAACCAGCGCCGCCGTGATGCGATGGAGAAAGAGGTTGCAGCCCTGAAAGAAGAAGGGTTGCTGATACTCGGGCAGGTAAATGCCCTGACCAGCCAGATCCAGCGTGAAACGGAAGAGCTACAGACGCTTTCTCAGGAAGAGCAAGCGCTCACTAAGGAGTGGTTAGAGGCGTGCGCTAGCCTGAATATTACACTGAATATTCAGGATGATATCGCCTCCTGGATAGATGAGCAGGAGCACTTTGAACGCCAGCTTTATCTGCTGAGCCAGCGTCTGGGGCTGCAAAACCAGCTCAACGAACAGGAAGCGCAGAAACGTCAGTGCCAGCAACAGATTGAGGCAACCCGCCTTACGCTGGAAACGGCTCTGCATCCCCTTTCACTGAGCGCACCCGCCGAAGGCACAGAAACGTCCTGGCTGGCAGAACGTGAGAACGAATTTGCGTGCTGGCAGGAAAAACTAACTCAGCAAAACGCAATACAAGCGCGTATCGACGCCCTGACGCCGCTGCTTGATACGCTTCCTGAGAGGGATAGCGCTGAAGCAGAATCCGATATCCCGGAGAACTGGCGCGAGATCCACAATACGTGCGTATCCTTGCAAAGCCAGCTAACAACGCTGCAACAGCAGGAAAATCTGGAAAGCGAACGCCTTCAACACGCTCAGGCACAGTTTTCGGCGGCGCTTACGGCAAGCGTATTTGCCAATCAGGAGGCTTTCCTGGCAGCACTGCTTGATGACGATATCCTGCGCCGTCTGGAACAGCTAAAACAAACCCTGGATAACCAACTCCAGCAAGCCACCGCACTTTCCAGTCAGGCGAATCAGCAGCTGCATGAGCATCAGCAGCATCGCCCTGATGCGCTGGAATCTGACACCGTCACGCTACAAGCGCAGTTACAACACATCGCACTCACCCTGCGCGAAAATACTACCCGCCAGGGTGAAATTCGCCAGCAACTGAAACAGGACAGTGATAACCGCCAGCATCAGCAAACGTTACGGCAACAGATTGAAGAGGCCGCTCACCTTGCCGACGACTGGGGCTATCTGAATTCGCTGATTGGCTCCAGCACAGGCGATCGCTTCCGTAAGTTCGCCCAGGGCCTGACCCTGGATAACCTGGTGTGGCTTGCTAACCAGCAGCTCAACCGCCTGCACGGGCGCTACCTGCTGCAACGTAAAGCCAGCGATGCACTGGAGCTGGAAGTGGTTGATACCTGGCAGGCAGATGCAGTTCGCGATACGCGCACGCTTTCAGGTGGGGAAAGCTTCCTCGTGAGCCTTGCCCTGGCTCTGGCACTCTCCGATTTGGTCAGCCACAAAACGCGGATCGATTCGCTGTTCCTTGACGAAGGATTCGGCACGCTGGATAGCGAAACGCTGGACACCGCGCTGGATGCGCTGGATGCCTTAAACGCCACCGGGAAAACCATCGGCGTTATCAGCCATGTGGAGGCGATGAAAGAGCGCATTCCGGTGCAGATCAAAGTGAAAAAAATCAACGGACTAGGTTACAGCAAGCTGGATAAAGCGTTTTCGGTGGAGTGATGGTGGGGTAGATCTGTTCGGTCTGCAGCCCTCCCCCTGGCCCTCTCCCTTTGGGAGAGGGCATAAAAATGTTGCCGTTTTGCTTTTATTCCGGCCACAACCACGCCGCGCCGCGCACGCCGCTGGAATCTCCGTGGACCGCTTTGCGGATAGGCGTTTCACATTCTCCACCGAACACCCACTGTTTCACCAGATTCGGTACTGTGGTGTACAGACGATCGACGTTACTCATCCCACCGCCCAACACAATCACATCAGGATCCAGAATATTCACTACGTGTGCCAGTGATTTCGCCAGACGCATCTCATAACGGCTTAACGCACGCTCTGCAATGGGATCGTTTTCCCCAACAAGATGCATGATTTCACTGCCTTTCAGCGGATGACCGCTCAGGCGACGGTAGTCGGTAGCAAACCCGGTTCCTGAGATGAAGGTCTCAATGCAGCCCTGCTTACCGCAGTAACACGGCACTTCAGCGCGATATTTCAGCTCATCGTCATCCGGCCATGGCAAAGGGTTATGCCCCCATTCACCCGCAGTACCGTTTCCCCCGATGTGCGAGCGCCCATTAAACGCCACCCCCGCACCACAGCCCGTACCAATGATGACGGCAAACACGGTTTTCGCGCCCGCCGCTGCGCCATCAATGGCCTCAGAAACGGCCAGACAGTTGGCATCATTGGCCAGACGGACTTCACGGTTAAGACGAGCGCTTAAATCCTTATCAAAAGGCTGACCATTAAGCCAGGTAGAGTTCGCATTTTTCACCACGCCCGTGTAAGGCGAAATAGAGCCGGGGATCCCCATCCCAACAGTGCCTGTTTGCCCCGTTGCTTTTTCTGCCATGTCGACAAGCGATGCGATGGTTTCAATGGTTTGCCGATAATCATCACGCGGTGTTGGCAGGCGGTGGCGAAACCATTGTTCCCCCTGCTCGCCCAGTGCGATGACTTCTGTTTTGGTTCCGCCTAAATCAATACCAATACGCACAAGGCACTCCTCTTTATTTTGATTATCAACAGAGTAGAAGCCAGCTACCCGATTAGCAATGCAAGCGATGCGACAATTCGTTATCATGCCCGCTGATTTAACGACAAGGCCGTGGAAATTATCATGCTGTGGTTCAAAAATTTGATGGTTTACCGTCTCAGCCGCGACGTCTCGCTGAGCGCAGAAGAGATGGAAAAACAGTTAGCCGCTTATGCGTTTACCCCTTGCGGTAGCCAGGATATGGCCAAAACCGGTTGGGTTCCTCCGATGGGTTCACAAAGCGATGCTCTGACCCACACGACCAATGGTCAAATCATCGTCTGCGCCCGTAAAGAAGAAAAAATCCTGCCAACGCCGGTGGTTAAGCAGGCGCTCGAAGCGAAGATCTTCAAGCTGGAGGCCGAACAGGGTCGTAAGCTGAAAAAAACCGAAAAAGATTCGCTGAAAGATGAAGTTCTGCACTCGCTGCTGCCGCGTGCCTTCAGCCGTTTCAATCAAACCATGATGTGGATCGACACCGTAAACGGGTTGATCATGGTCGACTGCGCCAGTGCCAAGAAGGCAGAAGACACCCTGGCTCTGCTGCGTAAAAGCCTCGGCTCTTTACCCGTGGTCCCACTGGCAATGGAAACGCCTATTGAGCTGACGCTGACCGAGTGGGTACGTAGCGGCAGTGCTGCCCAGGGCTTCCAGTTGCTGGATGAAGCGGAGTTGAAAGCTCTGCTTGAAGATGGCGGCGTGATCCGCGCGAAAAAACAGGATCTGGTGAGCGACGAAATAGCCGTACACATTGAAGCAGGCAAAGTCGTCACAAAACTGGCACTGGACTGGCAGCAACGCATCCAGTTTGTGATGTGCGACGACGGTTCCGTGAAACGTCTGAAGTTCTGCGACGAACTTCGTGACCAGAACGAAGATATCGACCGCGAAGATTTTGCCCAACGCTTTGACGCGGACTTTATCCTGATGACTGGCGAACTGGCGGCCTTGATTCAGAGTCTGGTAGAAGGCTTAGGCGGGGAAGCGCAGCGCTAACGCTGTTCCCCTCTCCCGTAAAGGAGAGGGGAACAATCTTACAGATAACGGCACAGATACGAGGTTGGCTCGGCAACCTGCAAATGAAATTCACTGTGACCAGGTACGTTGAACACCTGTCCGGCAGCATACACTTTCCATTCAGTCTCACCTGGCAGCAATACATTCAGCGCACCGCTTACCACCGTCATCTCTTCAGGCTCCGCAGTGCCAAAGGTATATTCCCCTTCTGCCATTACGCCAACACTGGCGCGGCCAGTACTGCTGCTGGTAAAACCAATGGATTTCACTTTACCGGAAAAGTATTCGTTACTTTGAAGCATGAACTGGCCCTTATATCTTTGGATAAAAATCCACTATAGGGGCCATGCTCATAACCTGTCACGCAAAATCATTACGCCAGTAATTCTGATGCCAGACGTGCCATCAGCACGTTGGATAACAGGACCGGTACATCCAGCGCTTTTTGCAATAAATCACGATGTCGCTGGTGAAATCCGAGACAGTCCAGTATCAACACATCAGCCCCCTGATCGAGCAATGCCTGCCCTGCGGCAATAAGCGTTGCTTCACTACCCCCGACTGGATTAGCCAGTGCATACGATGGTGTGCGCTCAAGGGCGCTCCATTTAGCGGCCTGATTATCCAGAAGCTCTTCTATTGGGACAATGACCCCCACCTGATGTCCATCGACAATCGAAGCCACCAGCGGCGGGATAATCCGCATGGGCTCCAGCAGAATCGCATTACGCGCAAGCAGGCCCTGAATCGGGGCCGTACTCATCAGTAAAATAACGTCATACCCTTGATTATCGAGCACTTCGATTACCCCCTGAAGTGAGCGCTCGATTTTCTGACGTGACACATTCGCCAGTTTACCGTCACTTAATAACGTCGGTAGGGGGTCCTCACCCTCTTCAAGCGCGTAGTCTTCCATGACCTCTTCCCGACTCATCTTACCCAGCAAGCTAAGATGTGTGATTTGTTGTTCAGAGACATGCTCAGTTAAGAGCGGTAATACTTCGCTTACAGGGACCACACCAATGGTGAGGATCGCCAACGTCGCCTTCATTTTGATCGCCTTTCATCACTACCACAGCTGTCACACAGGTACAGGCTCACTACGCTGCACAGTTCATGTTTTCAACGAAACAGCACAAAAGCGTAGCAGGTGATCTGTACACCGAAATGTAAAGATCGGCGGGCCTGTCCGAATCTACCTGTAATAACTAAATATTAACTCCTGCTTAACATTCCCGATGAGTGAAAAGTGTGATTTGGGCACAGTTATGGACAGATTGAGATGTCGTTCAGATTTTTTCGGGATCTTCGTAGCGCTGTTTGGCATCCAGCGCTTCATTTTCAGTCTCGTGTTCGCTGATAAGCGAATCCGGAGTGGGATAGTCCGCACGCAATTGAAACCAGGTCACGGTATGCCCTGGATGACCTTTTTCTACAGTAATAATGCGCGCATGACGTGGGTAAGGAGGTCTGTTTGGCATAGTTCATCCTGGCTGTTGGGCTGAACTATAAGTATAGACGCCAGCTAGCTGGCGCAGGCGAGGCGTAACGCCGTGGTAATCGAGTGGACAACCTGTTCAGGTGTCAGAGAAGCATCAACCACATGATGCGCCGCTTCGCGGTATAGCGCATCGCGTTCAGCCAGCACGTCACTCACTTCTTCACTTATCGGCTTACCGGTTAACGTAGGGCGCTGCCCTTCTTCAGGAAATGCCTCCAGGCGTTCAACCAGCGTAGGTACGGGAGCGCAGAGATAAATCACAACGCCTTTTTCGCGCATAAACTGGCGATTACATTCGGCAAGGATAATACCGCCGCCGGTCGCAATAATGGTTGAAGGAGCAGTGACCGCTTCTAACGTGGCCGTTTCACGCGCACGAAAACTTTCCCAGCCTTCCTTTTCAACAATCTCTGCAATGGTAACGCCAGCATGCGTTTGCAGCCAGTGGTCGGTATCGACAAACTGACTTTGACACACGCGTGCCAGTTCCAGTCCAACGGTGGTTTTCCCACAGCCACGGGGGCCAACTAAAAAGATGGGTTGGGTCATAACCAGGTGTTCCCCTTGATGCCGGACGGCGTGAAGACTGTAAAGAAATGATTGCAGTAGATGTTGCGCTAACTTTACTGCAAAGCGGTACTCAATGACAACCCTGCAGTTGCCACACTGTACCACAATTTAGCAATGCTTATCATTACGCGGTACGACGTTTCACTTCCAGCAGCCATTTATCCAGCTCCGCTGCAAAAAGTTGTCGGTCTCGCTGAGAAAGACTGTCTGGCCCACCTGTTTGAACACCACTGGCCCGCAGGGTATCCATAAAATCACGCATGGTCAGTTTCTGGCGTATTGTTGATGGTGAATAGCGCTCACCACGTGGATTCAAAGCCGCAGCGCCTTTCTCCAGTACTTCCGCCGCCAGTGGGATATCCGCAGTGATCACCAAATCCTCTGGACTGCACAGGCGCACAATTTCGTTATCCGCGACGTCAAACCCGGCAGGGACACGCATCGAACGGATAAACTTCGAAGGTGGTACACGTAAGTTCTGATTGGCAACCAACGTTAACGGCATCTGTACGCGCTCAGCCGCACGAAATAAAATTTCTTTAATCACATTCGGACACGCGTCCGCATCTACCCAAATTGCCATGTTGTCTCCTCATGATGACATTGATTGCTATTGTCGCCTGCTTTTCATTGTTAAGCTATAAAGCTATCAATCAGAGACAACAACGCATAATAACGGAGAGACATGATGGAGAAGAAAATCGGCTTTATTGGCTGTGGCAACATGGGAAAAGCCATTCTTGGTGGTCTCATTGCCAGTGGACAGGTTCTGCCTGGACAAATTTGGGTCTATACTCCCTCGCCCGATAAAGTTGCCGCATTGCGCGATGAGTACGGTATCAATGCTGCGGAAAGCGCACAGGAAGTCGCCCAGGTTGCTGATATTGTCTTTGGCGCAGTCAAACCTAACATCATGATCAAAGTCCTGAGTGAAGTGACCTCAAGTCTGAACAAAGATACGCTGGTTGTGTCGATTGCGGCAGGTGTCACACTGGATCAACTGGCCAGGGCATTAGGCCACGATCGTAAAATCGTCCGCGCCATGCCGAATACGCCATCGCTGGTTAATGCAGGAATGACCTCTGTAACGCCTAATGCATTGGTCACTCCAGAGGACGTGGCGGATGTATTGAATATTTTCCGCTGCTTTGGCGAAGCTGAAGTGATCGCTGAAGCAATGATCCACCCGGTTGTGGGTGTGAGCGGATCGGCGCCAGCCTATGTCTTCATGTTTCTCGAAGCAATGGCTGATGCCGCGGTTCTCGGCGGTATGCCACGAGCCCAGGCCTATAAATTTGCAGCCCAGGCAGTAATGGGTTCAGCCAAAATGGTGCTGGAAACCGGTAAACATCCGGGTGAGCTGAAGGATATGGTGTGCTCACCAGGCGGGACAACCATTGAAGCAGTGCGTGTACTTGAAGAGCGCGGGTTCCGCGCAGCCGTCATAGAAGCGATGGCAAAATGCATGGAAAAATCAGAAAAGCTCAGTAAATCTTAAGATGTACCTCCGGACGTTATGCCGCCACTTCAGTGCGGCCACGTCCGGCATTCTTGGCTTTATAGAGGGCAACATCCGCCGCTTTTAACCATTCGCGATGATGTCCGAACTGCGGTCCCCACGGCGCAATTCCGACACTAATATGCAACCGCTCTTGCGGTGCGCTCGGAAGCGACAATTTTTCCAGTCGTTCATGAACACGAGACATCGCTGCAATCGCTTTTTCGGCCGGCGTCCCGGACATAATCACGGCAAACTCATCGCCACCAAAGCGTCCAATCACATCACCTGCGCGCAGAGTCATTTGCAACTGGCGAGTAATGGCGATAATAGCTTCATCGCCGACGTCATGCCCCCACGTATCGTTGATGCTCTTAAAGTGGTCGATATCGATAAGTAAAATAGCCGCATCACCGTGGCTACGGCGGCAATTTTCATATTCTTTCAGTAAGAATGTTTCCCAGTGACGACGGTTAAATACACCAGTCATTCCATCGCGGGTACTCATCAGTTCAAGATGGCGTTTGTGTTCAGCAAGCCTAATCGCAGTCTCATGGCTCACCCATGCAAACAGCATCGGGTACAGGACCATCACAGGCAACGTCAGCCACCATGCCAGCGGGTCTGGCATAAACGCCACAACTCTGCCAGTCAGTTGTAGCGTCACCAGGGTTGAAATCACGGTCATCGTGATCCCGCAGACAAATAACCGAAAACCGCCAGACCCCATCATGTTCATGCCAATCATCATGACCAGTGCCACGGCTGGCAGTACATTCACGCCCATCAACCCAATCCATATTCCTGCGATGATCGCATCGAGTTTCAGGTTATTTATTTCGGTGCTGTGGGAGTCAGGTGAACGGCAGGAAAGTTGCCAGGCCAGGTGAGGCCAGACAAACGCCCAACCCACCAAAAATAACCACCATCCGCCGGGAATCAGATGGGTGACCAATACTCCCGCAATGGGGAAAAACATGGCGGCCAGACCGGTTACCCGAGCGAGACGCACCCGCCGGGAAAATCGAATACCGGAGCGGTGGGAGTCATCCTGAGAAAGGTTTTGATGCCACTCTTCCCGAATGCGTTCTTTATTGTAAAAGTTTTCATCATTCATCATTTTTGGGAATATTCTGAAACATTTTCCCAATTATAGAGAGAGAGGGGGCGGGGAAAGTATGAAATTTCGGGTGAGCCATAACGCCCGCTCACCCGTTAGGACTACGCTTTTTTCTTCAGACAGCCGCTCATAAACTTGCTGCGATCGTCACCTTTGAGCGATTGCTCCGTTGCCTGGGCATTACATTCGCGCATTTTTTGCTGCTGTGGTGTCAGGCTTTTCTCATCCGGTTTCGACGCACTATTTTTCAGGCAATCGCTCATGTAGGTCTTACGCGCATCCCCTTTTAGCGTCTTGGCGGTTGCCTGCTGATTGCAGGTGGTCATTCGTTGCTGCTGAGGGGTTAATGTTTTTTCGGCAGCATGTACTGAAGAGATCAGAAACATGCCAGAAAGCAGGGTAACCAGTAATGTTATTTTCATTGCACCATCCTTTTGTGAAGATTCACTGTAAGTCTGGTTCGTGGCAGAGAAAAAACCACCCGGCAGGGATAATTTCCGCCGGGTGAGTCTCTTATTTCAGTCCCAGAGCCGCTTTCATGGTGTAGAACAGATCGGTTTGATCGGTCAGCCCTACCACGTTTGCCGCATGTGGGCCGTACGCCGCGATGCGCAATTGCGTGCCGGTATGTTCCATTGACTCTTCTTCAGAGTTGCCATAGCTCATGACCATCACTGCACCATCTTTGGTATTCAGCGCCTGTGTCAGGCCCGGAGCTTTAGTGTCAGAAGGAATGATTTGGCTGGCATGCGCATGGTCAGCCGTAACGACCACGAGGGTATTGCCGTCTTTCTTCGCAAATTCCAGCGCTTTCTGCACAGCTTCATCCAGATCGACCGTTTCACCAATCTGACCACATGGGTTAGCCGCATGATCCTGTTTATCGATTGATGCCCCTTCGACCTGCAGGAAGAAGCCTTTTTCGCTCTTGCTCAACAGGGAGATGGCTTTATCCGTCATGGCCGCCAGCGTCGGTACGCTGTCGTTACGTTTCGGGTTAGGTGTGCAGGTTACCGCTGGCTTGTCGATATTGCCGTGGTAAGAGGCTTTTGGGCCTTCCCAACGCACAGGCATGTTGCCGTCAGAGAAGAGTCCCAGCAAAGGTTTGTCCTGATTTGCTTCAGTGATAGCCGCCAGAGAGGTGGCATCGCTCACCATCTGATAACCACGAGCCTGGGCTTGTTCACGCAGCGTTTTACCCTGCCAGTCACCCGCCGTGGCCGTTTCTGCGAAGGTTTTCGCGCCCCCGCCCAGAGTCACATCTGCACGCGCATTCAGCAACTGCTCAGTAATAGAGCCTTTACCTCCTTTTTCCAGGGCGTTCGTCGGACATTTTTCGCTGGTAACAGACGGGCCATAGCATTTACGCGATGTCACATGTGAGATAAGCGCTGCAGGTGTTGCATCCTGAAGTTCCGCGGTAGAGACGTTGCCGGTTGCCAGCCCCGCCGCTTTTGCCATTTCCAGAATGGTTTGATGATCTTTCTCGTGAATGTCTACGCCCAGCGCGCCATTATAGGTTTTCACGCCGGTTGTCCACGCCGTTGCAGATGCGGCAGAGTCCGTCACGTAATCCGGTTTACCGGTTTTTTTGTCCAGTGCGTAATGCGTGTATTGTCCGGTAAGGGGTAATGCATCAATACCCTTAAAATAACCACCCGCCCCTTCGGCATAATTTCGCGCGGCGGTAATTTCAGAATCCCCCATGCCATCACCAATCAGCAAAATAATATTTTTTGCTGGTTTGTCATTCAGTGATGCACGAATTGCAGCCGTTTGATCTTCTGATAACCGGCGTGCGCCACCAGGCTGGGTGATATCGCCCTGTGCTGCACGATTATCCAGTACACTGGTATTCGTGGTTTCAGCATGAATTACAGGGGTAAATAACAGGGGTATTAATGCGATGAAAAGTGCGCTCTGTTTCAATTTACTTTCTCCATGTAAAAATACATAAAAATAAAACAGAGCGACTATAGGCAACCTGCATGACATTTCTATGACAAGCCGTTATGTTCGATGACGGTTTAGTTGCGAGGATGCCTTAATAGCTTTTTTACGTATTGCTGAAGCATCTCCGTATCCTGAACAGGAACCTGAGAATCCGGTCTGGCATCATCGAGCGCGCCCTCGATGCTTTGAATCAATGCCAGTTGATCCTGTTTCGCCATTTGTCGCAGCAACGCTGTGACAACAATTTCCAACGCCTCAACCTGGGCAACCAGTTCTTTTGACTCCTCTTCCTTTTGTGCAAGCTTAACCAGCAACTCAGCAATGAGATTTTTCATCGTGCTATTTCCTTATGGGATTTCTGCTGAACTTAGCACTCTGAATCAACAATGCAAAGAGGTGAAAGGTATTATCTTATGCAAAAAACACTTTACAGTGTAAATATTCGCCGTCGCTTATCAGCGAAACGTTTTTCTATTATTAAAACCCATCAACACACCCGGTAAAATCATTAAAAAAGCCACTGCATTTTTTGTTATATAAAAACATAGTGGCCATAAGAATATATAATGCATTGGTCTGGATATTAACGTTCAGCCTTTGCCTCTGCTATTTGCTGGCGACGGCGCAATGCAATAGCCAGTTGAATAATATTCAGCAATACTACCACTGCCGTGGCGGCAAAGACCCACCGGAAGCCAGCCATCGCGGAAACCGATGCACCAATAAGCGGACCCGCGACATTTCCCAGATACATAAATGATTGGTTATATCCGAAGATACGCCCTGTGACCTGATCGCTGGAATATTTAACCAGCAGGGTTTGTACTGCGGGTAACATTGCGCCATCGGCAAACCCCAGCAAGAACCGGAGCACCCCAAGCTGAAGTGGCGAGGTGACGAACGACATGGCAAAAAACAGCACCACCGCAAAAATAAGCGTGGCCATCAGTATCCGGGCGGTTCCGATGCGATCGCCCAGTTTCCCCAGACGCGGTGCGGAAATAAGCGCGGATACGCCAGGCACTGCGGCAATCATCCCGCTGAGGAAGGCGATATTATTGCTGTCCGGCTCCATCGACTTAATAAACAACGCCAGAATGGGCCCCACCGAGCCATTACAGAGTTGAATCACCATCGTGGTCACGAAGAGACTGATCATCAGCCCCGGATAGGGTAGCGATGCAAAGACCGCCTTACCGCTCAGGCGCTCAGATTTGCTGACAGGTGGACGCCCTCCCTCTTTGATGAGAAATAGCGTGACCAGGAAACTGATCACCAGCAACATGGCGGTAATGAAAAATACCGCGCGCAGACCCACATGGTCAGCCAGGAAGCCCCCCATCAGCGGGCCACCAATGACGCCACTAATCTGTGCCGTTGAAAGCGTGCTGAGTGCCCAACCGCTCCTCTCGCGTGGAACCTGTGACGCCACCAGGGCCATCGCATTGGGAATATAGCCGGATGTCAGCCCCATCAGGCCACGCAGTAAAAACAGTTGCCAGACATTCGTCGCATACGCCTGAAGAAGAATCGCCACCGCCATTCCCAGCGAGGCACGCAGCAGCATGAGCTTGCGTCCTTTACGATCGGCAAGGCTGCCCCACATGGGCGACACGATTGCGGAGACCAAAAATGTCACGCTGAACGTCAGACCCGACCACATGGACAACGCCTCGTGTGAGCTGACGCCTAACTGCGCCACATACAAAGGCAAGAAGGGTAAAATCTGGCTGATGGCGAGTCCGGTAAAAAAACAACCAAACCAGACCGAAATAAGGTTAACTTTCCAGGATTCCATAACTGACCTGACGCAATCTTCATTTTTAGGCGAATTCGTCCACAGATTAGCAAGTTACGTGCATTTACGTAGCGCCAGAGATGCGGCATGAATGACTTTGGTGTTTTATCTTCCCAGTCATCATATTTGTGAAATATGTCACAAGCTTTCCTCTGAGGGGCGGTGAATTATGCTTTAAAAACCACACCAAAACATTATGGCAGAAGGCCGCGAAACCCGCATGGCATCGTGGTATGTTATAGGCTTTTAGTCATACTGGAAGAGAGTGAGATGGCAAAGCAGCGGGTAGGAATTGTCTTTGGGGGAAAATCAGCAGAACACGAAGTTTCATTGCAGTCGGCCAAAAATATCGTCGATGCCATTGATAAAAACCGCTTCGAGGTTGTTCTGTTGGGTATTGATAAACAAGGCCAATGGCATGTTAACGATACCAGCCAGTATCTGTTGAATGCGAACGATCCGGCCCATATCGCCCTCAATCCATCTGAAATCAGCGTGGCAACCGTTCCAGGCGTGACTCAGGGGCAGTTCATCGACGCTGGTAACGCGAAAACGCTGGCTCAAATTGATGTGATCTTCCCGATCGTGCACGGCACACTGGGAGAGGATGGATCTTTGCAGGGTATGTTGCGCATGGCTAACCTGCCGTTTGTCGGTTCCGATGTACTGGGCTCTGCCGCCTGCATGGACAAAGACGTCACCAAACGTCTGCTGCGTGACGCAGGTCTGAACATCGCACCTTTTGTCACGCTCACCCGTGCTAACCGCACTACGCACAGCTTCGCCCAGATCAGCGCCCGGTTAGGCCTGCCGCTGTTTGTTAAGCCTGCAAATCAGGGTTCTTCCGTGGGCGTAAGCAAAGTAACAAACGAAACGCAGTTTACCGAAGCCGTCCGCCTGGCGTTTGAATTTGACCATAAAGTGGTGGTAGAGCAAGGCATCAAAGGGCGCGAAATTGAATGTGCGGTGTTGGGTAACGATTTCCCACAGGCGAGCACCTGCGGTGAAGTGGTGTTAAACAGCGATTTCTACTCTTACGATACCAAGTACATTGATGACAAAGGCGCTCAGGTTGTAGTTCCTGCGGC
The DNA here is from genome assembly GCF_013782625.1 of Enterobacter sp. RHBSTW-00994. NCBI lineage: Bacteria > Pseudomonadati > Pseudomonadota > Gammaproteobacteria > Enterobacterales > Enterobacteriaceae > Enterobacter > Enterobacter sp. RHBSTW-00994. The sequence goes on along the minus strand of NZ_CP056199.1, from coordinate 999,765 downwards.
CATCGATTCGGTCATCAATGACAAGATCCGGGCGATCGCCGTTGAGGCCTATCAGGCACTGGGCTGCTCAGGTATGGCGCGTGTCGACGTGTTTTTAACCCCGGAAAACGACGTGGTGATCAACGAAATCAATACGCTGCCGGGCTTTACGAATATCAGCATGTACCCGAAACTCTGGCAGGCCAGCGGCCTTAGCTATCCGGCACTGATCACCCGCTTGATCGAACTGGCGCTGGAACGACATGCCGCCGATAGCGCCCTCAAAAGCTCGGTAAACGGTTAATCGCTTTTCTTCACCGTTTCCGCCTCATCCGCTGTCGTGTCCTCAGGCCGGCGGCGGATAATGAATCCTGCCAACCAGAAACTGATTACCCAGGTCACCAGTCCAACCGCATAGGTTTGCCAGCCTTTTGCTTCAAATCCCAGCAGCCCCACAACACCGTTAAGAATAAATATCAGCCCAATGGCAAAAGCATAGTAATGCCAGTCACGGCGTAGTTTGGCAGACAGCTTCATGGCAACTCCGACAGAAAAAAAGACATCCTCTCACAGTTTAATAATCAGGTCTGTGGCGGATGCGGTAATTCTTAAATACGAGACAGTTTCACTTAAGTCAAAAAACTGTGATGTGATGCAGAAATCAGCAATCCAGGAGAATGCCTTAGCGCAAATTACCACGATTCTGATATTGACAAACGTGATGACCTGTCAAACTCACCCTGTACGACGCGTTTCTGAACAGAGTGAATTATCGGGAGGTCTTTATGGCTGATTTTACCTTGTCAAAGCCGATTTTTGGCGGCAAACAACCAAAAACCTCCACCGCAGGCAACATTGCTTATGCCCTGTTTGTGCTGTTCTGCTTCTGGGCGGGTTCACAGCTTCTCAACATCCTGGTGCACGCTCCAGGCGTGTATGAACACCTGATGCAAGTGCAGGATTCTGGTCGACCACAGGTAGAGATGGGGTTTGGTGTGGCCACCGTATTTGGGCTCATTCCGTTTATTGCGGGTTGTATGATTCTGGGCATTGTCGCACTGGTGCTGCGCTGGCGACGTCATCCCTGAGTCTTACCCTTACAGCGCCATACAACGTGCCCGACGATCATCCACCCGTTTTGCAAACCACGCCGTGGTAAGATTACGCGTTATCTTCGGGCTTTCCAGTTGGATGCCAGGCAAAACCTCTTTGGGCAATGTTTTCCCGCTCTTCTGTTCCGCCAGCCTGAAAACCTGCTGGTATAAATCCGTTTTCTCAAACGCCAGGCTATCGCCTTTTTCCAGCTGATGGCGAATATCGCTGTTGCTCATTCCCAGTTTTGCCGAAAGCTTACGCACCGCAAGCTCTGTGGTTCCTGCCTCACTGCTACCGTACGCAATCAGATCGCCGTCCAGAGCCAGTTTCACACCGCTGGCACGACTGAGCGCATTCTGGAACGCGGCGTTACGACTGGCGTACCATCCGGCATTAAAATCCGCGAAACGGTACAATGGCGCGCTGTAGTTTGCCGGATAATTCAGCAGGTGATAAGTCCCAAACCAGAGCCCACCGCGCAAGGAGAAGACCTCTTTGCGCACCGTATCATCAATCTTCCACGGGTAGCCGTCGGTATGTTTTTCCGCAAACGCAATACTGACCTGCATCGGTCCGCCCGTATGTACCGGGTTCAGCGAACCAAACAGCTTCTGCCCCATCGGGACCATATCAATAAAGTCATCGAAAATTGCGCTCAGCTGTTTCTCGGTTTTCACCGTATCCAGACGTTCGCTGTATGTTTTGCCGTTTGGCGACGTGATTTTGAGCGCGGTATGCACCAGGAAAACCGGAATATGCATCGTCCCGGCACGTCGGTCGATCTCTTTCCAGGCGATTTTATTCAGTCCGGAAACGACCGGATCGGCCTGGTACATAGACTCCTGTTGCGCGACGGCCAGCACCGAGCAGATATTCTCCTCGGTGGGGGCAATCTTCTGGCTTTCAAAAGTTTTCGCTAACGCATCGGCCCACGCATTGCGTTCCTTCACGCTGGCAGGCATTTTTTGCCGTACGACACTCGCCACATCCAGCGGTTTTTCCCCCTGTTTGAGCGGAACCGCTCCTTTCTCAGCACAACCCACAAGCACGATGGCGGCCAGCAAGGACAACGGTAACACACGCGGTACGACAAACAGCATAGCAACTCCCTGTATTAGCTTAAGGTATTGGTAACTTCCTGCAGATCCTGTCCATCCAGTTCACGCTCAAAACTGCGTAAACGTTTATAGATAGACATCAGTTCCACCAACGTGGTCCATGAGTTGATTAAATACTGGAATGAACTTCTGACCTGATCAAATACATTCGTGATTTGCGTCATCAATCCCAGCGTAATCGTACCTGCCACAATGGACGGAAACAGCAGGACTAAACCGAAAACCGTATCCGCCTGCAAATAGAGGATGCGCGCAATGTTAAAATAGGTGTAATGGAAGTAGAGCTTAAAATAGTTAAAACGAACATGTTTGAACAACTCCTGAACCGTTGGCGGACTCGCACGCGTCGGATCATCTTCCCCATAAACAAGTTCTTTACGATATGCCGCCTCAACGCGCTGGTTCTTAAATTGCAGTCCCGGGAGCTTAATCCCCACAACAGCTAACATTCCGGTTCCCATAATGGACCAGACAAGGGCCGCTATCACAAGGCCATAAGGAAGATGGCCAACGACAGGAAGTTCCGGTACATGAGCCGACAACGTGACCAGTATCGGTAAAAAAGCAATCAGTTTCATAACCGCATTCAGAAAACTCACGCCCATATCTTCAACCGTCGAAGAAAAACGCATTGTATCTTCCTGAACACGCTGAGAAGCCCCTTCGATATGGCGTAACTTTTGCCAGTTATCCATATAGTATTCGTTCATGGCGGTACGCCAACGGAAGACATAGTGGCTAACAAAGAAGTTATTCAAAACAACAACGGTTACGGCGATCATTGCAATCCCGAGGAAAATATTTAACCCGCTGTAAAATTCTCCAAGCGTCACTTTGTGAGGCGCGCTAAGTGCCTTTTGAATCAGGTCGTAGAATGGCGCATACCATGCGTTAATCGCTACGCTCACTTCCACCAAAAACCAGGTCACAAAAATAATCAATGACGTGCCCAAAACCGACCACCGCTGCCAGCGATGCGGCGAATAGGTAAACCAGAAAAGTGCAAACAGCCCCACGCACACAACGTAATAGGCGTAAAACAGCAGATAACTCAGCGACCAGAAACGGGCGGCGCTAATTGGCACATCCCCCGTGGCCCCTGTGATGTGCTCAAGCCAGACGCCACCACCAGCCTGCCAGAAAATGACCGCGATCAGTGCCCAAATAAACGCCGAGAGAAAAAATGGCCCCGGTTTTGGGAAAAAAGACGTAAACATAATGCTTCCTTCTTGTAGTTATGGCTGTTGCTGTGTTCAACACATCGCCATACGAAAATGCAGCCACAGGCCCGCAATCTGGCCTGCGCAAAAGGGTCAGACCCAATGGTTTATTATTAGTTCGCTTTCCAGTTTTCGAGAATTGTTTCGGTGGATTTCACAACAGGCGGATTATCCGGTGCAATAAAAGTGCGCCAGACGTCGTTATAATGCTGTATCAGTGTTTTGGCTTCTGCGGCCGGGCGGTTTGCCGTGGTATGGGCATCTTCTGCGACAGTAATATGGTAGCCACGGCTGACACCGTTCTTGAAAGTGGCATCAACACAGTAATCCGTCGCACAACCGCACATGACAAACTGACCGACCTCCTGTTCGCGCAACAGTGCCTCAAGCGCAGTGTGATAAAACGCATCACAAGCCGTCTTCGTCACGTAAAATGCCCCTGCTGGCTGGTGCAATTCAGGAAGCAGAGCAAACCCGTCACTCCCCTCTTCCAGCCCTCCGGTTTCGGTATGCTGAATAAAAATAACCATATCGGCGGCCTGCGTGAGTTGATTGATGTGCGAAACACATTGTTCGCGCTGAATACGCGGGGTCGCGAAGACACCCTGTTGCATATCGATAACCATAACCACACGCTTCTCAGCCATACCCTTCTCCGAAAAATTGAGCGAAACAAACGACTATCATAAGCCCGATGTCACAAAATGGGAGGCGGTGAACAATGAAATTGTTCTTATTTACCCATGGTTACGTTTTTCTCGCTATCGTTATGCAATTCAGGCCATTGCACCGCACCGTTTAGTAGTATAAATACCCATTACTTCCTTCATTCACTTCATGGATGCTTTTCGTTGAAACGTTGTCTGTTTTCTTTCGCCGCGCTGTGTGCGGTAAGCCTATCCACGGTCCAGGCAGCCCAGCCGCTGACAGCCCCTGCTTTTGCCTCTGATATTGCCGATCGCTACGCAAATTTGATCTACTACGGCAGCGGTGCAACCGGCATGGCATTAGTGGTCATCGACGGCAACCAGCGTGTTTTTCGCAGTTTTGGCGAAACGCGCCCAGGAAGTAATGTTCATCCGCAACTGGATTCGGTCATTCGAATTGCGTCATTAACCAAGTTAATGACCAGTGAAATGCTGGTGAAGTTGCTCGACCAGGGCGTGGTGAAACTCAACGATCCCCTGAGTAAGTACGCTCCACCTGGTACTCGCGTGCCAACGTATCAGGGAGCACCGATTACGCTGGTAAACCTGGCGACCCACACTAGCGCCCTGCCTCGTGAACAACCCGGTGGAGCGGCGCACAGAGCGGTCTTCGTCTGGCCGACCCGTGAACAACGCTGGAGCTATCTGAACACCGCCTCGCTGAAAACCGCGCCAGGCTCACAGGCGTCCTATTCGAACCTGGCGTTTGATTTGTTGGCTGATGCGTTATCAACGGCATCTGGCAAGCCCTATACCCAGCTATTTGAAGAACAAATCACGCGCCCACTGGGCATGAAAGACACGACGTTCACCCCCTCACCCGACCAATGCAAACGCCTGATGGTGGCAGAAAAAGGGGCCAGCCCGTGCAACAACACACTGGCGGCCATCGGGAGTGGTGGTGTTTACTCCACGCCTGGCGACATGATGCGCTGGATGCAGCAGTTCCTCTCGTCTGATTTCTATTCTCGCAGCAACCAGGCTGACCGCATGCAGACGTTGATCTACCAACGCAGTCAGTTGCACCGTGTGGTGGGCATGGATGTGCCGGGTAAAGCCGATGCGTTGGGTATGGGCTGGGTCTACCTCGCACCGAAAAATGGACACCCTGGCATTATTCAGAAAACCGGTGGTGGTGGTGGATTCATTACCTATATGGCGATGATCCCGCAATCAAACGTGGGCGCATTTGTTGTCGTAACACGCTCGCCAAATACCCGATTCGTCAATATGAGTGACGGAATAAATAACCTCGTTGCCGAACTGAGCGACAACAAAGCACAGGTTGTCCCGGCTTCCTGACCGTACAAGTCTGGGGTGTAACGCCTGTTTTGCGAAACACCCCAGTTAAATTTGAGGTACACTGCGCCCTTCTTTGTTCCTCAAACGTCAGGCATATCATGACCGATTTAATTGCTCGTCCCCGCCGCCTGCGCAAGTCACCGGCTCTGCGCGCTATGTTTGAAGAGACAACACTGACCTTAAACGATCTGGTGTTGCCGATTTTTGTTGAAGAAGAGATCGATGACTACAAAGCCATCGATGCAATGCCCGGCGTTATGCGCATTCCTGAAAAGCATCTGGCACGTGAGATCGAACGCATTGCCAATGCCGGGATCCGCTCCGTGATGACCTTCGGCATCTCTCACCACACTGATGCCACCGGCAGCGATGCCTGGAAGGAAGACGGTCTGGTGGCACGCATGTCGCGCATCTGCAAAGAGACAGTGCCGGAAATGATTGTCATGTCCGATACCTGTTTCTGCGAATACACCGCTCACGGCCACTGTGGTGTGCTGTGCGACCACGGCGTAGATAACGATGCCACCCTGCTGAACCTCGGCAAACAGGCGGTCGTTGCCGCCGCTGCCGGCGCTGATTTCATCGCGCCTTCCGCCGCGATGGATGGCCAGGTGCAGGCGATCCGTCAGGCGCTGGATGCTGCGGGCTTCACAGATACCGCCATCATGTCCTACTCCACCAAATTCGCCTCCTCCTTCTACGGCCCGTTCCGTGAAGCCGCAGGCACAGCGCTGAAAGGCGATCGCAAAACCTATCAGATGAACCCGCTGAACCGCCGCGAGGCGATCCGCGAATCCCTGCTCGATGAAGCTCAGGGCGCCGATTGCCTGATGGTCAAACCGGCTGGCGCATATCTGGATATCCTGCGCGACATCCGCGAACGCACCCAGTTGCCGCTGGGCGCATACCAGGTGAGCGGTGAATATGCGATGATCAAATTCGCGGCGCAAGCCGGTGCGATCGACGAAGAGAAAGTGATTCTGGAAAGCCTGGGCGCAATCAAACGCGCGGGGGCGGATCTGATCTTCACCTACTTCGCGCTGGATCTGGCCGAGAAGAAAATTCTGCGTTAATTCCTCCCTTTCCCTCTCCTCCTGGAGAGGGAAGCCACGCAATAACTTCACCAAACTGCAATACAACCGACATCTGCCCCTTCTACTGTCTTCGCAAGACGGCAGGAGGAGTTACCATGTTTAGTCTCGACAGTGTTCTCGATGACCTTTGGCCTCAGGCGAGGCCTGCACCCTGGCAAAAAAGTCTGTTAAAAAGACTGTTCTACGAAGAAGAATTCCAGCAGTTTGCAGCCACCCACCGCCACCTGAAAGGGCTGGATATGGTGGAACAAGTTCTGGAACATCTCGATATTCTCTGCACCATTTCCGCCCGCGATCTTGAACAAATCCCCGAACATGGCCCATTGGTCATTATGGCTAACCACCCGACCGGAACCCTCGACGGCCTGGCGCTGATGTATGCCGTTTCACGCGTACGCCGTGATATCAAAGTGGTGACCAACCGGATGCTCACGCACCTTGAACCGCTTAGTTCCCTGTTTATACCGGTCGATAATATGGGCGGTAAGACAGCGAAAACATCCCTGGTGCAAATGGAACAGCACCTGCAAAACGCAGGCGTACTGATTTTCTTCCCCGCTGGCGAAGTGTCACGGCCCACGCGCAGGGGTATTCGCGATAAAAAATGGCATTCCGGCTTTATCAAACTTGCCAGTAAACTCCGCGCCCCTCTGCTTCCCATGCATATTCAGGCACATAACAGCGCGTTGTTTTACGCCAGCACGCTGGTATCGCCCACGCTTTCCATGCTGCTGCTCATGCAGCAGATGTTCCGCCGCCGTCACAGCCAACTGCCGATTAAAATTGGTCAGCAAATTGCGTGGAATAGCTGGTTTAGCACCACGTTGTCTCCGCGAGAAATGGCTGAGCAGTGCCGCCAGCATGTGATGCGCCTTGGCAAAGGCCTGCCGGGAATATTCAAAACGGAATGTGCCATCGCGCGTCCTGAAGATCGGGCCACGCTTCGCCGTGAACTGGCTCAGGCAGAATGTCTGGGGAAAACCGGCGACGGAAAAACCATTTACCTGTGGCAACGCAACGGACAAGAAGACGCACCGCTGCTGCGTGAACTGGGTCGCTTGCGGGAAATCGCGTTTCGCGCCGTGGCAGAAGGCAGTGGAAAACGTCGCGATACCGACAGCTACGACGATGATTATCTGCACCTGATCCTGTGGGATGAAGAGGATCTGGAAATCGTCGGCGCTTACCGTTTTATGCCGACCGCCAGACAGATTGCCCACCGTGGTGTGGAAGGCCTCTACAGCTACAGCCTGTTCCATTATGACGACAAGATGCAGGATGTTCTGGAGCACGGTATTGAACTGGGACGCAGCTTTATTCAGCCGCGCTACTGGGGCCGCCGTGGTCTGGATTATCTGTGGTCAGGAATTGGGGCCTATCTGGCGCGTTATCCCCACTACCGCTACCTTTTCGGTCCGGTATCCATCTCCGGAGGATTACCGCCTGCGGCGCGGGATCTGCTGGTCGCGTTTTACCGTCTGTGGTTCCCGGCCAGCCACCCCTTTGCCGCATCCCGTCAACCATACCCGGCCTCGTTGCCGGAGGTGCTGGCGCAATTTGGCGGCGTCGATTATGTGGATGACCTGACAAAGCTAAAATCGCTGCTCGGTAATCTGGGCTGCGGTATTCCGCCCCTCTACAAGCAGTATTCAGAACTGTGTGAACCGGGCGGTGTGCAATTCATCGATTTTGGCAGCGATCCGGCGTTCAATAACTGCGTGGATGGGCTGGTTCTGGTGGATTTATGCTACCTCAAAGCCAACCGCTATCAGCGGTATATTGAAGCGCATTTATAACCCTACCTCTTGCTCTCTCCCTAAAAGGGAGAGGGTAAAAACCGCGCGACGGGCAATCCCCTCGCCTCTTTTAGGAGAGGGATCAGGGTGCTCGGTAAAACGGCTTATCCCCAAGAATCGTTGCCCGCTGCATAATGCGACGCTGAGGCAGATAATCCGCATTCGCATAATGCTGTGTCACTCGGTTATCCCAAATCGCCAGATCGTTCTCCTGCCAGCGCCAGCGCACCTGAAACTCCGGCTTCGTAATATGCGCAAACAGGAAGCCTAAAAGGGCATCACTCTCCTTCTCCGTCACATCCACAATCCGCGTCGTAAAACCCTCGTTCACGAAGAGCGCCTGCTTACCGGTTACAGGATGCGTACGCACCACCGGATGCAACAGAGGCGGATGCTTCGCGACAGCCTCCTGCCAGCGCTGATGTTCCTCTTCGGTTTTACGGTACTTGTATTCCTGGAACGATTTTTTGAAGTCGTGTTCTGCTCGTAACCCGCTGAGCAACGCCTGGAAAGGGGCAGACAAGGCTTCAAATGCCGCAATTCCACTGGTCCATAACGTATCGCCACCTGTTTCCGGCAATATTTTCGCCGCCAGAATCGCGCCAGCAGGCGGTGTTTCAATAAAGGTCACATCGGTATGCCAGTTGTCATTATCCGGTGGATTATCGTTATGGGTATCCAGGACAATGATCTCTTCCACCCCTTCCGCATGCGGATAGACAGGGTGAATATGTAAATCACCAAAGCGCAACGCCAGCGCACGCTGTTGCTGCGGGGTAATCGCCTGCTCACGCAGGAACACCACCTGATGACGCAATACCGCATGGTAAAGCTGTTCAAACTGGTTATCGCTCAATGGCCGGGTGACATCAAGGCCAGAAACCTGTGCACCAATGAAGGGACCCAACGGGGTAATGGTCAGTCGTTCGCTCATTGTATTTCTCCATGCCAGGGTGTCAGGCGTCGCTGTAGCGCACGCAGCCCCAGTTCTAAACCAAAGGCAATCACGGCAATCACCGCAATCCCTGCCAGTACCACATCAGTCGCCAAAAATTCACCCGCCGACTGCACCATAAACCCCAGTCCTCGCGTCGCGGCAATCAGCTCAGCGGCCACCAGCGTCGACCAGCCAACGCCCAATCCAATCCGTAATCCAGTCAAAATCTCGGGCAACGCCCCCGGTAAAATCACAAACCACAGTACCTGAGCCCGGCTAGCACCAAGCGACTGCGCCGCCCGGAGCCGCACCTGCTGTGCACTCTTCACCCCGGCCAGAGCAGACATAGCGACAGGGGCAAAAATCGCGAGATAAATCAGCAGAATTTTTGAGGTTTCGCCAATGCCAAACCAGATAACCATCAGCGGCAGGTACGCCAGCGGCGGAACCGGACGATAAAGCTCAATCAGCGGATCAAGAATGCCGCGTACCGTTGGGCTTAATCCCATCGCGATACCTGTCGGGATCCCGACAACTACCGCAGCCAGCAGCGCCACCAGAATACGGGCCAGGCTTGCCGCCAGGTGCTGCCAGAGCGTGGCATCCATAAATCCTTGCGGGCTGGCGATGGTTATCAGTTTTGCCAGCACCTGTCCCGGCGGCGGCAGGAACAGCGGGCTTACCCATTGCTGTGCCGCAACGGCCCACCACACCGCCAACAGTATCAGCAACGTACACACGCTGAGCATTATCTGACGGGAGAAAGGCCAGCGTAAGGCAAACCGCGTACGCCGCGTTTTTTCGCTAAAGACGATGCTCATGAGAACGCCTCCCGTTGCTCAAACACACGGCTCAGGACGTATTCACGCTGTTCGATAAACAAGGGATCCGATTTGATGCTGCGCACCGGTTCACCTGCCACATAGCGGCGGCCAAAATTGAGCGGCAGACGCTCCAGTACACGGCCCGGCCCCGGAGACAACAGCACCAGTTCGGTCGCCATAAACACCGCTTCTTCGATGTCATGGGTGATCAGCAACACTTGTTTGCCGGTTTCATGCCACAGACGCAGGAGCAACGTCTGCATCTGCTCGCGGGTAAACGCATCCAGCGCACCGAATGGCTCATCCAGAAGTAACAGTTGCGGGTTAGCCGCCAGCGCGCGGGCAATGCCCACGCGCTGGCGCTGACCACCCGAAAGTTGCCAGATAAAGCGTTTTTCTGCCCCCTCCAGCCCCACTTTTTTCAGCATCTGTCGCGCCGTGTCGAGCCGTTGCTCTCGCCCAACCCCCGCCAGTTGCAGGCCAAACGCCACGTTTTCCTGGACGTTACGCCAGGGCAATAGCCCTTCATTCTGAAAGACCACGCCACGCTCCGCGCCAGGGCCTTCAACACGCTTTCCTTCCAGCAGGATGCTGCCACGTTGGTAAGGCACAAACCCGGCAATCAGATTCAGCAGCGTTGTTTTGCCGCAGCCCGACGGCCCCAGCACCACCAGTAGCTCACCGCTATCCAGCGTCAGGTTGATATCATCCAGTGCTGGTTTTCCGCCGTAATCGGCGTACAGGTTTGTTATCTGCAGCATCACAGCCTCCTGTTACTTAACGAAGCGATCGGTCACGTACTGGCTATAATCCGCCGCCACAGCAGGAACTTTGCCCTGCTCTTTCAGGAACGTAGCTGTATCGACGATGGCTTTGTTCACAGGTCCAGTCAGCTGTTGTACCTGCTGTACTGGCGTGAGATAGGTATTGCCTTTTACCAGCCCCGGCACATCCGCCTCTGGAACACCGCTCAGGCGCGAGAGTTTTTCCAGGTTAGCGGGCTGTTTCAGCCACGCATCCGGGTTACTGATGTAAGGTTGTTGGGCATCAATTGCGCTTTTAGCAAAGGCTTTCACTACATCAGGGTGTTTTTCGGCAAAGTCTTTACGCACAACCCACACATCCAGCGTAGGTGCGCCCCACTGTCCGACCTTTTCAGAATCAGTCAGGACAGTTCCGTCCTTTTCCAGCTCGTTCACGGCTGGTGCCCAGACATATGCCCCGTCAATGTCGCCACGCTGCCAGGCGGCAATAATGGCAGGCGGTTGCAGATTAAGAATTTGCACCTGGCCCGGCTTGATGCCCCAGTGTTTCAGCGCCGCCAGCAGGCTGTAATGGGTTGTTGAGATAAACGGCACAGCGATGCGTTTGCCGATCAAATCTTCTGGTTTAGTGATGTTCTTTTTCACCACCAGCGCTTCAGAATTGCCGAGTTGCGAGGCCAGAAGGAAAACCTCAATAGGCACTTGCTGGCTTGCTGCAACAGCCAGTGGGCTTGAACCCAGGTTGCCAATCTGCACGTCACCCGAGGCCAGCGCACGGACAATGGCCGCGCCACTGTCAAATTTACGCCAGTCGACTTTCGCCCCACTCTCTTTGGCAAAGGTGTTATCCGCCTGAGCCACTTTCGCGGGTTCAGCCGAAGTTTGATAGGCAACGGTGACATCCACCGCCTGCGCCTGAAATGCCCACAGCGCCAGTGCGCCGAGTAATGTAATACGCGATGAAATTGCCATACTGTCTGCTCCCCTCTCTTGTTATGGAGGCAGTATTTCTGGCGCAGGATTTTTGATAAAGGAATAAAAAAGAATCGCTAATACCGAATCGTTTTTAGATAAAAAGCAGGAAAGGATAGTGAATTTTGTGCAGTTTGCTGCCCTCTCCCTGTGGGAGAGGGCGATGTCTCATCGTAGCGCGTTCAGTTCAGCGATATCGTTTGGCGTGGTGCGACAACATCCGCCAATCAATTTAGCTCCCGCGGCTATCCACTGCGGTAAATATCCCGCCAGGGTATCGCATGCTTCACCATGATGATGCCAGGTTTTAGTGATCGCATCGTAGTGCTCACCCGAGTTGGGATAGACCACCAGTGGCAGCGTGGTGAGGCTTTGCAAGTGCTTAAGTGCTGCGGTTGTATTTTCCAGCGCGATACAGTTAATGCCGAGCGCAATAATCTGCGGATAATGCGCCAGCTCAGCAATCACCTCGCGCAGTGGCGTGCCATCACTCAGATGTTCACTATCATGCAGGGTAAACGAGAACCAGGCGCGGGCACGAGGATATTCAGCCAACAGCGCAGCAAGCGCCCTGATTTCAGAGAACGACGGCAGCGTTTCGCAGGCCAGCAGATCGACACCGGCATCCAGCAGCGCCTCGATGCGCGAACGGTGGAATACGCTAAATTCATCCGCCGTTCTGGTGTAGTCGCCACGGTACTCAGAACCATCGGCCAGATAGGCGCCGTAAGGCCCTACAGACCCCGCCACCAGCAACGTTCCGGCGTGCGGGTTTTCCGCCAGATACGCTTCGCGCGCCTTACGCGCCAGCTCCACGCTTCGGCTAATCAACACCCGAGATTGTGCTTCATCCAGCCCTCGCGCAGCAAAACCGGCTGGCGTGGCCTGATAACTGGCGGTGATCGCCACCTGGGCTCCGGCCCGGAAATAATCGAGGTGCACTTCCCGGATAAGCTCCGGGTTTTCCACCAACACTTTGGCGGACCATAAGCTATCGGCAAGGTTACAACCGCGCGCTTCCAGCTCCGTTGCCATCGCACCATCGAGCACCACAAAGGGCTGAGTTTCAAGGATGGAGGTAAGCGGATTATTCTGCGACATGTTCAGGCTCCTGCGTTGTCAGGTTTCGGGTCAGGTAATACGCACCATAACACAGCGCCACAAACGGCAGCCCGCAGTAAAGGGCGATTCTCTGGCTTGGGTCAAACGCAAGGCCAACACAGGCCACCACGCAGAGGATAAAGCCCAGAACCGGAACCAGCGGATACCACGGCGCACGATATTGCAAAGCGGACACCGGCTGCCCCGACTGCACATGACGACGACGGAACATAAAATGTGACGCACAAATACTGATCCACACGGCAACCACCGCAAAGCCGGAAATCGCCGACAGCGCGACAAACACCGTATCCGGCGCGATGACGCTCGAAAACAGCGCCAGGACACCACCCAGCATACTCACCGAAATCGCTGTCAGCGGGACGCCGTTTTTATTCACACGGGCAAAACAGCGCGGCAGCGTCTTCTCATTTGAAAGTGACCACAGCATGCGGCCTGAAGCATACAGACCGGAGTTGGCTGCCGAGAGGATCGCGGTCAGGATCACAAAGTTGAAAATGTCAGCCGCATACGGGATCCCCACTTTTTCAAAGACCAGTACAAACGGGCTTTTTTCCACACCCGCCTGCTGCATCGGGATCAGCGCAGCCAGCACAAATACCGTGCCGATGAAGAAGATAATCAACCGGGCAATGGTGGTTCGAATGGCGACGGGAATAACCTTGTGCGGATTTTCTGTTTCCCCGGCAGCAATACCAATTAACTCAGTACCGGAAAAGGCAAAGTTCACCGCAACCATGGTCATCAGGATCGGCAAACCGCCATGCGGGAACCAACCTTCAGCGGTGATGTTTGTCAGCCCCGGCGCAGGCGCACCGTCCTGCATGGGAATAAACCCGAAAATGGCCGCACCACCCAGAATGATAAAGGCAATGATGGTGATGACTTTCACCAGCGAGAACCAGAATTCTCCTTCTGCGAAGAAGCGCGTAGAAATTACATTGAGCGCAAAAATCACCACGCAGAACACCACGCACCATACCCAGACAGGCACATGCGGAAACCAGTACTGCATGCAAAATCCGGCGGCGGTAAAACTCGATCCCAGAGCAACCGTCCAGGTCAGCCAGTAAAGCCAGGCGACGGTATATCCGGTTGCCGGGCCAAGATAACGGGCAGCATAGACATGAAACGCGCCGGTTTCCGGCATCGCAACGGAGAGTTCGCCCAGACACTGCATGACCAGCCAGACGACCAGCGCACCAATCAGGTAGGCCAGCAGTGTACCCGCAGCGCCCGTGGTGGAAATGATGTAACCCGTATTGAAAAATAACCCTGTGCCAATCACGCCACCCAGCGAAAGCATAATCAGGTGGCGAGTTTTCATGGTGCGCTTAAGCTGCCCATTTTCTTGTTGTGTTTGCATATTACCTTCTAAACGTATGGACATCTAAACATCCAAAGAAGGTCTGTTATACCGCGATTGTTAATAAAAAGCTAGCCATGCACCAGACGCAACCGGGCACGCCGGGTAGAGAGCTGGGGATGGGGTGTCAAAATGACATACAGAATGGGTCGCCAGGCCATAAGCACCTCCACAAGCAGATACTTACAGCATGGCGTGAGAGACAAAGAACCTCGGTCAGTCGAAAGTGGGATCTGCCACAACCGGCATCATACGATCAGAGGTTGCAGAGGTGATGCCGCCACCATGCGGGCATCATATCGTCGAACGCGTGATGCCGGGGGGCAAACTCGGGCTGGTCAGGCTCATCAAAAACGCCGGAAAACAGCGCAATGGTTGGAGAATCATCAATTGCCCCCAGTGAACTCCCACAGACAGGACAAAATGCACGGCTGGAGTAGCCAGACGATCGCCACGTAGCCGGACAACCGCCCTCGCCCGTCCATTGCACGTTTTGCGCCGCAAATTCAATCCACACCACGGTTTGTGCTCCAGTCTGTTTCTGGCACATATCGCATGAGCAGGTATGCGCATTGCCCCCACCGGTTGCCGTGAACCGAATCGCTCCGCACAAACATCCACCCGAAAACACCTTTTCCATGTATGCATCCTGAAAGTGGTTAAAAACACATCAAAACATAGCACAGCTCATTCTTTTTTCGCAGCCAGCAGCATACTGACAAAGGTAAAGATCGCGATGATCCACGCCATCGTCCACGGAGTGCCATCGCTTAAGGTCGCCAGCAGCAGGGAAGAGATGATCCCGCTGCCATATTGCAGGGAACCAATCAGTGCCGATGCTGAACCGGCATTGGCAGGAACGGCATCCAGCGCCGCCGCCGTTGAGGACGCCGCGACAATCCCGTTCATGGCGAAGAAGATAAACACCAGTACCACAATCGCCACAATACCGCCGATCTTCAGCCAGACGCAGACCGCCATGAGCACAGCCGCTGCTGCCGCGACCCGCGTGGCATGCTTTAACAGACTTTCCAGTGCATGACGGCTCACCAGCCTGCGGTTAACCACGCTCATCCCCATCACGCCGACAATATTCACGGCAAACAGCCAGCCATAGTGCTGAGGCTCAACGCCGTAATAGCGGATATAGACAAACGGCGATCCCGTAATAAATGCGTAGGCCGCCACGTAATAACTGGTCAGACTCAGGGTGTAGCGCATAAATACGCGGTTACGCAGCAGCGCCGCGTAGTTCCTGAACGCCCCGACGAAAGACGCTTTGACGCGTTTATCCTCCGCCAGCGTTTCCGGCAACCACCATAGCGAGGCAAACATCAGTGCGCCAATCACCACCAGCAGCCAGAAGATGCTATGCCACGAACTGAATTTAATCAGCTGACCGCCAATAAGCGGCCCGGCAATCGGCGCAATCGCCATCACAATCACCAGCGTTGACAGCATTTGTGCCGCGCGGGTACGGCTAAACAGATCGCGGATCATCGCCCTTGCCAGCATCGGACCCGTACACGCTCCCAGCGCCTGAAAAACACGCCAGAAGACAATGTGAGTAATATCGGTCGCCAGCGCGCAGCCTGCCGAACCAATGATAAAGAGCGTCATACCGATAAACAGTAGAATACGGCGCCCCAGATGGTCGCTAATCGGCCCCCAGATAAGCTGGGCAATCGCAAAGCCGATTAAAAAACCGGTGATGGTCAGTTCCACGTTTCCGTGCAGTTCCGCTGCCATTACAGGCATGGCAGGAAGATAGATGTCCGTGGAGAGCGAAGTGAAGGCCATCAACGCGCTGAGGATCAGGATAAAAGGTAAGCCAGTGGTTTTCGGTGCGGTCATAGCATTCCGGTCGGGTGTGTGCGTGGCTGCGTATGATAGACGAGATGAGGTAATGAATAATGAGCAGGAAATAGGATGTGGTTATGAGTGAAATTCATGATTTCCGGCTTGCCCCAGGCAAGCCAGCTCCCGATATACGCATCGCGATCGTGCCCTACGCCTGCTTACGAAATCGCGCAATCAGCCAGTCAATAAACACCTGTAATCGCGCATTCTGATGGCGATTAGGTGGGTAAAGAACATGTACGGGAACGGATGGACGCTGCCATTCTTCAAGCACCGCCACCAGGCGACCGTTTTTCAGATCATCTTCAACATAGCATTGCAGCGGCTGACCCACCCCGAGCCCGGCGCGGATCATGGCGATAAAACCACTACCGCCATTTGCGGAAAATGCGCAGCGTTCGTAGAAGTAACGCTGTTCGTCCTTAATAAACGTCAGCCCCTCTGGACGCCCGCTTCCAGCGGAAAAATACCCGACCAGCTCATGCCCCACGCGTAAGTCCGGCGGTGTACCCGGCATACCTTTATCCGCAAGGTAACCCGGAGTGGCACAGGTCACGAACGCCATATCAAAAAGCTTACGCCCCACCATCGACATATCGAGCAGTTCTCCGATACGGATCACGCAGTCTACGGACTCACCAACCAGGCTGATGGTTCTGTCGTTCACACCAAGAGAAATGGCGATGTCGGGAAACTCACGATGGAAATCAGCCAGTGCCGGAATAAGCAGGGATTCCGCAAACACAGCAGGAACATCTATGCGCAACATACCGCCGGGGCTGTCTTTGTTACGTCGTACCGCATTGTCAGCCCTGTCCAGATCGGCCACCAGTCGCACCGCGTCCTGGTAGTACTCCTTTCCTTCAGGCGTGACGGCAAGAGAACGGGTAGTCCGGTGGAGTAACGTTGTCCCGAGATGACGCTCAAGATCGGTAACCAGCTTACTCACCGTCGAACGCGGCATCCCTAGTTGCCCGGCGGCCCGGCTGAACGAATCAGTGTCGATCACTTTCACAAACGCACGCATCGCCAGAAGTTGATTCATGTTCATCACCTGATTATCCATATTGGTGAACAATGATGTCAGGTTTTGCGTCTTGTGACGACGTCCCGTTGCTTTATCCTGAACCGATTTCTCGCGCTGCTTACGCGTGGAACAATCATAAGGAGAGCACCATGAGCATTAATGATGACAAGAGCCTGCGGCTTATTTTTCCCCTCTGGCTGGGCGGTAATCTACGTGAATATCACTTTGGCGCGCAGATGCTGGCATGGCTTGCACCTGATACCCCATCACCCGTAGAGCTCGTTCCGGTCACACCCTTAACCGTCCAGCCCGATGTTGAAGAGGGCATTTTAGGCCGCAGTAAATTGATGCAAGATCTGGACAATGCGGCCCAACTCATCAAGAAACATCAGCCTGAGCGCATCACCGTTTTGGGCGGCGATTGCCTGATCGATCTGGAACCCTTTTCCTGGCTCAGCGAGCGCTACGGCGAAGGATTTGGCATCCTGTGGATCGATACCCATCCAGATGTCATGACCCCCGCGCAGTACGCTAACGCCCATGCGCATATTCTGGGCGCACTGATGGGGAACGGAGACCACGATCTCACGCATCGCGTTAAACGTCCTGTTCCGGCCAGCAACGTGATGATCGCCGGGCTTCATTCACCGAATGCGTATGAAGCTGATTTTATTCGCGAAAGAGGGATCCGAACGGTGTCGCCAGAGGCGATCCGCGAAGGCAGCCAGGCTATTGCCGAATGGATAAAAGCAGAAAAGATCACCCACCTGGCGATCCATTTTGATCTGGATGTGCTGGACTTCCGGCAATTCCGGGCGGTGATGTTCGCCCGCCCGGACGATACGCCAGAAAAATGGGACGGGGTTGCCAGGGGGAAACTGACGCTTTCGGAAGCCGCAGCCGTTATCGCCCAGGCCGATCGTGCGGCGGATGTTGTCGGGCTTGGCATTGCCGAACATCTGCCGTGGGATGCCCTCAACCTGAAAAATCTGCTGGCCACATTGCCGCTGCTGCGTCAGGCGTAATGACCCGGCGGTGCGGACGCGCCGCCTGTCCCGGAGGGTCCTCCATCATGAACAATCCCGATTCATAGCGTTGGTAATTCCCCAAAACAGTTCTATAGTCGACACTGTTTCTCAGTTACCAGGACTCACTGATGCGATTTAACGGACTGACCAAAGGTTTTTTCATCTTCATTCTCGCCCTCGTGACCTGGGCATTCTTCGACATACTTGCACCCTATTTTTCCGCCATTCTGTGGGCCGCTATTCTGACCGTTATCTTTAACCCGGTGAAAAACAGACTGCGTACAGCACTTGGTGACCGCAACGGGCTGGCATCGCTGTTAACCATCGGGATTATCTGCCTGATTGTTTTCATCCCGCTCACGGTGATCCTCTCGTCGCTGGCGCTCGAGCTCAACGTGGTTTACACCAAGCTGCAGCAAAACACCGCGCAGTTCCCGGAAGTGTTTGCCAGCCTCCTTTCACATCTTCCCGACTGGGCGAGCAGTTTCCTGATCAAACACGATCTGGACAATACCGCGCAAATCCAGAAAAAACTCTCAGACGTGGCGCTGCAAGGCGGACAATATCTTGCAGGTAGTGCGTTTCTCATCGGCAAAGGGACATTTGGTTTTGCCATCAGCTTCGGCATTATGTTGTACCTGCTGTTCTTCTTGTTGAAAGATGGCCCTTTCCTGGTGCGGCAGATCCTCGATTCCCTGCCGCTGACCGATTTTGCTAAACAACATCTCTTCGCCAAGTTCGTTGCGGTATCCAGAGCCACCGTGAAAGGCACTGCGGTGGTGGCTGTGGTTCAGGGAACGCTGGGCGGTATTGCTTTTTCTATCGTGGGCATTGATGGCAGCATACTGTGGGGCGCGCTGATGGCATTTCTCTCCCTCGTCCCTGCCGTAGGTTCCGCCATTATTTGGGTTCCGGCGGCCATCTTCCTGTTTGCGACGCATCAGCTGTGGCAAGGGTTCTTCATTGTGGGCTTCTTCGTGATCATTGTCGGCCTGGTCGACAATATTCTGCGCCCGCTGTTGGTAGGGAAAGACACCAAAATGCCGGATTATCTGATACTGATCGCCACACTTGGTGGCATGGAAATTTATGGCATCAATGGTTTTGTCATTGGGCCGCTGATTGCCGCGCTGTTTATCGCCTGCTGGAATCTGTTCTCCGGGCGAGATCATGCGGGTAATGCTGATGGGCTTGATGAGGAATTTATTGAAGAAGGCAAAAATCCTCCAGATTTGTGAAGCGGTGACGATAAACAACACACCAGGCGGCGCTACGCCGCCTTTTTTTATCGCCAGAAATCAAACATTTTCTATAATTTCTAACAACGCTATCCCACAAAAGTCGTAGAAGGATCCAACAGGTGCGAATTGCCACCATCACGAACTGGGCCTATGGAGCCACCGTTTGTCTGACGATCGCTTCAGGTATCGTCATGCTTATGGCCTCGAACGCCGACAATGTTGAGCGTAAAGCTGTCGAACAGCGGCAGGTATTTGATCAACTCACCGAAGATGTTGAAACTGATGCCTGGGCGCTTTCCGACCTTGCGCGGCTCTATGTCGTCAATAAAGATCCCGATGTCCTTACCGAGTATCGCCAGAAAGAGACCTCATTAAAGACCATCGAACATCGACTGGCAAAACTGAAGGACAATGGGGCGACAGGTGAAGAGCTGGCGTTGCTGCATGAAGGGCTACAGGTCATTGATGAACTTCAGGATGAGCAGCAGACAGCCTTAGCCAGTATAGCCCGTGGAGAAGAGACCCGGGCCGTTCAATTGCTGTACGGTAAACCCTATGAACAAGAGCTGGACCGGGTACAAAACCAGATTGACCATTTCCGCCAGTTGCTGGATCGCCGCGCGCATGCTGCCGTCGAAGAGGCAACCAATACCTCCAGAACACTGCGTACATTATCTGAAGTCATGGTAGGGGCAACCGCCCTGCTGTTTTTGTTTGTGCTGGGTTTTATCCTCAAGCGCCGCGTACTGCGCCCGGTTGTCCGCCTGAGCGATGTCGTACACCGGCTCGCCTCACAGGATTACGCAGTCGAAACCCCTAATTTCAACCAGATTGATGAGATCGGCGACATGGCGCAGGCCATTCGTATCTTTCGCGAAAACGGACTTGTGCGACAACGGCTGGAAAAGGAACGCGATGCCGACTGGGCAATCCGCGAGCTGTTGGCTCGTATGACACAACGCCTGCAGGGCTGTGAATCTTTTACGGACGTCATTAATGTCGCGCAACTGTTTGCCCCTAACATTGCACCGGGCATTGCCGGACAGCTCTATATTCTGGACCACGATCCCTGGCAGATGCGCTGTGCTGCACAATGGCTTTCACCGCAAGGTGAAGACTCGCCGTTCCATCCCGATGATTGCTGGGCTGTACGTCGGGGGCAAAGCCATCCGCCCTCGAATGAAGCACCCGATATTGCCTGCTATCACCTGCCGGAATCCTGCTCGGGGCAATCATTGTGCGTACCGCTAATCGCTCAAGGCGAGGCCATTGGGCTGCTTTCATTCCAGGGTATTACGTCCGAAACCGCTCCATCTCGTGCGTATCTGGAATTAATGGCTGAAGCTCTGGGCCTGGCTCTTGCCAACCAGCGCCTGCGGGATGCCTTGCTGGAAAAAGCCTTATACGACCCGTTAACAGGCTTGCGAAACCGCCACCATCTGGACGATACGCTACGCACGCAAATGAGCCAGGCGATGCGGAATGACGAACCGGTGAGCTGTCTGATGATCGATATCGACTACTTCAAAAACATCAATGACCGCTTCGGTCACGAGGCAGGCGATCAGGTCATCAAAAGCGTGGCGACGATTGTGCAGCGTGCCGTTCACAACAGTGGACTGGCCTTCCGCTACGGAGGCGAAGAGTTCCTGGCTCTCCTGTCCGGAGCCAATGAAGAAGAAGCCCACCGCTGCGCGACCGAGATTTACAACGGAGTCCATGAACTGTCATTACGCTATGGATTGTCTGAGATTGGCCCTGTTGATGTTTCTATCGGTATCGCCAGCTATCCAGAACACGCCCAGGGCGATAACCTGCTGCGCGCAGCCGATGTCGCACTCTATCGGGCGAAAGAACTGGGTCGCTCACGAATAGTGAGCTTTGGCATGCTGGAGGCGGGGTAAGGATGCGCCCGGTATTCTGCTGGCGGGTATTGCTGTATTTGTGCTGATGCGCCGAAAATCAAAACTCCCGATCCACACGACAGAAGCCTGAGACACTTCTCAGGCTTCTCTGTACAGAGAAGCCTGCCTGTTCAACGTCACACTTTTCCGACCATTTCATTTCCACATATTTTTTACGTGATAACATTCACCTCGTAAATGCTTTTCAACACTCACCGAGGCTTTGATGCTGGAGAATGTCATCATCAGATAATCAGTATCCCGCCCTTCACAGGACGGACTGGTTATCGCTGCGCTTAAACCTTACGCACACACCTGCTGGTGTGGGCTCGTTTTTACGCATGATGATGAAACAGGTTTTCCAGTATGAATTTATCCCGTCAGGAACAACGTACCTTACACGTTCTCGCCAAAGGTGGACGCATTGTGCACGTCCGCAACAACGCTGGCCGCATTACCTCCGTTGAGTGCTACACCCGTGAGGGGCTGCTGCTCAGCGATTGCTCACTCGCCGTCTTTAAAAAACTCCGGACCAAAAAGCTGATCCGCTCTGTTAACGGCCAGCCCTATCACATCAACACCACCGGGCTGAATAACGTTCGCGCCCAGTTGGATAATCGCTAAGGAGCAGGGATGAAGACACCTTACACAGACAATTATGACCACGCATTTTTGCGCGATACCATGATGGGGCCAAACGCGATGCGACTCACCGAAGAGCTGGTCGCATCGCTTCCAATAACGCCGGGGATGCGTATTCTGGATCTCGGCTGCGGAAAAGGGATCTCTTCTGTCCTGCTGGCGGAAAAATATGATGCGACCGTTTTCGCCGCCGACTTGTGGATCTCACCCACTGAAAATGCAGAGCGCTTCGCCGCACTCGGACTGGACAGGCAAATATTCCCACTCCGGGTCGATGCCACAAAGCCAATTCCTTTTGCCCACAACTACTTTGATCTGATTATCAGTGTGGATGCATACCAGTATTTCGGCAGTAACAACACCATGCTGGCGACATTGCTGCCATTTCTGAAAACGGGCGGATATGTGGCAGTTGCTGTACCTGGGTTTATCGGCGAATACGACGAGCACAACCTCCCCGACGTGGTGAAACCGTTCTGGACGCCGGAATGGTATTTCTATCCCCTACGCTGGTGGAAAGCATGCTGGGAAAAAGAGCCGGGCATCACGCTTAACACAGTTCGCGAAATGGACACCTGCCAGCAGGCCTGGGATGACTTTATGGAATGCGACATGGCGCAGGAGATAATGGTCTCCATGATGGAGGCCGGAGTCGGAGACTATTTCAATATGATTCAACTCACTGGAATCAAAAACTAAGTTAAGCGCCAACGCCACCCGACGGGTGGCGTTTTTTATCGCTTGCTCATCGCCAGCCTGACGGCAAACAGCAGAAATACCACGCCGGTGGTTCTGTCCATCCACTTCACCACCGCCGGTTTTTTTAGCACCTCCGCCGCATAGCGGGTCGCCATAATCAGCGTCAGCGACCAGAGAGTGCCGATCAGCACATGAATGCCGACCAACAAAAAGGTCCAGGCAAACGGGGAATGACCTGCCGGAATAAACTGCGGCAGAAACGAGACATAGAAAATGCCCATCTTCGGGTTCAGGACATTACCCAGCATGCCACGCAAAAAACCGTTACTGCTCCGTGTAGTGCCATCAGATGAGAGAGAGAACTGCTGGCGCGGGCGGATCAGTAGCTGAAGACCCAGCCAGCAAAGATAGGCTGCGCCACACCATTTCAGCAGCGAGTAAGCCACTTCAGAAACGGCCAGCAATGCGCCGAGCCCGAACGCCACCAACGCTCCCCAGATAAAACAGCCGGTGTCGATGCCCAGAGCCACATGAACCGCTTTTTTACTGCCATCCGCGGCGGCGGTACGCAGGATTAATGCGGTATCAAGACCAGGAGTGAGTGTCAAAAGCGTGGCGGCGAATGTGTAAGCCAGAAGGGTATCGGTGACAGACATCGTGTTTCTCCGAAAGCGGAAAGACTAGTAGAAAGTTAACATTGCCGCAACACTAAAAATTAATGGGGCAAAGACCAGGTATGAAACAGTTTTACACCACTTCTTCATCCTCCCCGCTTAACTGCTTTAATGATCCGGGTGTTTTCCCGGAGATCTCAGCATGAACCGCCGCCACTTTTTGATGGGTCTGGCCGCCACAATGGCGACGGCTCGGCTTTCCTTTGCCTCTACCGGACTCATAGCCCCCATAAACATCCCGTTGTGGAAAGGACCCCCACCCGGTGGCGGCGGGCCTGAAGGGAGGGTGATTCAGTCTCATTCTGGCGCACTGCGGAACATCACCGTTCCGGGCCTGAGCATTCTGCTCCCCTCCTCCCCCATCGGCCACGGCGTGTTGATTGCCGCGGGGGGCGGCTACAAACAGATTCAGGATGGCAAAGAGGCTTTGCCTGCTGCCCGGTGGCTTATCGCAAGAGGTTATACCGCCTATATTCTTCACTACCGACTGCCAGGCGAAGGCTGGCATGACGGAAACCAGGTGGCGCTACAGGACGCTCAACGGGCACTGCGAATTATCCGCCAGCGCGAGAAACAAGTAAGCGTTCTGGGATTTTCAGCAGGTGGGCATCTGCTGGGAATGGCAGCAACGCGGCCTGACTATCGCGCTTATACGCCCCAGGATGCGATTGATGAATTACCTGCCAGCGCGGATCGCACAGCTCTGATCTACCCGATTATCACGCTTGAAAAACCCTATACCCATACCTCAACGCATCGGATCCTCGTTGGGCCACACGCCACGGCTTCAGAAGAAGCAGCGTGGTCAGTGCAACATTACGTCTCATCCCAGACGCCGCCATGTTTTATCGTGCAGGCCAAAGATGACCCACGTTCTGATCCACATAATTCGTTAATCATGTATGACGCCTGTCAGAAACATGGTGTGCCGGTGGAAATGCATCGCTACCCAACCGGAGGGCATGGATTCGGGATGGGAAAAACGGGTACAGAGACCGTGGAATGGCCTGGAGAGTATAAGAAATGGTTGCAGCAGAGTAACGCAGGTGGTTAAAACCCGTTGTTTGCCTCAAAGGGAAAGACTCACACCAGGCAGAACGCCTTTCAGGCTCCTGCTCTGAAGAGTATAATCCCCCTCTTCGGCAACTTATCTTTCAATAAAGGGAATAAAATGAAGGGACTGTATTTTTCTTTCCTGGCTTTAATCACATTATCCCCCACATCGTATGCCCTGGAAGGCAGCAACCTGTCTGATTTAGAAGGCTATACCGTAGCAAAAGTGACAAAAGTAGACGGTGATTTCGAAGGCTGTGATTACGATAAAAAAATACCGTTAACCAATGGCTGGACGCTAACCTGTAATTCTTATCACTATGCCTATTCTTATATGCCTGAGGCTGTGGTCATGACCCGAGATATTGGTGCAGGATTTTCAATCAAAGCGGTGATTGGCGACTATGTCTATGATATGGAACCTGTCAGTAAATAACAGGATATGGAAAATATTCTGGCTATTATCGATTGTAAATAGACCGATTTGAGTTCCACATATTTTTTGAAAACCAGGCCAACTTGTCAGCGCACCCGTTTTAGTTCCACGCACTTTTTGAGATTTCCGGGGTTTCAGCCATCAGCCGGTATTCTTCCGGCGTCAGGTTATTCAGGGATTCATGGGGGCGCTCGCTGTTATATTCAGCCAGCCAGCGCTCTGTAATTTCACGTGCTTCGTTCAGGGTTCTGAACAGATAAAAATCCAGTATTTCTGTCCGGTACGTCCGCTTGAATCGTTCGATAAAGGCATTCTGTGTTGGCTTGCCGGGCCTGATAAATTCCAGCATCACACCATGCTCTTCTGACCATTGTGCCAGCGTCAGCAAGACCCGCTCCGGACCGTTATCCATCCGCATCTTCAGCGGATATCCGCGGTTTGCCACGATCCTGTCCAGCACTCTGACAACCCGCTGCGCCGGGATATTCAGGTCAATTTCGATCGCCAGCGCTTCCCGGTTATAATCATCCACCACGTTGAAGGTCCTGAAACGTCTGCCACACACCAGCGCATCGTGCATAAAATCGATGGACCCGCTCTGGTTCATCGCCTCTGGTGTAGCCAGCGAAGCCGGATTGCGCACCGGCAGGCGCTGTTTTCCCTTACGGCGAAAAGTCAGTTTCAGCAGGCAGTAAATACGGTGAACTCTTTTATGGTTCCAGGCGTTGCCCTGCCTGCGCAGTATCTGAAAAAGCTTTTTAAATCCGTATCGCGGATAGCGTTCAGCCGCCACGGTCAGCGCCATAATCACCGGCTCATCACGTCGCGTATCCGGCTGATAACGAAATACCGTCCTGCTCAGCGATAACGTCCTGCAGGCCTGACGTAAGCTCATGGCAAACTGTGCGGTCAGATAGCTGACCAGCTCACGCTTTATCGCTGGTTTTAAAGCTTTTTTTCAATAACGTCTTTCAGGGCGCGGCATTCGAGACTCAGGTCCGCAAACATCTGTTTCAGCCGGCGGTTTTCATCCTCAAGGTCCTTCATCTTTTTGATATCAGAGGCTTCCATACCGCCGAACTTCGCTTTCCAGTTGTAATAGCTGGCTTCGGAAATACCGGCTTCGCGGCAGACATCCTTGACGGTACGTCCGGCTTCGACAGACTTCAGAACGGCGATGATCTGGTGTTCGGTGAATCGGGCTTTGCGCATGGCGATCTCCTCCGGGGACATATTCAGTATGCCGGAAGATCTCTAAATGTGAATGGTCCGGTTTACCGGGATGCTTACAATCTCACTTACCATTAGTGATAACGGTAATACTGCCAGTAACTTAATTTTCATTTGCAATTTCCTATTTTTTTCTATTCCAGAAATATATGCACCAACACCCAAAACCTGCTATGGCCCCGCCAAACATACCTGCCTTTATACCTTTGTAAAACTCAGGTAGATGAGAGAATAAAGGTATGCCAGAATTAAAAAAGAGATATAGCTTAGCTACGGCATGAGTTAGTGATACAACAATTGCTCCTGTCAGAGCCATTGATATAGTTATGAAAAAAAAAGCCAAGACATATTTACGTTTCTTATTTCTCATTTATTAGCCTCATCTATTTTTTTATCAGGCGAGGTTATGACATTGATGTATTCACTTGATAGCCCACCACCAAATGTTCCTGATATAGAAGGAATAGGGCTTAACGTCGTTGGTCTTGATATCCCCATGCCGATGTCATCCCAGTTCAATGTTTTCCATGTTGGATTGAAAAATTCATCCAACTTAGGCGCGAGTATTTTATTGCCAATACCATAACCGATAGCACTACCAACGCCACTGATCGTTCCATAAAGGAAAGGATTCTTACCATCCAGATAATTAGTTACTGCTCCACTGGCAGCATTTACAGTTACAGTTCCTTTGAATCCCATATCTCTGGTTACAGCTCCAGCCCAGTAGGCTGCAATCACGTTTTTAGGATCAACTTCCCCATTAAGCCATAAATCAACAACAGTCACGGCACTGGCACTTACCGCTCCTGATGCAACCATTGCTCCCGGCAAAACACCACCAGACATTACTGTTCCCAGACCAGCTACAGCAAGCTCACAGGATACTGGAGTATTGCCACTACAGGCTTCTTTAATTGCTTCCTGAGTCTGCTGTTCCCATTTTTCGACAGTACCTGGTTTTTGTTTTTCGGCTGCTGCCAGCACGGCAGCGAGGTTATTATTCTCAACAACAACTCTTTCCGACACAGGTTGCTGCAATGCATCCGGTTTATCCCTGTTATTTCAGTGAGTTACAGCCATTTTTTTCGCTGTACTTCCTGCCTACCAACTTTTTATCCCAACGCACCTTTTTCGCCCGAACACGCTACCGCCCCGCCAATCCCAATGATCTTCTGGGGCGTCAGTAATCGAAACTAAAGTAACTTTTCAGACATCTGAACAAACATCTCATCAACTATCAGCGGGATGTCTTCCACTGCCTAAGGGCCTTATAAAAATCGATCACACTGTCTAAATCAGTAATCCATTCAGAAATTTTGATACCATCCTCAGTGTAAATAGAACGTGGTTCTACAAAATCATTAATCCTAATAGCAGTAAAACCGTCACATTCGTCAAGAAAAAGTATTTTATTTTGTATAAAAACCTTATCCCCCTGAAAATATAAAAGCCATGTGAATATGAAATTAACACTTTTAGATTCATACATTGATACCGCTAAAGTAGCATGCTTTTTAGTTATCAATCCTTCTTCAAGAGATCTTAGCCAAGATAGCTTGTAATCTTCTATACTCCAGTATGTTAAGGGAATATTCATCTTTTCCGTGAATTCATCTATAACAATAGAAGCAGGCAATACAAGTTCACCATCAATATTCATCGGATTGTCGTCAGGGAAAATACCAAACATATATTAATCCTTAATCCTGTTCAGATTGCTATCATACGTTCCTATTCTATTCCCTTTACGGTCAAACATTTTCCAACCATTTGTTACATTATGGCTATCAATGTCAGGAGTGATATAGTTTTTTCCGTCAGAATAAACGGGCTGACCATGAGAATTAAATGGTGCTTTCTGTGGTGGAATTCTGCGATCGAACCCTAAATTTTGAGCGGCGTCTTGTGCCTCTTTGCCTTTAAGGGCCAGATAAGCCAAGTCATCTTTACTTGGGCCTTCCGGAATCGGTGTAACCGTAGTAATGCCACCAGTATCAGGATTGCCATCAGTGTTACCTGTATTGGGTACCCCCTGACCTGAAGACTGGTTATTCCCTGTGTTGGAAGGCACATTTCCGGTTACAGTCTGGTCTCCACCGGTGTTTGACGGCCCCGGATTGATAACCTGCGTACCACCAGTACTGGTGATCGTCTTACCCGTCAGGGACTCATAGGCGGCTTTCTGAGCATCATTTAATTGGTTGAGCTGTGCAGGATCATTGAGCGATGCCACATAAATCAGGTTCATCTTCTCATCATTCGACAGCGCATCCATTGCCGATGTGGATGCTCCGACGCCCAGCAGAGCCCCAAGCCCACTGGCAACCAGCCGATCACGACAGGCAGATATTTTCATGCAGCCCTGCGCAGCCAGTTTTCCACCCTGCATCACAACACTGAGCGAGTTATTCTCAACCGTCGTCTTGCCTGACTGTGCCCCGGCCAGTGCCGATGAGGTACTGTCGCCTGCAAGTCCTCCGGCAATACCGGATGCAATGGTCGCCAGTGCACTGATGGTCTGTTTCTCTGTCTCGCTCAGTTCGCTGAGCGGTTTACCGTACATCTCCAGGGCTATCATCCCGGTCAGTTCACCGCTGGCGGCACCTGCCGCACCCGCCAGCGCGTTCTGCCCCTGCATGGACGCCAGTACCGCATTTGCCACTGCGTGAGCCGCCACTTTACTCATACCTTCAAGACCGGACTGATGCCCAATCACTTCTGCAATATACGGCGCTGCCGCACCTGCAATGGCCGCATTCATATCACCACCGGCCAGACCCTGTACTGCTGCCGTCACCGCCTGAATAGCCTGCTGGGTACGGCTGCCAGTGCCATTGGTGGCATCCTTCATTGCGTCAGCATAGGCATTCTGGTAAATCACTTCACCAATATCAGCGTCTGTCACCGTTTTACCCGGATGCGCTTTTTCCCATTCGGATTTTGCCGCATCACGTTCTTCCTGTGAGGCGTTCTGACGTTTTTCGCTGGCTTTCTGTGAGGCTGAAATGACATCTTCCGTTCTGGCGATATCCGATACCTGGGTACCAATGTCGCTGATGAGCTGCGATTCCTGCATCTTCTGCTGCTCTTTTCAACTGTAGCTGTAGGCCTACAGACCTTTCTTTACTTTCGCTTGTAATTTCGTCTGAAACGTTGGTAATAAATCCACCAACAGCCCGTTGCGATCACCACTCCAGCAAAGGTCGATGCTTTACAATATTTGATCAAATCATCACTTGGTAGTTCAAATGGTACATTGAATGCAAACCAGAAAAATATCCTTGTGCCAAGAAATACCAACAGCGAAAAAATATTTAAGGCTAAAACGCTTGTCAAAAGAAGAATGATATACATTAAAATCAATCCCTTGAAGGTCATTTCTGTTCTCCCTTCAATTTGTTGAGATCAACTTTACCTGCTTGATCATTTATGATTTCTGTAGTCAAGCTGGAACCTGCATTCCCAAACATTCCAGGCAACGGATCTAACGGCAATGGTTTCGATATACCCATTCCGACATCCGTCCAAAGCCAGTCTTTCCAAGGCTTCATCGGGTTAAAAATTTTATCAAGGGAGTTCTGTGTAACTTTTCCGATACCATAACCGACCCCAGACGCCGCGCCACTAATTACCCCGCCTTTCCACGGGTCATCACCTTTAAGGTAACTTGATGTCGCGCCACTACCAGCATTTATAGCTACAGTTCCCCAAATTCCGGTGTTTGCTGTGAATAAACCCGTCCAGTATCCGAGAATAACATCATTAAGATTTATTTCACCGTTGATGGTATAACCAACACCGGCATTGGCCCCGGCACCAACAAGACTGGTTGTTGCCATCATTTCCGGTAAAAATGGCCATACCATAGCACTGCCCATAGCAGCCACTACGGTTTCACATGATACAGGTGTACCACCACTACATGCTTCTTTAATTGCAGCCTGCTGTTCTTTTGTCCATGAATCAACTGTTCCCGGCTTATTTGCTTCTATCGCAGCCAGAACATGCGCCAGGCTGTTATTCTCAACCGTCGTCTTGCCTGACAGGGCCCCGGCCAGTGCCGATGAGGTACTGTCGCCTGCCAGTCCCCCGGCAATACCGGATGCGATGGTCGCCAGTGCACTGATGGTCTGTTTCTCTGTCTCGCTCAGTTCGCTGAGCGGTTTACCGTACATCTCCAGGGCTATCATCCCGGTCAGTTCACCGCTGGCGGCACCTGCCGCACCCGCCAGCGCGTTCTGCCCCTGCATGGACGCCAGTACCGCATTTGCCACTGCGTGAGCCGCCACTTTACTCATACCTTCAAGACCGGACTGATGCCCAATCACTTCTGCAATATACGGCGCTGCCGCACCTGCAATGGCCGCATTCATATCACCACCGGCCAGACCCTGTACTGCTGCCGTCACCGCCTGAATAGCCTGCTGGGTACGGCTGCCAGTGCCATTGGTGGCATCCTTCATTGCGTCAGCATAGGCATTCTGGTAAATCACTTCACCAATATCAGCGCCTGTCACCGTTTTACCCGGATGCGCTTTTTCCCATTCGGATTTTGCCGCATCACGTTCTTCCTGTGAGGCGTTCTGACGTTTTTCGCTGGCTTTCTGTGAGGCTGAAATGACATCTTCCGTTCTGGCGATATCCGATACCTGGGTACCAATGTCGCTGATGAGTTGCGATTCCTGTATTTTCTGCTGCTCTTTTTCCTTATCAAATATCTGACCGATACTGCCGTTGGCGTTTGCCGTGTCACGGGACAGGTCATCCACGTTCTGCTGCTGGTTCTCTTTATCCCGGATAATAATGTTACCGCCGCTGATGGCCGACGAGGTGGTGCCTTCAGCGCTGCCACTGCTGTTTCCGCCGCTGAGCAGGGTGTTTGCCATATTTCCGGCGAACTGCCCGCCGATGCTGCCGCCGGTACTCATCCCGACGCTCTGGTGTTCAACCTTATATTCCGCTTCGTTGTGGATGTCGCTCCAGCCCAGCGTGCCGGTATCCAGACGGTTCTTATCATCAGTGGCTGAAGAGGCGATAACCGCACCGTCAAGCTGGGTATGTCCCCCAACCTTAATATCATAACCGCCGCTGCCTGCGGTTATCCTGCTCTGCTCATTAACCGACTTATAGTTACTGTCCATTTTGTCACGGCTGGCGTTAACACTGGCAGAGCCCGTCATCGAACCAAAATTGAAGCTGGCACCTGCATTGACGTTCTGCTGTTTGCTGTGATAACTGTCGGAATCCTGTTCACTTCTGATGGTCAGGTCACGCCCGATATCAGCCGTCACGCTCTCGCCGCTGACTTGCGCCCCGATAAGATTTGCATCACGTCCGCTGTTGATAGTCAGGTTGTTGCCTGCTTCCACGGTGGTTTCAGTGTGGGTGGTGCCGTTGCCTTTTTCGCTGCCTTTACCGGCATTGACACTGGCCGAGACATTAATTCCCCAACCGCCGGAACCTGCACCGATACCCAAACCTACGCTGCCCCCCTTGCTTTCATTTTTACCATCAAGCCTGGAGGTGTTTTCTGCCGAAAACAGGTTCACATCACGGTTCGCAGACAGAAGGACATCATTACCCGCGTTGATCTGGCTGCCCTGTATCAGAATGTCGCCGTCCTGGCCTTTCTGGCCGGAACCGGTAGCAATGACGGCCAGATTATTCCCGGCAGTCAGGCTGCTGCCTTTTGCTGTGGTCTGCTCGCTGGTCTGGGTGGATTTTGACGACTGGCTGCCATAAGAAAGGCTGACGCCTACGGTATTGTTATTGGACGCCCGGTCTCCCTGAGCCTCATCCATACGGACTGCCTGTGACGCCTGGATGCCGGAGAGTGCCGCTTTTACCCCCTGGAGTGCTGCAAGACGGTCATTATCGCTCCCTTTTGCCTGATTTGCGGACTGCACCGCGCTGTTAACGGCGCTGCCCGCCGCGCCAGAAAGGGCCAGGGTGAAGCCGGAACTCTTTTGTTCCACTTCGTGTGTCTGGCGACTGTTTTCTGTTGCTGATATAACACTGACGTTTTTACCCACCAGAGTCATGTTGTTGCCTGCGATCAAATCAGAGCCTTTTACCTTCAGGTCATTGCCCGCGCTGAGGGTGACATTGCCGTTAACGGAACCCACGGTGCTACCTCGTTGCGCCACACTCTGTGCTGTATCAGTCACCTTCAGACTCTGGCTACCGTAAGTCACGCCGATACCGCCTGTCCCCGAGAGGCCCGATGTTTTCTTCCGCTTCTGGTGGCTTTCAGCACTGCGCTCTTCGGCGGTGGTGATGATCAGATCGTTTCCGGCTTTAAGCTGAACATCGTTGTCTGCAACGATATGGCTGCCCTGTACCTGGAGATTATTCCCTGCCTGCATCTTCACATTGTCACCGCTGAACACCGAACCCTGTGCGGTTTCGCTATTCACCATATCATGTGTGGTGATCGTGGTTTTCGAGAACGCCCCGTTACTGCCAGTGTATTTGTGTCTGGATTCAAATTCACTGCTGTCAGTTGCCGCGGTAATGTTGATATCCCGTCCCGCACCGACGCCAAGACTGCTACCGGCAGACACTGTGGCAGCCTGTGCATTCACATCCTGGCCTGCCACCATCACCACTGAACCCGCGCCGCTGACTTCACTGCCGGTATGCTGCGTGGCGGACTGTTTCAGCCAGTTATTTTTGTCCCAGGTGATGTTATCGCTGGCGGATGTGGCGACAGTATTCAAATTCAGGTCGCGCTCTGCGCTCAGTACCGTCTGACTGTTCTTACCATTGTTAACCACCTGCGCCCCGGTAAGGCTGATGTCCCGACCTGCTGCGAGGGAGAGTTTGCCGTCATCCGCCTGAACATAAATGCCACCCATGCGTTCAATAGTGGTGCGCTCAAAACTGTTATTCCCGGATACGCTCTGTGCACTGCGGGTGGTGGTCGTGACATTGATGTCGCGTCCGGCGCTTGCCAGTACCGAGTTATTCCCGTTGATGATTCCACCAATATTATTGATATCGGTCCGTGCCTGAAGGCTGACATCAGCCCCCTGGATAGTGCCCGCTTTATTAGTGATGTTGTCAGCGCTGAGCTGAACCCCCTCGCGCCCACTGACAGTACCGCTGTTCACCAGGTTGTTGTTGAGGTTCATCACCACATTCTGCCCGCCCAGCAGGGCGCCTGAGCCGTCAATATCCCCCGGTTTCACGCGGACATAGACTTGTGGCACCATGACTGTCTGCCAGCTTCCATCTGCAAGCTGTACCTGAGTATTTACCAGCCATACCATATCGTCAGTGAGCAGGCTCATCTGCTCTGCGGTTAGTGCTACGCCGGGAATCAGGTTGTATTTCTGGCCGAACGAAATCCCTGCGTCCATCAGTGCTTTAAACTGTGTTTCGTCATCCCGGTGATCGCCGAGGTAGCGTCCACCTGTCAGGGCTATAATTTGTTCGCGAACCAGTCGTTGCTCATAATAACCGTCACCCAGACGCTTGTGCATGTTGTCGTGATCCGTGGAGAACGCATTCTGCATGTAGTCGCTGCCAAGCCACTGTTTGTTATTCGTAAAACGCGGATCGGTTTCCACCAGATACGCCGAACCAGGTTCAGGGTGGGTTCTGAACAGACTGTTGTCCGGTAATTGCGTATTCGGCCCGGTAATGCGAACCACCGTCTGATGATTGTTGTCATCGGAAACACCACCGCTCACAGGAACTTCAAACTGCAGCCCCGGCTTCAACACCACAGGCTGACGGGATGAAATGTCTGCGACGCTGATATCACGCCCGCTAACGCCCGCGGTAATGCTTTCGGTATCATTGATGGTGGTGGAGGTTCCCTGCGGCGTCACGGAATCGAGCTGAAACCCGCTACCGTTAATGGTGCTGTTTCCCTCCAGTCTGCCTGGGTGCAGGCTGATACTCTGAATTATCACAGGGGGAACATAGTCAGATGTGCTTTTGCGCTGTGAATCTGAACCTTTACTGGTCTTACGCGAGTAGTGCGTTACCGTACCTTCATCCGTTATCCAGCGACGACCTTCCGGCATCACGTTATCCACGGTATCGGCCAGGATACCCAACGTCCCGCCAGCCACGATCTGACTTTTGTCATTCAGCACATGGTCTGCACTAATAGACAAATGTCCACCCGAAAGGATTTTTCCCGGATCGCTTTCCTTTACTACCTCTTCTTCGATGGTCCTGGTGTACTGATATTCATAGAAATTATCATTGTTATGTCCGGTATCTTCTGGGGTATTCAGGTTAAGCAGACTGTCAGAGGAGTTCCTGTCAACAAACACGCCTTCCGCATTTGCATCCCAGCGGTTCGGGGAGCCGTTATGCTGATATTCGTGGAGAGTCTCTGAGGAGACCCCGACCACCTCAGTGCTGAAATGGTCATTGATGTTGTTGAGTTGCCCGACAGAGAGCAACATATTTCCGGCAGACTCAATAGTTGAGCTGTGGTTATTCAGCACGCCAGCCTGACCGGTCGCTATCCCGTTTGCATCCAGTCTGCCACCGAGAACCATGTCACCGGCGCTGTAAATCAGGGCATGGTCGCGGTTATTGAGAGTACCCGCACCGATATCCACGCGCTCGCGCCCGGCGATGGTGGCCGCTATGCTGTTTTCGGCCAGGTTATTGAGTGTGTTGGCCTGAATACCGACGTAATCCCCATAGATACGTCCGGTGCCAGTATTGGTCAGTGTTCCTGCTTTGAGAAGTGTCCAGTTTCCGTCAATCAGGCCGTAGTTCGTCAGCGTGTTTGCAACCGTCAGCCAGGTGTAGCCCGCGGCAATCTCCCCGGCGGCACTGTTGTACAAGTTGTCGGAGGTGAGGTCGAGTTTAGCGCCTGCCAGCAGTTTTCCACTGTTGCTTACCAGCCCCGGCGTGGTGAGGGTGAGGTTGCCATTGGCAACGATCTCCCTGGTATTGATAATATCCTGACGGCTGCTTAGCACCATATCTCCGAGGGACAGTAGCTGGCCGTCACCACTAATACGGTCAGCCTGAACGGTAGCATTTTCTCCCGCTTTCGCCACGCCAGCGGTATTGACCAGATTAAACGCGGTTCCCCCTAGCGACAGTGCACCGCCTGCGGCGAGTTCGCCACGGGTATTATTGAGTGTACCGGCATTTTTGATGGTCAGATTCTGTCCGGACAGGAGCATGCCGTTTGTGTTATCCAGCGTCTGGCCGTTAACCTCGACGTCCAGTCCCTCAATTCCTTTTTCTGCAGCCAGTGTATCGCGGTTTATCAGCGAGGCGGCGCTTAACGTGAGCGTCGCGCCACTGCGGATAAGCCCCAGCGTGTTATCAATCACACCCTGTACCGCATTAATCAGCAGACCGCCGACGCTCTGAATCTGACCATTGCGGTTATCAAGGCGGTTTACGGTAAATGTGGATGCCTGCTCACCTACGATACGGCCCCCCAGACTGTTATCAAGCCATGAGGCATTCAGGGTAAAATCGCTTTTGGCTCCGAGCGTTCCGTTCTGATTGTTCAACCCCGCTGTTGCCAGTTGCATGGCGGCCAGACTGTAAATCGTGCCATCCTGGTTATCCAATAGATGGTCACCCGTGTTAACAATAACTCCATTTCCCTGGAGTAAACCTTCCCGGTTATCGATATCGCTGCGGGTAGAAAGTCTGAGCTGTTCCTGCGCAACAAGGGTGCCTGCGATATTGCTGAAACGACCCGTGTCCAGCGTGATCTGTTTTCCGCTAAACAGCAATCCCTGGTCATTGAGCAGGGTAGTAGCGGTTATCTGCATATTCCCCACGCTGGTCATGCCGCCTGTGTCGCCGCTGTTGCGGTTGCTGATATCCCCGATGGCCAGTGTCATATCGGCGCCGCTTTGTACCAGACCTCCGTTATTGTTATCCAGCGTCTGGCCGGTGAGCATGAGATTTCCCAGGGCGGCAATCTGCCCCTGCTGGTTGCTTGTCTGAGTGCTGGTCAGTGTTGCATCAGCACCGGAGACGAGCACTCCCTGCAGATTATCCAGTTGTGAGGTGGTGAGGGTCAGATTTTTCCCCGAGCTGACAACACCCTGCTGGTTGTTCAGCACACCCGCCAATGTCAGGGTCAGATCCAGTGCGGCACTGATTGTACCGTGATGGTTATCGGTGCTTTGCGCCACCAGCGACAGGTCAGCCTCGGAGGCCAGTACGCCATTACGGTTGTCCACCGTAGCCCCGGTGAGCGTGGTATCTCCGCCACCAGCCAGTAATCCGTTCTGATTGTCGAGTGCTCCGGATGCCACATCCAGTTTTCCGAAACTGATGATCCCCGCCGTTTGCGAGTCACGATTATTGAGAGTGTAACCGTGCGTATTGATACGCATATCGCCACCAGACTGGATCAATCCGGCGGTGTTATTGAGCGCTCCGCTGCTGATAGTGATATTTTTCCGCGCAGCGATGACCCCTTCCAGGTTGTTCAGTCGCTGGTTATCCAGAGACAGGGACATCGTTTCACCGAAAAGCAATCCCTGCCGTGAGTCCAGACCGCCCGCAGTGATGTCCAGTGCGCCATTTGCCGCTATCTGCCCGTTGGTGTTGCTCAGCAGTCCGGTGCTGCTCAGTTGCGCTTTTCCCTTCTCCGCACTGATTTGCCCGTCATCGTTGTACAGTTGACCCGTGGTCACGGTCACGTTGTCTGCGGCGGCCAGAACACCTTCCCGGTTGTCGGTCGGTCCTGATGCGCTGACCACAAGACTTCCCGACTCAGCCGCCAGGATCTGTCCTTGCCGGTTATCAAGGCCCGTGGTGTTAAGGGCAACATTGCCGTTTGCTGCGATCAGCCCGCCACGGTTATCGGTAGCGTGGCGTACATCCAGTACCATCGTCTCCTGACCAGTCTGTATCAATTGACCGTCACGGTGTGAGAGATTATCCGCATCAATGTGGATCCCCTCGGCGGTGGTGGAACTGCCGTCCAGCACCAGGTCACGTCCCTTCAGCGTGAGCGCTCCGGACGAGGCAATACTCCCCTGGTCTCCGGTGAAGGCGGCTGAGGAAATGGTCAGTGTACCGTTGCCTGCATGGGTAATCTCACCGTCACGGTTGTCAATTGTGCTGGCCTGAAGCGTCAGGTCTGTGGCATTTGCCGCAATCCTTCCCTCGCGGTTATCAATACCATCCTGATGGTTCAGTATCAGCGTCTGTTTGCCGCTCTGGACAATCTGTCCCCGATGGTTCTGAAGACGTTTTGCCGTCAGCGACAGTGTATCGCCAGCCAGCAAACCTCCGTTGTTATTGTGTGTTCCGGTCGTGGTAGCTTGCAGTGTACCGTCGGCAATGAGTCGCGCCCCGGCAGTGCTGAGATTTTGCTGCCTGGCATCCAGGGTGATATTTTTCGCCTGTGTCCGACTGTCTGACACATCCAGTCCCTGACCTGATGCGTGGATATCACCAGCGGCGACATTCAGACCGTGCGCTTCAAGCTGTCCTGATGCGGTAAGGGTTAAATCGCCGCTGTTGCCGATTTTCCCCTCTGACGTAATCCCCGAGGCTAGCGTAGCGGCTGCTGTGCTGGTGATACCCGTCGCATTCACGCGTGTATGGCGGGAGGCCGCGACAGAACCACTGTTTTGTACATGGTCTGTTGCCGTGATATTTGCATCGGATGACGACCAAATGGCACCGCTGTTGTTCACACTGGCGTTGCTGGCAAGCGTGGTATCTCCTCTGGCGGTGAGGGTTCCGCTGTTTTCAATCATCCCGTCGGCAGTGATTTTCACTTCGCCGGTGGCGGCCCCCATGTGCCCGGCATTGCGTACACCCACACCTTTTTCAGTACCACGCAGGCGGATTTTACCGGCGTACATTCCGCCAACCTGCGACACATCCAGCGCAAACAGGGGTTTAGCCGCCCCGTTATCTACAGAAGCCGTCACCTGTTCATGCGCCGCATCCACCCGGTTACGTCCGGTAGTGATCTTCAGGTCATTTGCATGAAGGGCGGCATTGATCTTCACTGCGCGGGCAATGATATCGGTATGATCCTGACGCGTGGAATCCATTCCTTTGCCACCGATCACGATATCACCGTGATCAACCTGATACCCGGAGATACTGCCGTTTTGCATCTGTACAGAACCCGTGGTCAACGTGGTTCGCCCTGCATTGATAAAACCACAGCCGTCACAGGCGATCCCCGAGGGGTTTGCAATCACTACCTGCGCTTTTTGTCCGGCAACTTCAATATAGCCGTTCAGTTTACTCGGATCGCGCGCATTGATTTCATTGAGGATAACTTTCGCTTCGCCTTTTGCCAGCCACGGGTTCGCGGAGACCATGCCCCCGAGTTGCGTGGACGTGTTCTGACGGGAGTTATTAAGAATCACACCCTTCTGGTCAACATCGAACTGACGGTATGTGTTGCGTGACACGCCACCGGCAGAAGGTGTCTGGATATTGACCTGCGGCGTACCGTTGGCGGTCCCGATGATCGTAGGTTGCTGGTTACCGGGGGCGGATTTGTCTGCCATGATCGCCGCCTGTACCGGCTGAATGACTCCGGCAGCCAGCCACAGGCTGAAACTGATAGCGCTGAGTTTACCCGTCATGCGCGAATGGGTATGACCGATGCCGGAAGCGGGGGATGACCCTGAACAGGAGCGGGCGATTTCGGCAACGACCATCAGCATGCCGCGGGCCTTGTTGAAAACGATGCGGTATAAAAGCCTGTTCATGGGTACAATTCCTTTATGATATTTATCGTTCTGTTATTTGTGTATTTAGCGGAGTCAGTTAAGCGAAGGAATCAGTACTGACGTAATCCTGTCGGAGGAAGAGAACGCAACTTCCATGCCCTGAACACCTCTCGTGAAATACGGTTACCGCGAAAGGTTTTGATGCAAGGGCGAATTGACTCGCCCCGGTGCCAGAGAAAACGGGCGCAGTAATGAGGCAGTATCTCTTCACGTAAAAGGCGACTCATGGCGCCGGCGTGCCCGAATGGAGCAATAAAATCCCGAAACCACATTCGATCACCACAGCACCAGTCCTCATCCCTTATCATTACCGAGGGCTCGGTGAGATAGCGCGCTTCTGACTCCTCGCTCAACCACATCCAGCTCAGAAAGAAGACGGGGTGCTCACCCTGTGAAATCAGCACATATTGCTGCCGCTTGATGACCGGTAATAGCACCGTAGGCAGAACACTCAACGGTGCATCCCGGTGCATGGGGGAATGCATCCACAGCCAGTATCTCCGCTTCTGAAACGTGTCCACCAAGGATAAGCGGAGCCTGTACCACAAAGTCACCACAGCGCATGATCAGATATCCATATTCAGGCTAAAGCCAAAAGTAGCTGGACTGGTTTTAAAACCGTCTGGTCGGGAGAATGGCACGCCTGCAAACATGTCGTAGCCGATTTTCCAGATCTGTCCCCGCAGTCCTGCCGCACCTCCAGCCAGATGAGTTCCTGTCAGATATTCGATGCCTTTGCCACCCACTTCGCCATAATCCGCTGCCAGATAAAACTCTGTCCCTTGCAAGGGGGTTTGCCACGAAAGGTCATTGCGCACCAGCCAGCCCCGGTCAGCGCTGAGTGTGCGCTCACCATCAAAGCCCCGCACGGTATAGCGCCCGCCAATGGAAAACTGATCCTGAGGTGTGAGGGGCGTGTTACTGGTTTGGCGCTGCCATGCGGTATCAAAGCGGAAGGCTTGTTCGGCGAGAGAAAATGGCAGACTCAGGCGGGCATCGGTGCGCAGAATACGGCTCAGTGCAGTGGCTTCAGCAAAAAACTCCTCAGGTGCGGGTTGTGCCCCGAACCAGCGAGTACCTCGCTGGTAGCTGATCCCCGCATCCAGCGTGGCCGGGCCAATATAGTGTCGGTGCTGAAGGCCCGCTTTCCACGAGGAGACATGGCGGCGCTGTACTTCCACTTCAGTGTTATTGATATAGTTGCGGGTGGTGCGGGATTGTACGTCAAACGATGCAGTCGTTTTTTGCGCGCTATTGCGGTGCAGTACCCGGCTCAGCTGTGCTGTGAGACTCTGACTTTTACCGCTGTAGCGGTAATCTTCAAAATACCCGGCAACTGTTTGATGGTAATCATAGTCACTACCGATGAGAGCAAATGACCAGTATCCCACGGGTACAGACCAGTGGGCACTGAGGTTTTGGTTACCTTTCCCGTGCCCGGTTTGCAAGTCATGGCTTACTGAAAACCAGAACAAATCGCTCAACGCCAGTGGGTTATCCAGAGAAAGCGTCAGCCCCCCCTGATAACGCCCGGTGGATGTTGTACCGGAATCATCAAGCGACATACCAATACGCCAGAATTTACTCTGCTGACGGGAAATAATGATATCGCTTTCGCCGGGCTGGTCTGCGGGGACTATTTCCATCTCCACTTGCACAGTGGGCAGGCGTTGCAGGTTTTCCAGTCCCTGTTCTATATCGCGTAAATCCAGCAAATGACCATCACAGGCCGGGAAGGCGCTGTACAGCCATAGCCAGCGACTGCTGTCGGGCGTCAGTTCCACATGCCGGATTTTACCGGGAACAATCGTCAGACGAAGATGACCGCTTTTTACATCCTGGGCGGGTGCCAGTACCCTCGACGTGGTCCAGCCGTGAGCAGTCATCCGGTTCTGAAGTGTACTCATCAACAGATTAATGCCCTGCGAGCCCAGACAGTGGCCCGCCGCCTGATTTGCCAGGCGTTGCAGCGGCAACCACCGAGGAAAATCAGCCTGTCCCGTCAGTGTGACGTCATGGATAGTAAAGCAGGGTGTTTCCACTGGAAAGAGGATCTGTCCGGCAGGGCTGACGGGAGGTGAGAGACGCACATCAGGAGCCGGAGGGGTCAGTTGTTGCTCCAGCGCCTGCTGGCGTTGTTGCTGCAGGATAAACTGTTCGTCGCCGGGCGAAGCCTGAGCGGAAGGCAGTACGCACAGCAACGCGCCTGAGAGACACAAAAGGAAAAACGTGGGCGAGAACATCCGCAACGGATGGCGAAACTCCATTTCAACATAACTCCTTACACAAAGATACCATCTGCCTTAAAACGAAATAACCAGATTAATATAAGGCATTAATAAGCATTGTTTACATCAAAAGCATTTTTAAAAAATCTGAAAATGAAATTTGATGCCAGGGTAATGTGAAATATTCAGGGAAAGCGGTCAGACCGGTCGATGACGCCAGGGGGGCAAAATCAGTCCCCCGAAAACGTGCTTATTCTGTTCTGGTCGATCATGTTTTTGCTTCGCAGGGGCATCCAAAGGACTGAGTTATCGTCGTCTCGTAAACTACAGATGACCGAATGTACGTTTATTCAAATCATCCAGATAATCGGACCAGACCTGCAACCTCATTTGGGCATTGCAGGCGAGATAATCCCGTTCGAACGGTACGACGCAGATCGTGAGGGGTCCAATGAGGTATATCAAGCATTTGACCGCTTTCACGTAAACGCCATGAGTTTTCAGTCAGGTACTTCTGCTGGATAGGCTTTTTAGTCGCCTGTGAAGGGAATGAGTATTTATCGGAGGTGAGGCGTAGTACTTTGAGAAAGTCGATAGCCTGATCAGATAACTGTACGTAACGCTCTATCCCTGTTTTAGTTTCTCGCAGATGAATAGTGCCTTTTTCAAGATCAACATCCTTCCATGCCATATTGCAGACTTCACCGGTACGACACCCGGTCCAGAGAGTCAGACGTAACACATTTATCTGTTGTGCTTAAAACAGCAACTGAACCTCACCCAGCCCTCGAGATGAAAAAGCGTCTGTAAGGCCAGAATCTGTTTGAGAGCGAGCACATGGCACGCAGCTATGTCATGTTAAATAAGTACGCCAGTAAGTACGCGGGGGAGAAAACCGTAGGATTACATGCAGATGGAAAACTATAACACATTGATTTTTATGGTGCCGATAATAGGAGTCGAACCTACGACCTTCGCATTACGAATGCGCTGCTCTACCAACTGAGCTATATCGGCCCTGAGAGGCCGGTTACGAGTGTAACCACGGGGCAAGAGAGTAGATCTAACGGGGTGATGCGTCAATGGGCTTATGAATCAAGTGCCTACTTTTACATCACCCGCGATTTATTTACGCACGAATCGTATCATCGCCGAAGCCGATCCACTTGTAGGTAGTCAGCGCTTCGAGGCCCATCGGACCGCGCGCATGCAGCTTCTGAGTACTGACAGCAACTTCTGCCCCCAGGCCAAACTGCCCACCATCGGTGAAGCGCGTCGAGGCGTTCACGTATACGGCAGAAGAATCCACTTCGTTCACAAAACGATCAGCATTGCGCAGCGTTCGGGTCAGAATGGCGTCGGAATGGTGTGTACCATGTTCACGGATGTGCGCAATGGCGTCATCCAGGTCTGCAACCAGCTTCACGTTCAAATCCAGTGACAGGAACTCATCATCGTATTGTTCGGCTTTTACTGGAACAACAGACGCCGGGCCGTCTTTCAACAGTGGCAATGCATTAGCGTCCGCATGTAACGTCACGCCACTCTCCGCCATCTGTTTACTCAATGCAGGCAGGAAAGTATTCGCAATGTCCTGATGCACCAGCAGCGTTTCCACCGTATTACAGGTGCTGGGACGCTGAGTTTTGGCGTTAACGATAATCTTCAGTGCGGGGGCAATCTCTGCGGTATCGTCCACCACGATGTGACACACACCGATACCGCCGGTGATCACCGGAATGGTTGACTGCTCGCGGCATAATTTGTGTAAGCCTGCGCCGCCACGCGGGATCAGCATGTCGATGTATTTATCCATGCGCAGCATTTCATTCACCAACGCACGATCCGGGCTTTCAATTGCCTGAACCGCACCCGCCGGTAAGCCACACTCTTCCAGCGCCTGCTGAATAACGTTCACCGTCGCGGCGTTGGTACGCCATGTCTCTTTACCACCACGCAGGATGGCGGCGTTACCCGTTTTCAGGCACAAAGAGGCTACATCGACTGTCACATTCGGACGGGCTTCATAAATCACACCAATAACGCCCAGCGGAACGCGACGACGCTCAAGACGTAAACCGCTGTCGAGCAGCCCGCCATCAATCACCTGCCCAACAGGATCGGCCAGGTTGCACACCTGGCGAACATCATCAGCAATGCCTTTAAGACGTGCAGGCGTCAGCGCCAGACGGTCGAGCATAGCTTCACTCAGAC
Source organism: Enterobacter sp. RHBSTW-00994 (assembly GCF_013782625.1). Taxonomy (NCBI): domain Bacteria; kingdom Pseudomonadati; phylum Pseudomonadota; class Gammaproteobacteria; order Enterobacterales; family Enterobacteriaceae; genus Enterobacter; species Enterobacter sp. RHBSTW-00994. The sequence goes on along the minus strand of NZ_CP056199.1, from coordinate 956,517 downwards.
CGTTAGCACGGGCCTCGGCTAAGTCTTGCTCGTTGGCACGCAAAATCTCAGTGGACTGCGATTCCAGGTAGTCAGCGATTTTTTCCAGCACACGGTTTTTCTCGCGGCTGGAAAGGAGCGCCAGCTTGTAAGAGGCAGCTTTGGCCGCTGCACCCATTTGTTCCAGCATTTTTGGCTCCTTAGCGAATGATCATATCGTCACGATGAACAGCAACCGGGCCATATTCATAGCCCAGAATAGCGTCGATTTGCTGCGAGTGATGGCCTGCAATGCGGCGTAGCGCATCGCTGTTATAGCGGCTCACACCGTGAGCAATATCGCGGCCTTCAAGATTACAGATACGAATCACTTCACCACGGGAGAAGTTGCCTGTCACGCTTTTAATTCCTTTTGGAAGTAATGAACTCCCTCTTTCCAGAATTGCGGCCGTCGCCCCTTCATCCACGGTGATTTCGCCTGCCGGTGGCGCGCCAAAGATCCAGCGTTTACGGTTCTCAAGTGGGGACTCTTGCGCATGGAACCGCGTGCCCACAGAGATTCCTTCCATCACATCACCAATTACGCCAGGACGGCTTCCTGCGGCAATAACGGTGTCAATCCCCGCACGGCACGCCACATCAGCCGCCTGCAGTTTGGTTCCCATACCGCCCGTACCAAGGCCAGACACGCTGTCGCCTGCAATGGCACGCAACGCATCATCAATGCCGTGAACATCTTTAATCAGCTCCGCTTGCGGATTCGTACGTGGGTCTGCGGTAAACAGCCCTTGCTGGTCCGTCAGAAGCAGCAACTTGTCAGCCCCCGCCAGAATCGCGGCCAGCGCTGAGAGATTGTCGTTATCACCGACTTTAATTTCCGCTGTCGCGACCGCGTCGTTTTCGTTGATAACGGGAACAATATTGTTGTCCAGCAGCGCACGTAGCGTATCGCGCGCATTCAGGAAGCGTTCACGGTCTTCCATGTCAGCGCGCGTCAGCAGCATCTGCCCGACGTGGATGCCATAGATGGAAAACAGCTGTTCCCACAACTGAATGAGCCGGCTTTGACCAACAGCCGCCAGCAGCTGTTTGGAAGCGATGGTGGCGGGGAGTTCGGGGTATCCCAGGTGCTCGCGACCGGCGGCAATTGCTCCGGACGTTACAATCACAATGCGATGCCCTGCGGCATGCAACTGAGCGCACTGACGTACAAGCTCAACAATATGGGCGCGATTTAGGCGGCGCGATCCGCCTGTTAAAACACTGGTACCGAGTTTTACCACCAGCGTCTGGCTGTCACTCATGATTCTCTGCCGTTCAACAATAAGGGAAAATGATGTCAATCAGACGTTTTAGCAGGAGTCAGCCTCGTTGCCAACTGCCTTAGCACAAAGCGAAACACTTTATTGCGCGGGATCAGGAAGCGTAGCGGCATATTTTGACAGTTTTATTACTGAAATAATAAATCACAGTTTTTTAAAATAATTCTTAGATTGTCATAAAACTTTAATTCCAGAACGTTAAAACCCTTCCTGTTTTTTCACGGGACATAAGCATGAGCTTATCGTTCAGCGAATTTTAGCGCGTTTAAAAAAATCAGGATCGAAAATGAAAAAGAGTACTCTGGCATTAGTGGTAATGGGCGTTGTTGCTTCTGCATCTGTTCACGCGGCCGAAGTTTATAATAAAGACGGCAATAAACTGGACGTGTACGGAAAAGTAAAAGCAATGCACTACATCAGCGATGATGCCACCAAAGACGGTGACCAGACTTACGTTCGTTTCGGCTTTAAAGGCGAAACGCAGATTAACGATCAACTGACCGGTTATGGTCGCTGGGAAGCAGAATTTTCCGGCAACAAAGCCGAAAGCGATTCTACTCAGAAAACCCGTCTGGCATTTGCTGGCCTGAAACTGAAAAACTTCGGCTCCTTCGACTACGGTCGTAACCTGGGCGCACTGTATGATGTTGAAGCCTGGACGGATATGTTCCCGGAATTCGGCGGTGACTCTTCTGGTCAGACCGACAACTTCATGACCAAACGTTCAAGCGGCCTGGCAACCTACCGTAATACCGACTTCTTCGGCGCGATTGATGGCCTGGACATGACCCTGCAATATCAGGGCAAAAACGAGAACCGTGACGCGAAGAAACAAAACGGTGACGGTTTTGGTACATCTCTGACCTATGATTTCGGCGGCAGCGATTTCGCGATCAGCGGCGCGTACACCAACTCTGACCGTACCAATGATCAGAACCTGCTGACTCGTGGTCAGGGTGACAAAGCAGAAGCCTGGGCAACTGGTCTGAAATACGACGCAAACAATATTTACCTGGCAACAATGTATTCTGAAACCCGCAACATGACCCCTATTTCAGGTGGCTTTGCGAATAAAGCACAGAACTTCGAAGTGGTTGCACAATACCAGTTCGACTTCGGTCTGCGTCCATCCCTGGGCTATGTCCAGTCTAAAGGCAAAGATATCGAAGGTATCGGCGATCAGGATCTCGTGAAATATATCGATGTTGGCGCGACCTATTATTTCAACAAAAATATGTCTGCGTTTGTTGATTATAAAATCAACCAACTGGATGACGACAACAAACTGGGTCTGAGCAACGATGACATCGTTGCACTGGGTATGACTTACCAGTTCTAATGTTGTCCAAATAAAAAAGCCTGGCGATTCATGCCAGGCTTTTTTTTTACCGGAGAAGTGAGAGAGGTCTTATGCCTTCACTCCGGTGCTCTCCCGAAGGAAGAAGAAGGAGAAAAGATGACGATCAGGCCGTCAGTTTTACCGATTCGCTGGAAAAGTTGTCTGCAGGCTCCAGTTTCAGTTCCAGGCTTGCCAGTAATGCCTGCGCTTTTTCATGAAACTCTCGCAACGTATGTTCCAGACGGTCGATAACTTCCTGGTCTTTGATGGTGGCCGATTGCCAGTAGCCATCTTTATTGAACAACCCAAACTGGTAGCTGTAGGTGAAGCGTTTTTCCTGTGCTTCCATCTCCATCCACCATCCCCAGAACTCACGTTTTTCGGGTGCAGGCTTCACGTTGACGCATACAGCCAGGCAGTCGAAAAAAAAGCGATTCTCTTCACACTGCTCTTCTCGAATATACGGGCCAAGAGCCATGAACTTCTTAATCAGTCTACTTTTCGGGTGTCCACTCGGTAACGTCATTGCGATCTCCTTTTGTGAAGCCACTGTTTTACCAAACCATCAAAATTTAGCAATCTATTAACACAGTCTCTGATAGATCCAACGCGTAATCTCTTTTAACGCTTTGTCAAAATTCTGATATACGGGACTGAACGGTATCTCCAACAGCTTGCCATCAGAAGATGACGATGTGATTAAGCGCGACTCCTCCTCCGGACTGAAAGGATCATTTTTCCAGAAACCGGACAGCATCGGCGTAGGACAACGACGTCCCAGCAGACCTTGCGTTTTTAAAGAGTAGCGATTGAGTTCCACGCGCAACGCTTCATCTGATGCATCATGCATGCCAAGACGACTCGCCAGGACATCCAGATACATCTCCGGCACACTGGCCTGCTGAGCCGGTTCGCTTAACAGAGCATGAACGACGGGGCCAAGACAGGCGACGGCTTTCAGGCGTGACGACTCCAGATACGCCAGACGCACCGCAACATTTGCGCCAAAACGGAAGCCAAAGGCCGCCACCCGCGTATGGTCGACCCACGGAATATTTTCCAGTGCTTTCAGCGCATGCTGGTGCAGTAAGCTGGAATCCTGCGTCAGCTTCCATTTAGAAGAGAAACCAATGGATGGCATATCAAGCGTCAGCATCGCGATCCCTTTTGGTGCGAAATAGCGCTCATAAAGGCTGTAATAGTCGATTTGTAGAGAGTCCAGACCGCCGCACATCAGGACCGTAGGGAACGGACCTTCACCCTCAGGCATGTGCAGAAACCCGGTCACGGACGAGCCGCCTGGAATAGTAAACTCAAGTTCACGCATGCGACCAGGTAAGCGTTGAGCCGCTTCTTCATAGGCACGATTCGCCAGAGCCTGCGCCTGTTCAGCCAGCTCGTCGCCTTTAAGATGAGGATAAGCCGCAATACTGTAGAGATTAGAGGCATGCAGCCAGTGTTGGCCACTCAACACGGCGTTTTCTTCCTGGCTGGCTTTCTGCTGCCAGAGCATCGCCTGTTTGGCCCACTCATAAATCCAGTTGCCACCACGATAACCGACCACGGTGTCGTAAAGTTCACTGTCAGTACGATCGGCCTCGCTCATGACGATGCGCGCCTGTACATCCAGGATTTCACGAGGATCAATACCGCGCCAGATCCACATCAGGCGGTTGATCATTCGATACCAGTGCGGCACATTTTTACCATCCAGCGCAGACTGCACATCGGGCAACGAGCCATGATTAAAGCGACGCACCAGCGTCGACGTTTCGGGGTGCTTGAAACGGGGTTTGAACAGGGTCTCAGAAAGGTTCGCCTGAGTCATTTCGCTGCCTCCATGGATACGACATATAGAGGCTATTGTAACGCGGCACAGGCTAAAAAAAACAACGCCCAGTTGAACTGGGCGTTAAAAATAATTTCTCTGCGGAATTAGCGAGCAGAAATTGGCGGGACGAAAACAACCCCCATATCCCACGGCTGTTCAATCCAGGTATCCTGTGGGATATCAATCACATAATCATCCACCAGCGGACGGCCAGCCGGTTTAGCGAAGATAGTGACGAAGTGCGCTTTCGGATACATTTCGCGAATCGCAACGGCAGTACCACCAGTATCAACCAGATCGTCAATAACGATGAAGCCTTCACCGTCGCCTTCAGCGCGTTTCAGCACGGTCAGCTCACGTTGGTTATCGTGGTCATAGCTGGAGATACATACGGTATCGACATGACGAATACCCAACTCACGTGCCAGCAGCGCTCCGGGGACCAGGCCACCACGGCTAACGGCAATAATGCCTTTCCACTGCTCGGAAGGCATCAGGCGCGCAGCCAGTTTGCGTGCATGAATCTGCAACATGTCCCAGGTGACGACGTATTTTTCGCTCATGTGAAGTGTCCCAGCCTGTTTGTATACGGCTTAAAAAGTGTTCAAGGGGGAAATAGGTTGCGCGAGATTATAGAGATCTGACGCACTAAAAACCAGTGTTTAGCGGCTCAGGGCTGAGTTTTTACATGCTTTATGCTACCAGCAACCAGAGAAAGTGGTATTCTCAGTTGCATCTCGCAAGCCTGTCTTGTGGTAACTATTAACCTGCTAACCCTGTGACCTGCATGAATCTTTGCAGCGCATCGACAAGGAGACTTATCGTGTCTGAACTGTCTCAATTATCGCCACAACCACTGTGGGATATTTTTGCCAAAATCTGTTCTATTCCTCACCCGTCCTACCACGAAGAACAACTTGCCGAACATATTATTGGCTGGGCAAAGGAAAAAGGCCTGCACACTGAGCGTGACCAGGTTGGCAACATTCTGATTCGCAAGGCTGCAACTGCAGGTATGGAAAACCGTAAACCGGTTGTGCTGCAAGCGCACCTGGATATGGTTCCACAGAAAAATAACGATACCGTTCATGACTTCACCAAAGACCCTATTCAGCCGTATATCGATGGCGAGTGGGTGAAAGCTCGCGGAACCACACTGGGTGCAGATAACGGTATCGGTATGGCATCCGCCCTGGCCGTGCTGGCTGATGACAGCGTTGAGCATGGCCCACTGGAAGTGCTGCTGACCATGACCGAAGAAGCTGGTATGGATGGTGCATTTGGTCTGCAGGCAAACTGGTTGCAGGCAGATATTCTGATCAACACCGACTCTGAAGAAGAAGGTGAGATCTACATGGGTTGCGCAGGCGGTATTGATTTTATCTCTACCCTGCCGCTTTCTCGTGAAGCCATTCCTGCGGGCTTCCAGACTTTCAAGCTGACGCTGAAAGGGCTGAAAGGCGGTCACTCTGGTGGTGACATCCACTTAGGCCTGGGCAATGCCAATAAACTGCTGGCACGCTTCCTGGCAGGCCATGCCACTGAGTTGGATCTGCGTCTGGTTGATTTCAACGGCGGTACACTGCGTAACGCTATCCCACGCGAAGCATTCGCCACCGTCGCCGTTCCGGCAGCAAAAGCGGACGAGTTAAAAACCCTCTCCGGCGTTTATCTGGATATCCTGAAAAACGAACTGGCTGTTAAAGAGAAGAACCTGACCGTGGTTCTGGAATCAGTGTCGACAGATAAAGCCGCGCTGACCACACTGTCTCGCGACAGCTTTGTGCAGTTGCTGAACGCGACACCAAACGGTGTGATCCGTAACTCTGACGTCGCAAAAGGCGTGGTGGAAACCTCCCTGAATGTGGGCGTAGTGACCATGAGCGACGACAGTGCTGAAATCATCTGCCTGATCCGTTCACTGATCGACAGCGGTAAAGAGTATGTTGTGAGCATGCTGGAATCACTGGGCAAACTGTCCGGTGCGAAAACCTCCGCCAAAGGCAGCTACCCAGGCTGGCAGCCGGATGCAAGTTCTCCTGTGATGGCGCTGGTGCGTGAAACTTATCAGCGTCTGTTTAACAGCACGCCTAACATCCAGGTGATCCATGCGGGTCTGGAATGTGGTCTGTTCAAAAAACCATATCCTGATATGGACATGGTCTCTATTGGGCCAACCATTACCGGACCACACTCCCCGGATGAACAAGTTCATATCGAAAGCGTTGGCCATTACTGGACGCTGCTGACTGAGCTGCTGAAAGCCATTCCAGCTAAGTAATTCCGTCAACCAGCCCTTTCCCACAAAGAGAGGGTGAAAATACCGCCCGGTAAGCATAATGCTACCGGGCTTTTTTATAACCCAAGAACGAGTTGCCGCTCAAGTTGCGGATCCAGCAGCGTAACGTGCAATCCTACCAGTCGAACGCCTCGTCCACCCCTGCGCTCTTCCCAGGCTTTTTTTGCCGTGGCGATGAGATCGTCTTTATTCAGGCGCGGCCAGACATGCTCCTGCGTGGTCTGCTGGAAATCGTTAAACTTCAGTTTGATGCCCTGACGGGCAATCAACAGGTCCGGTTTTACTTTGGCTAAGCGCCGTTCCAGTTCGGGGTAGAGTTGTTCAGTAATAATGATTTCGCAGTCGACCCAGTCATGAATATCTTCAATCAGTGTCCGCTCGACACCCACCGATTTGCGCAGACGTTCATTATTTACACTGCGCTCATCAATCCCCTGGCTGCGCTCCCAAAGCACGCGACCAAACTTGCCGAAGCGTTTGAGCAACATTGCCAGGTCACTGCGTTGAACATCTTCGCAGGTACGCAGCCCCATGCTTTCCAGCTTTGCGGCAGAGACTTTACCGACACCGGGTATTTTCCCCAGCGGCAGCGTTTTCAAAAACGCAGGAACCTCTTCCGGTGTAATCACATACTGCCCATCTGGTTTATTCAAATCTGAGGCAATTTTGGCAAGGAATTTAACCGGCGCGACGCCCGCAGAGGCCGTCAGATTTAGTTCATTACAAATAGTCTGCCGAATTTCTTGAGCCATCAGCGTCGCGGACCCGTGGCAGTGCACGCTATCGGTCACATCAAGATAGGCTTCATCCAGCGACAGCGGTTCTATCAGGGACGTGTAGCGAGAAAAGATCTCCCGGATATGTTGAGAAGCCTCTTTGTAAGCGTCAAAACGACCAGGCAAAAGCGTGAGATGAGGGCAGAGTTTTAGCGCCATTGCCGTTGGCATGGCACTGCGCACGCCAAATTTGCGAGCCGGATAGTTGGCAGTACTGATGACACCACGCTGCACACGGCTGCCGCCAATGGCAATAGGGATATCCCGCAACGCGGGATTATCACGCATCTCCACTGCTGCAAAAAAGCAGTCCATATCCACATGGATTATTTTGCGCATAGTAAACCCTCACTCATCACTGGATAAGTATACAGTAAAAAAATCAGAGTTGAGAAGTGAGCGCAGCAATTGCCGGGCTGGATGTTATTTATCGGGCCTACAGGATCGTAGACCCATAGCAGAGCCGATTTACAGGATCCGTCGTGCTTCGCGCGCCATCCGTTTTTTACGAGCATCACACGGTTCCGGACAATCGCAGACTTTGTCTATCCCCAGTGAAGAGATACCGCCACAGCTACCCTGAAGACTCTTTCGCTTGATGAGCCAGCCTAAAGACATACCGAACACCACCAGCACGAATATTGAGAAGGTCGCCAGAAACGTCAACATCATCAGCCTCCAAAATCATCCAGCATAATGTTTTCATCTTCCACGCCGAGTTCACCGAGCATCCTGATGACTGCCGCATTCATCATTGGCGGACCACACATATAGAACTCACAATCTTCAGGTGCAGGATGCTGCTTCAGATAGTGTTCATACAGAACATTGTGAATAAAGCCGGTGTAGCCCGTCCAGTTATCTTCCGGCTGCGGATCTGACAGGGCCACATGGAAGGTAAAGTTTGGATTTTCACGTGCCAGTTGCTCAAATTCTTCGCCGTAAAACATCTCGCGCAGCGAGCGTGCGCCGTACCAGAAGCTGATCTTACGCTTGCTGCCAAGCCGTTTAAGCTGGTCAAAGATGTGCGAGCGCATCGGAGCCATGCCCGCACCACCCCCAATAAAGACCATTTCCGCGTCAGTCTCTTTAGCAAAGAACTCACCAAACGGCCCGGAGATAGTGACTTTGTCGCCTGCTTTCAGTGACCAGATATAAGATGACATCACGCCCGGCGGGGCATCTGGCACATTCGGGGGCGGCGTTGCGATACGGACGTTAAGCATTATTATGCCCTTCTCATCCGGGTAGTTCGCCATAGAGTAAGCGCGCAGCGTCGGCTCTTTGACCTCAGAAACAAAACGGAAGAGATTAAATTTGTCCCAGTCGGCACGATACTCGTCCGGCACGTCGAAATCTGCATACGCGACGGTATGTGCCGGACACTCTATCTGGATGTAGCCACCGGCACGGAATGGAACATCTTCCCCTTCCGGCACGCGTAGCTTCAGCTCTTTGATAAACGTGGCTTTGTTATCATTGGAGATAACCTCGCACTCCCACTTTTTGACGCCAAAGATCTCTTCCGGCAACGCAATTTTCATGTTCTGGCGGACGGCAACCTGACACGCCAGACGACAGCCCTCTTTTGCCTCACGTCGGGTAATATGCGCCAGCTCAGTCGGCAGGATTTCCCCGCCCCCCTCTTTTACCGTCACGCGGCACTGGCCGCAGGAGCCACCACCACCGCACGCCGAAGAGACAAAAATCCCGTTACCTGAGAGGGTATTCAGTAGCTTATCACCCGCCGGAGTGCGGATCTGGTTTTGCGGGTCATTATTGATATCGATAATGACATCTCCGGAATTCACCAGCTTTGAACGCGCCGCCAGAATGAGTCCTGAAAGCACCAGAACAATGAGCGTGAACATCACCACGCCAAGAATAATTTCCATCTATTTGCCCTTATAGCTGCACACCGGAGAAGGACATAAAACCCAGTGCCATTAATCCGGTGGTGATAAAGGTGATCCCTAAGCCGCGTAAGCCTGCCGGCACATTGGCATATTTCATTTTTTCGCGGATCCCCGCCATGGTTACGATCGCCAGCATCCAGCCGATACCAGAACCAAAACCATACACAACGGATTCACTAAAGTTGTAGTCACGCTGAACCATGAATGATACACCGCCGAAGATGGCGCAGTTCACGGCAATCAAGGGTAGGAAAATCCCCAGCGCGTTATAAAGTGACGGGAAATACCTGTCGAGGATCATCTCAAGGATCTGAACCAGCGCCGCAATCACACCGATGAAGGTGATGAAGTTAAGAAAGCTGAGATCGACCCCTTCAACCAACGCACCGTCACGCAGCACAACGTTGTACACCAGGTTGTTAATCGGTACAGATAACCCGAGAACAACGGTCACAGCGACGCCAAGACCAAAGGCTGTCGACACTTTTTTAGATACGGCAAGAAATGTACACATGCCAAGGAAGAACGCGAGCGCCATGTTTTCTACAAATACGGCGCGCACAAATAAACTCAGGTAATGAGCCATTGTCGGTTACTCCTTTTCCTGCTGTTCAGGCTTCAGCGTGCGAATTGCCCAAATCAGCAAACCGATAATGAAAAATGCGCTCGGGGCCAGAAGGAACAACCCGTTAGGCAGATACCAGCCACCATTTTGTACGGTATCTAATACGGTGATACCAAACAGCTTGCCGCTGCCGATTAGCTCGCGCAGGAACCCCACTGTCAGCAAAATCACACCGTACCCCAGGCCATTGCCGATACCATCCATAAAGCTCGCAAGCGGCGGCATTTTCATGGCACAAGCTTCAGCCCGCCCCATGACAATACAGTTGGTAATGATCAAACCAACAAATACCGACAGCTGCTTTGAAGTCTCATAGGCAAAAGCACGCAATAGCTGATCGACCACGATCACCAGCGAGGCGATGATCGCCATCTGCACAATGATCCTCACACTGTTCGGAATGTGATGGCGGATCATGGAGATAAACATGCTGGAAAACGCCGTGACCAGTGTTACTGCCACCGTCATGACCAACGCCGTTTCCAGTTTGGTCGTCACCGCCAGCGCAGAACAGACGCCAAGCACCTGCAGGGTTATCGGATTATTGGCAAATAATGGGCCAATCAGCACCTTTTTAACTTCTTTCATTTCGCCCACATCAGCCATGGTTCAACGCTCCTTCACGTACATTTTTCAGGAAGGGACCAAAACCCAGCTCCCCCATCCAGAAATCAAAACTGTGCTGCACGCCGTTTGACGTAAGAGTTGCACCGGAAAGCCCGTCAACCGCGTACTGATCGCCAGGACGCGCGGCGCCTTTAACCACTTTCAACGCAGGCTGCCCGTTATCGTCGAGGACTTTCTTGCCGACAAACTGTGCCCGCCAGCCTGGGTTCTCAATCTCGCCCCCCAGGCCTGGAGTTTCCCCGTGGTCGTAATACGTAATGCCTTTTACGGTACGGCCATCCGTGTCGAGCGCAACAAAGGCGTACATTACCGACCATAATCCGTTGCCATAGACCGGAAGCACCATCTCCTGAACACGTTTTTGCTCATCGCGAACCAGGTATATTTCGGCAATGTTAGCGCGCCGTTTGATACCTGCCGGATCTTGTGCGGCTTCAAGCGCCTGACTCATCTGCGGATCTTTTAATGCCTGTGACGGGTTAAATTTCGCCGGATCTTTATCCAGCAAGATGCCCGTTTTTAAATCCACCAGGCGGGCCGAGATACGTTCAGCAAAGATTTTAGATACGTCATCAGCGTTCATCCCCTCCCGCATAAGCCCGGCAACCGCCAGAATATTGCGTTGCTTATCCAGGGCGCGTTGCTCTTGCTGTAAAGGTTTTAACCCTACGGCAGAGCCGGCAACGACGACAGAACAGACCAGGCAAAGCACCAGTACCACCAGCAATGTTTTGCCGATGCTATCGTTATTTTTGATGTCAGCCACGCGCCTTCCTCCGCTTGATGTTGGCGCGCACTACCAGATAATCGAACAGCGGCGCAAACAGGTTGGCAAACAAAATGGCCAACATCATCCCTTCCGGATAAGCCGGGTTGACCACACGAATCAATACACACATCACGCCGATGAGCACGCCGTAGCACCATTTCCCTTTGTCGGTAAATGAAGCCGAGACGGGGTCGGTCGCCATAAACATCATCCCAAAAGCAAAACCGCCCAGAACCAGATGCCAGTACCACGGCATAGAGAACATTGGGTTAGTGCTGGAGCCTATTAGATTAAAGAGTGACGCGGTTAACGCCATACCGAGCATAACGCCAGCAACGATTCGCCAGGAAGCGACGCGTCCGAACAAGATGATGGCTCCGCCAATCAGGATCATCAGCGTGGACACTTCCCCGATAGAGCCAGGAATATTGCCTATAAAGGCATCAAACCAGGTGACGGGCTGGCCTGTCGCATTATTGACCAGCGTTTCACCGCCGTGTGCAGCCCACTGAGAGAGGGGCGTCGCGCCTGAAAATCCGTCTGCCGCCGTCCAGACCAGGTCGCCGGAGATCTGCGCAGGATAAGCAAAGAACAGAAACGCACGCCCAGCCAGAGCTGGGTTAAGAAAGTTACGCCCGGTCCCGCCGAATATCTCTTTGGCAATGACCACACCAAAGCTGATCCCAAGCGCTGCCTGCCACAATGGTAGTGTCGGGGGCACTATCAGGGCGAAAAGAATGGAGGTGACAAAGAAGCCTTCGTTGATCTCGTGTTTGCGCACAATGGCAAACAGGACTTCCCAGAAGCCCCCGACAATAAAGACCGTGAGATAAATCGGCAGAAAAAAGACCGCGCCGAGCGTCATCATGCTGATCCAGCCGGCGTCAGAGGCAAAGCTAACACCCAACGACTGCGCCAGACGATAATGCCAGTCTGACTGAATCACCTGCGCGAGCTGTGGGGCATCATAAAGATGGTGTAACGCCGGAATGGTCTGTAACCCTACGTTATACATTCCCCAGAACATCGCCGGGAATACCGCAAACCAGACCAGAATCATCATGCGTTTGAGGTCGATGGCGTCGCGCACATGCGCCGCCCCTTTTGTGACTTGCCCCGGCGTGTAGAAAATGGTCACGGTTGCTTCAAACAGCGGGTAATACTTTTCCAGCTTACCGCCCTGCGTAAAATGCGGCTCCAGTTTTTCAAAGAGGTGTTTTAAGCCCATCAGTTATCCTTCCTGCTCAATGCGGGTTAACACCTCGCGCAATACGGGTCCATATTCATATTTTCCTGGACATACATAGGTGCAGAGCGCCAGGTCTTCTTCATCCAGCTCCAGACAACCCAATGCCTGCGCACTTTCCGTATCTCCGGCCAGCAAATCGCGCAGCAGTGGGGTTGGCAAAATATCGAGCGGCATAACGCGCTCGTAATTCCCAATGGGAACCATTGCACGCTCGCCACCGTGTGTGCTGGTGGAAAAATTAAACAGCCTGTGACGCAGAAAATGACCCAGTGTTGTACGGGTGATAGAAAATTTCTCCGCTCCCGGCATCACCCAGCCAAACAACTCTTTATCTCGCCCTTCCTGCACCACACTGACCTGCAGATGAAAACGCCCAAGGAATGCCACTGCGCCAGCAGCATGCCTGCCACTGAGCACCGAGCCGGAAATCAGGCGGTTTTCGCCCTCTTTCGTCTCCGTTGCCAGCAATTCATTAATGTCCGCCCCCATAATCGTGCGAACCAGTCGCGGGTGAACTGCCTGAGGGCCGCCAATGGCGATCACGCGGTCCGGGCGCAACTCGCCTGTCGTAAAGAGATGGCCAATAGCAATCACATCCTGGTAATTAAGATGCCATACCTGTTTTGTCAGGCTAACCGGTTCAAGAAAATGGATGTGAGTCCCGACAAGCCCTGCCGGATGAGGGCCGGCAAACTGATTGAACGTCACCTGACCTTGTGGATGACCGCCCAGTTTGCCGCCGCTGGCCTGACAGACATGCACTTTCCCTTCCGTCAGACGAGTTAACAGAGTCAGCCCGGCGTCAAAAGCCTGGCGTTGCTTCAGGATTATCGGCTGCGGATCGGCACTGAGTGGGTTGGTATCAATGGCGGTGACAAAAATGGCTGCAGGTACAGAACCGGGAACCGGGGATTGGCTAAAGGGCCGCGTTCGTAATGCCGTCCACAACCCGGACACCAGCAACTGAGATTGCACCACGTCCCGAGGAAGTGTTGCGAGATCTGCGGAGTCAAAGCGGGCAAACTCACGCTGCTCGTTGCCTTCAATACGGATAACAACTGACCGCAATACACGACGTTCACCACGGTTAATCGCCACGATTGTGCCGCAGGCAGGCGCAGTGAACATCACTCCGGGATTTTTTTTATCCTCAAACAGCGCCTGTCCTTTAACGACGCGATCCCCTTCCTGCACCATCATGGAGGGCCGCATTCCCACATAATCGTCGCCCAGTATCGCAACATGACGAATATTACAGCCTGCCGAAATGTGCTGTTCCGGCACGCCTGAGATCGGCAGGTTAAGTCCTTTTTTTATTCTAAACATGGGGTTAACAAGTATCCATGAACAACAAACCAAGATGCGCAAAGTGTAACATTTTCGCCCTTTCGGGGGCAGGGAATACGCTCCAGCAGACGCCAAAATGCGAGCTATTACGCAAAGTTCCTGGAGCCAGCGTCTTCTTGATGGGTTATAACGTAAAACTAATTTGTAAACTCAAAGGTTGGCGCTTGCGAAAATCTATGGCGGTGCTAATGTGAGCGCTCCTAATCCAGATAATTCTGATTTCGGGTCTCTTTTGCCGTCCTGGCAAGTTGGTTTTAGCTTTATCAAGGAACTAGTAGTATGCGTAAAATCGCATTGTTCATTGCGATGCTTCTGATTCCGTGCGTATCGTTTGCCGGGCTGCTTAGCAGCAATAGTGCAACAACGCCGGTCAGCAAAGAATATAAGCAGCAGTTAATGGGATCACCGGTTTATATTCAAATCTTCAAGGAAGAGCGCACTCTCGATCTATTTGTGAAAATGGGCGAGACATATCAACTGCTTGATAGCTACAAAATTTGTAACTATTCCGGTGGACTGGGGCCTAAACAGCGCCAGGGCGATTTCAAAAGCCCGGAAGGGTTTTACAACGTTCAGCGTAATCAGCTCAAACCCGATAGCCGTTTCTATAAAGCGATTAACATCGGCTTCCCTAATGCCTATGACCGTGCTCATGGGTATGAAGGTAAATATCTGATGATCCACGGGGCTTGTGTGTCTATCGGTTGTTACGCAATGACAGACACCGGTATTGATGAGATCTTCCAGTTTGTGACCGGGGCATTAGTCTTTGGCCAGTCCAGTGTTCAGGTCAGTATCTACCCGTTCCGCATGACCGATGCCAATATGCAGCGTCATAAATACTCCGTCTACGCGGATTTCTGGAAACAGTTAAAACCGGGTTATGACTACTTCGAGCAAACGCGTAAACCGCCGGTGGTCTCAATTGCGGATGGACGTTACATCGTTAGCAAACCGCTGAGCCACGAAGTTGTCCACCCACAACTGGCATCAAACTATTCGGTCCCCGAGACAAAATAGCGCCCACTCGCCTGGCATAATCTTCTGCCAGGTTTCGTTGCCCGTCAGCGGCTGCGTCGCAATCAGAGTGACCACATCATTAGGTGTGGTCTCTGTCTGAAAATCAATTTCCACATCCTGATCGAGTAATTTCGCCACCCCAAACGGCGCACGCCGTGTGATCCAGAAAAGATTCGTCGAGCAAAACGCCATCACATAGCGTCCATCCGACAATAGCATGTTGAATACACCCTTTTCGCGAAGCTCCAGCGCCAAAGACGCGATGTATTTAAACACCGCCGCCATATTGCCGGGCGTGCGCGGGTAACGCTCTGTCAGCTTATGCAGCAACCAGCAAAAGGCTTTCTCACTGTCAGTTTCACCAACCGGGCGGAAATTCCCCGTCTCCAGTGACTTATACCCTGTGAGTTGCCCGTTATGGGCGTAAGTCCAGTTACGGCCCCACAGTTCGCGGGTAAACGGGTGCGTGTTTTCCAGCGCCACCTCTCCGCGATTCGCCTGCCGGATGTGCGCAACAACAGAACAGGACTTTATCGGGTAATCCTGTACCAGTTTGGCGATGGGTGAATTGAAGCTAGGCTGAGGATCTTTGAACGTGCGACATCCTTTGCCCTCGTAAAAGGTTATTCCCCAGCCATCTTTATGTGGCCCGGTTCCCCCACCGCGCTGCACCAGCCCGGTGAAACTAAAGCAGATATCGGTTGGCACATTGGCGCTCATCCCGAGCAATTCGCACATACATCACCTCCACAACAGCGAGGGCAACTCCCGTCGTCTTTCAGGTTGCACTTTTGTTGGCCGTTTTCGCTCTGATGCAAGCTCCCACACCGCAGTGCAACTCGAAATCCCTTGGGAATATGCCCCCAGCGAAGTCTTACTTAACCATCTCTTTTTCGATCAGCTGGATCAGGATATGGATCACTTTGATGTGAATTTCCTGAATGCGGTCAGCGTAGCCAAAATGCGGAACACGGATTTCGATATCCGCAGTACCGGCCATCTTACCGCCATCTTTACCGGTCAGGGTGATGACTTTCATCCCTTTTTCACGCGCAGCGGCAATCGCTTTAATCACGTTGCCAGAGTTGCCAGAAGTCGAGATACCCAGCAGAACGTCACCTTCACGACCAACCGCTTCAACGTAACGGGAGAAGACGTAGTCGTAACCAAAATCGTTGCTGACGCAGGAGATGTGGCTGACATCAGAAATCGCAATCGCCGGGTAGCCCGGGCGGTTCTCGCGATAACGTCCGGTCAGCTCTTCTGCGAAGTGCATTGCGTCACAGTGAGAACCGCCATTACCACAGGAGAGCACTTTACCACCGGCTTTGAAGCTGTCTGCCAGCAGGACCGCCGCGCGCTGAATAGCGTGAATATTGGCATCATCTTTCAGAAAGTTGGCCAGCGTTTCCGCCGCTTCGTTCAGTTCGTTACGAATAAGATCCTGGTACATGAGGATAATCCTTCAGCATTAATGAAAATAACACTATGCAGTGTACCGGATAGGGGCAAAGGCGAGAAGTTAAAGCCTGCCGAATCTGTTGCTGTTTTGATTTTTCGTGCCTGCAAAAACCTGAACAATGTGAACCAGGTTGTAATTATTTTGTGAACGCATTGCTAAAAGAAATAACATCCACTACAACCATATCATCACAAGTGGTCAGACCTCCTACAAGACAGGGAGCTTTTCTTTATGATGATTTTGAGCATTATCGCAACCGTTGTTCTGCTCGGTGTGTTGTTTTATCACCGCATAGGTTTATTCCTGAGCAGCCTGATTTTGCTGGCCTGGACAGCGGCGCTGGGTGTCGCTGGCCTCTGGAATATCTGGCTGTTAGTCCCGCTGGCAATCATTCTTTTGCCGTTCAACTTCGCGCCAATGCGTAAATCGATGATTTCTGCACCGGTATTCAAGGGCTTCCGTAAAGTGATGCCTCCGATGTCGCGTACGGAGAAAGAAGCGATTGATGCAGGCACGACCTGGTGGGAAGGCGATCTTTTCCAGGGGAATCCAGACTGGAAAAAACTGCACAACTATCCGCAGCCGCGCCTGACAGCAGAAGAACAGACATTCATCGATGGTCCGGTAGAAGAAGCGTGCCGCATGGCAAACGACTTCCAGATCACCCATGAAATGGCCGATCTGCCGCCAGAGCTGTGGGCATTCTTAAAAGAGCATCGCTTCTTTGCGATGATCATTAAAAAAGAGTACGGCGGACTGGAGTTTTCCGCTTACGCTCAGGCTCGCGTCCTGCAAAAACTGGCAGGTGTCTCCGGGATCCTGGCGATCACCGTCGGCGTGCCGAACTCTTTAGGTCCGGGCGAACTGCTGCAACATTACGGTACTAAAGAGCAAAAAGATCACTATCTGCCACGTCTGGCTCGTGGTCTGGAGATCCCTTGCTTCGCACTGACCAGCCCGGAAGCCGGTTCAGATGCGGGTGCAATCCCGGATACGGGTGTCGTTTGTATGGGCGACTGGCAGGGCGAACAGGTATTGGGAATGCGCCTGACCTGGAACAAACGCTACATTACGCTGGCCCCGATCGCGACCGTACTGGGTTTGGCCTTCAAACTCTCGGATCCGGAAAAACTGTTGGGTGGTGAGGAAGAACCAGGGATTACCTGTGCGCTGATCCCAACCTCTACACCGGGCGTTGAAATTGGTCGTCGCCACTTCCCGCTGAACGTTCCGTTCCAGAACGGTCCGACACGCGGCCAGGATATCTTTGTGCCGATTGATTTCATCATCGGTGGACCGAAAATGGCCGGTCAAGGCTGGCGTATGCTGGTGGAATGTCTGTCAGTTGGCCGTGGCATTACGCTGCCGTCAAACTCCACCGGTGGCCTGAAATCTGTCGCTATGGGGATTGGCGCTTACGCTCATATCCGCCGTCAGTTCAAAATTTCGATCGGTAAGATGGAAGGGATCGAAGAGCCACTGGCACGCATCGCAGGCAACGCCTACGTGATGGATGCTGCCGCATCGCTTATCACCTACGGCATTATGCTGGGTGAAAAACCGGCTGTGCTGTCAGCGATTGTGAAGTACCACTGTACCCACCGTGCACAGCAGTCCATCATTGACGCAATGGATATTGCGGGCGGTAAAGGCATTATGCTCGGAGAGGGCAACTTCCTGGCGCGTGGTTATCAAGGCTCACCGATTGCTATCACCGTGGAAGGGGCAAACATCCTGACCCGTAGCATGATGATCTTCGGTCAGGGGGCGATTCGCTGCCATCCGTATGTGCTGGAAGAGATGGCTGCCGCGCAGAATAACGACGTAGATGCCTTCGATAAACTGCTGTTCAAACATATCGGGCATGTCGGGAGCAACAAAGTGCGTAGTTTCTGGCTAGGTCTGACCAATGGCCGCACCAGCGCAACACCAACCGGCGACGCAACCCGTCGTTACTACCAACAGTTGAACCGTCTGAGCGCCAACCTGGCGCTGCTGTCTGACGTCTCAATGGCGGTGCTTGGCGGTAGCCTGAAGCGTCGCGAGCGTATCTCTGCCCGTCTCGGCGATGTATTAAGTCAGGTCTTCCTTGCCTCAGCGGTCCTGAAACGTTACGACGATGAAGGCCGCCAGGAAGCCGATCTGCCGCTGGTTCATTGGGGCGTGCAGGATGCAATGCATAAGGCAGAACAAGCTATTGACGACCTGCTGGCTAACTTCCCGAACCGCTTTGTGGCTGGCGCTTTGCGTGTGGTGATCTTCCCGACCGGCCGTCATCATCTGGCGCCGTCTGACAAACTGGATCATAAAGTGGCTAAGATCCTGCAAGTCCCGAGTGCAACCCGCTCGCGTATTGGTCGAGGCCAGTATCTGACGCCAACAGAGCATAACCCGGTAGGTCTGCTGGAAGAGGCGCTGCTGGATGTCATGGCTGCCGACCCAATTCACCAGAAAATCTGTAAACAACTGGGCAAAAATCTGCCGTTTACACGCCTGGATGCGCTGGCAAAACAAGCCCTGTCAGGCGGTATCATCGATAAAGATGAAGCGGCTATCCTGGTGAAAGCGGAAGAGAGCCGTTTACGTAGCATTAATGTGGATGATTTCGAACCAGACGAGCTGGCGACACAGCCGGTAAAGTTGCCGGAGAAGGTCCGTAAACCTGAAGCAGCCTGATGCATCACTCGCTTACAAACCCCGCCGCGTGCGGGGTTTTTTATTGCCACATTTTCTTTTTCCATCGTGCTACAGTGTCAAAAAGCTGTCCTGCGAGGAGTCTTAACTGTGCCTGGTTTGAAGATTACGATTTTACAACAACCTTTAGTGTGGATGGATGGCCCGGCTAACCTGCGCCACTTTGATCGTCAGCTGGAAGGTATCTCCGGGCGCGATGTCATCGTATTGCCTGAAATGTTTACTACCGGGTTTGCCATGGAAGCGGCAAAACAGTCGATGCCGCAGGCAGAGGTTGTCGCCTGGATGCAGAGTAAAGCGCAGCAAACTAATGCGTTAATTGCTGGCAGTGCCGCTCTGCAAACCGAACGTGGGCCGGTAAACCGTTTCTTGCTAGTTGAGCCTGGTGGTCAGTTGCATTTTTACGATAAACGTCATCTGTTCCGCATGGCCGACGAGCATCATCACTATGAAGCCGGTAATGAGCGGGTGGTATTTGAGTGGCGAGGCTGGCGCATTCTGCCGCTGGTTTGCTACGACCTGCGCTTCCCGGTCTGGTCACGCAACCGCAACGATTACGATCTGGCGCTGTATGTCGCCAACTGGCCTGCGCCGCGTTCACTCCACTGGCAATCTCTGCTGGTTGCACGCGCTATTGAGAATCAGGCGTATGTGGTGGGTTGTAACCGTGTAGGAACTGACGGCAATGGGCATCACTACCGTGGCGATAGCCGCGTCATTAATCCGCAGGGCGAAATTATCGCCACCGCAGAACCACATCAGGCAACACGCATTGACGCTGAGATATCGCTGACGGCGCTGAAAGAGTATCGGGAGAAGTTTCCTGCGTGGCAGGATGCAGATCCGTTTAGCATTGAATAAATGTTTCCCCTCACCCGGCCCTCTCCCAAAAAGTGAGGGCCGGGTAAAGCATTAACTCACTAATGCCTGCCCGTCTTTGCGGCTTTCCGTCGCGGCGACGTAATGCCCTTCCGGCAGACGGTAAATCACCTGCGCACCACCGAAGTTGTAATCCTGCAACGGATCTTCCACTACAATTTTATGTCCGCGCTCACGCAGTGCCGCAATGGTGTTGCGATCAAACGAAGACTCAACAATCACTTCCCTGCCCTGCACCACGCGCCAGCGCGGGGCGTCGATAGCCGCTTGCGGATTTTGCCCATGCAACATAATACGCAATGCCATCTGCATGTGCCCCTGAGCCTGCATTGGCCCCCCCATCACACCGAAAGACATCAGCGGCTTGCCGTTACCGTCCATCGCAAAACCTGGAATAATGGTGTGGAATGGGCGTTTGTTGCCTGCCAGAGCATTCGGGTG
Organism: Enterobacter sp. RHBSTW-00994; assembly: GCF_013782625.1. Lineage (NCBI taxonomy): Bacteria > Pseudomonadati > Pseudomonadota > Gammaproteobacteria > Enterobacterales > Enterobacteriaceae > Enterobacter > Enterobacter sp. RHBSTW-00994. The sequence continues at coordinate 935,942 of NZ_CP056199.1, read as the reverse complement.
TTTTGGATCAAGCACAAAACCACAACCCCTGTTTTGCAGGCTGATCCCCGTCCCCGGGACAACCACGCCTGAACCAAAGCCCATATAGTTCGACTGAATAAAGGAGATCATCATACCGCTCGCGTCCGCAGCCGCAAGATAGACAGTGCCGCTTTGCGTCGGAGATCCGTAGGTGAAATCAGAGGCGCTATCGTGGTCGATAAGCGCCGCCCGTGACTTCAGATAGGCATCACTTAGCAATTCTTTCGCCGCAAACTCCATATGCTCTTCATCCGCCACATAGCGATCGAGATCGGCCAGCGCCAGCTTCATCGCTTCGATGGAAAGGTGTAGCGCTTGCACAGAATCAGGATGATGCTTCTCAATGCCGCACTGCTCCAGAATCCCGAGCGCAATCAGCGTGGCAATCCCCTGACCATTTGGAGGCAACTCCTGAACTGAACCACCCGCAAAGTCGCGCGACAACAGCTCCACCCACTCCGCACGATGATTTGCCAGATCCTCAGCCGTCAGGTGCGCCCCGTGCTCTTTCGCGAAAGCAGCAATTTTTTGTGCCAGCTCGCCCCGATAGAATGCTTCGCCGTTGGTTTTCGCGATCAGCTCCAGCGAGTTGGCCTGAGCCGGGTTACGGAAGATTTCACCCACGCGCGGCGCACGGCCTTCCGGAGCAAAACAGGCGCTAAACCCGGGTTGATCTTTCAGCTTGTTGTAACCACGCTGCCAGAGATGACCAATCAGCGGAGAGACCGGGAAACCGTTGCGGGCATAGTCAATCGCTGGCTGCGCAAGCGTCGTAAGTGGTAATGTGCCAAACCGTTCAGCCAGTGCGACCCAGCCTGAAACTGCACCTGGTACGGTCACTGCGTCCCACCCCAGCTCTGGCATGACCGTTTTACCGGCAAACAGATCTGCATGCCAGCTCGCCGGAGAGCGACCAGAAGCGTTAAGCCCGTGAAGTTTTTCCCCATCCCAGACAATGGCAAAAGCGTCACTGCCTATGCCGTTGCCAGTCGGTTCAACCACCGTCAGCACCATAGCCGTGGCGATAGCCGCATCAACGGCATTCCCACCCAATTGCAGCATCCGCATACCCGCCTGCGCCGCCAGCGGCTGAGAGGTAGCAACCGCGTTATGGCCCATCATCGGCGGGCGTCGAGAATCGTAACCGGAGGTAAAATCAAGCGCTTTGGTCATCATGACTCCTTAGTCGTGGCGCGGATCGAGCGCATCGCGCAGCCCGTCACCAAGTAAATTAAAGCCTTGTACCGCCAGGAAGATGGCGATACCGGGGAAAACAGACATCCACGGCGCTTGCTCAAGAAACCCTTTCGCGGTGTTGAGCATAGAGCCCCAGGACGGATTCGGCGGCTGCTGGCCAAGCCCCAGGAATGAGAGGCTGGCTTCGGCAATAATTGCCGACGCGATAGCAAGCGTGGCCTGCACCAGAATCGGTGACATCACGTTAGGCAGCACGTATTTCAGAATGATCCAGCGATCCGGCAAGCCAATCGCTCGCGCACCATCGATGTACTCTTCATGACGAATAGCGATCACCTGGCCGCGCGTCAGACGAGCGAAGATCGGCATGGCAGAGAGACCAATGGCGATCATTGCATTGGTCAGGCTCGGGCCTAAAAACGCCCCCAGCGCGATCGCCATGATCAGGAATGGGCACGCCAGCAGCGCTTCGATAAAGCGAGAGATCACACCATCCCACATTTTCTGGAAATAACCGGCCACCAGCCCTAATGGCACACCAATCACAACGGCAATCACCACCGACATACAGCCCGCCATCAGCGACGTTCTTGCCCCCCAGACAATACGGGAGAGGATATCTCTCCCCAGTTCATCAGTGCCGAACCAGTACATTTCTGATGGGGGTTTGCGCACTGCAAGGAAGTTGGCTTTCACCGGATCAAAGGGTGCAATCCAGGGTGCAAGTAATGCAAGCAGGACAAAGAAGCCCACCACCACCGCACCAATCACTGCGCTTTTGTTGGCGAGGAATTTCTTCAGCACCCGGTTTTGCGTGTGCGGTAGTGCTGGCACAACATGTGAAGTGGTCAGTTCTGCCATGATTAGCCTCGCATTTTCGGGTTGATGAGGACGTACAGCACGTCAGCCAGCAGGTTAAGGAGCAGGAAGCCGATCGCCACGATCAGTACCACGCCCTGCACTACGGCATAGTCACGGTTAAAAACGGAATCCACGATCATCTTGCCAAAGCCTGGAATAGTGAAAACCTGTTCGGTCAATACCGCCCCGCCCAGCAGCTCGCCAAACAACAGCGTAGTAAGCGTGATGACCGGTACAAGTGCGTTGCGAAAGGCGTGTTTTAAGATCACGGCCTTAGGCAACAGCCCTTTTGCACGCGCGGTACGGATGTAATCGGCTTTTAATACCGCAATCATCGAGGCTCGCGTATGGCGCATCAGCGTCGCTGCCAGGCCTGTTCCCAGCACCGAAGCAGGCAGCAGCAGGGTCCGCAAATTCTGGATAGGATCTTCGCTAAACGGCACGTAACCGGATGCAGGCAGCCACTGCAAATTGACCGAAAAGACCAGTATCAGCAGGATCCCAAGCCAAAAATGCGGTATTGAGATCCCCGATATCGCAACAAAGTTTGCCCCGTGATCAACCCAGCTGTTTTTATTCACCGCCGCCAGAATGCCCATGCTGATACCAAACACCAGGGCGATGATCATCGCCAGCAGCGACAACTCCATCGTGACCGGAAGTTTGCTGGCAATCAGCGATGTCACGGGTTCATGAGTACGTAAGGAGACGCCCAGATCGCCCTGCAACGCACGCGTCAGCCAGTGGAAATACTGCACGGGGATTGGCGCATCCAGGTTTAGCTCCGCACGCAGTTGAGCAATCACCGCCGGATCGCGCTCCTCTCCAGCCATGGCGATCAGCGGATCGCCGGGAAGCAGTTTTTGCAGCCCAAACACCATCATGCTCACCAGCAGCAGTGTCGGGATAGCCAGCAGCAGACGTTTGCAAATCAGTTCCAGCATGGTTTCTCCTCACGCCTTTATTTATTTCGCCAGCGTCAAACCGGCCAGACGCACAATGCCATCCGGGTAAGGTTTAAAGCCCTGCACACTCTTGTTCAGACCAAAAATACGCGGTTCAAAGTAGAGGTAAGCGATAGGCATATCGGTCTGCAGCTGTTGAACAACCTTGTCATACAACGGCTGACGGGCAGCAGGGTCCGTGCTCAGTCGCGCCTGCGTCAGCCATTCGTCCACCTGCGCATTGCTGTAGCGGCCATCGTTCAGCGTTCCTTTGCTGTTGATGAAGCCGTAGATGCTGCCATCCGGGTCCGGGCGACCAGACCAGCCAGAGAAGCTCAGTTGGTAATCACCGCTTTGCTGGCGATCGAGCAGCGTGGCGAATTCTGTCATTTGCAGATTGAGGTTAAACCCGGCTTCGGCCACCATCGCCTGAAGCACCTGGCCAACCTGCTGCGACGTTGGGTTATTCGGAACCAGTAAGTTAACGTTCAGTGGCGTCGTCACACCGGCTTGTTTCAGGAGGGCTTTTGCTTTCTCCACATCACGCGCGGGAACCGGAACATTAACGTGGTAAGGGCTCACGGTCGAAAACGCCTGATTAGCAGGAGTGTAGAGCCCTTCGAAGACCACCTGGTTAAGCGCATCGCGGTCGATGGCCTGAGAGAAAGCCTCACGAACGCGGGCATCTTTGAACGGGTCGTTAGCCGGGACGTGGCCGTTATTGATATTGAACGTAATGCCCTGATAACCCAGACCCGTCACTTTCGCCAGCGCCAGCTTGCTGTCTGCTTCCACCGTTTTCACGTCGCTTGCAGCAATGCCTTCGGTCAGGTCAAGATCGCCTGCACGCAGGTTAGCCAGACGAACAGAGGCATCCGGGATCGGCAGGTAGATAATTTTGTCAAAGTGGTAGGCGTCTTTGTTCCAGTAGTTGTCAAAACGACTCAGAACAATGCGGTCCTGCGATACGCGACTGTCGAACTTGTACGGACCGGAACAGACCGGATGCGCGGCAAAATCCGGCTTTTTCGCCGCTTCCGGGGCCATCATCGCTCCAGCACGATCGGTGAGCTGCATCAGCAACGCGGCATCCGGGTTTTTCAGGTGCAAGGCAATCTGCATCGGGCCGGTCACATCCACCGACTCGACTGAAGAGATTTCACTTTTACGCAATGAACCTTTTAAGGTCAGGGCGCGGTCGAGGTTGTATTTGGCAGCGGTTGCATCAAATTTTTCGCCGTCGTGGAACGTCACGCCTTCGCGCAGATTCATGGTCAGGGTTTTGCCATCGTCGCTCCAGGCCCAGTCTTTCGCCAGCCCTGGGACAACGTTCAGATGTTCATCGACATCCACCAGCCTGTCACACAGCGACGCGAAGACAAAACGGCCATAATAGGTCCGCGCCAGATGCGGATCGAGCATATCCGGGTCGGCCCCCAGACCAATTCGCAACACACTTTCCGAATGCGCGGGCAACGCCGCACCCAGCAACATAACACTTCCCAGTACGGTCAAAAGAGAATTACGCATTGTCATTATCATGAGTTCCTTGCAGGAAGGGAGGAGTGAGATGCCGCGTGTTCAAACAGCGCGCGGCGACGCAGAAATGCGGCAGAGGGCGGTGCTATCTGAATAACACTGCGATCGCGATTAATCTCCTGCCAGCGATGGCAGGCAACCTGACGTCCGCCATCCAGCACCTGATTGATTGGCTCAACCTGGCGGCATTCATCAGAAACATAGGGACAGCGTGTGTGGAAACGACATCCGGTTGGCGGGTTTGAAGGGTTCGGTAAATCGCCCTGCAACAGAGGCGTATCCCGTTGTGCACCAGGCTGCATCTGCGGGGCAGAGGCGATAAGTGCCTGGGTATAAGGATGCAATGGCGCATCAAAAATTTCGTCAACGGTTGCCAGTTCAACGATTTGCCCCAGGTACATCACCGCAACGCGGTCGCTCATATGCCGAATAACGGCAAGACCATGCGCGACGATAATCATCGTCAGCCCCAGTTGATGTTTAAGGCTTTCCAGCAAATTCACTACCTGCGCCTGTACGGACACATCCAACGCCGAGACCGGCTCATCACCCAGCAGCAGTTTTGGGCCGGAAGCGAGAGCTCGCGCGATACCGATACGCTGGCGCTGACCGCCAGAAAACTCATGCGGATAGCGCCCAGCCCAGGCGGCAGGCAGCCCGACTGTTTTCAACAGTTCGGCAACCCGATACTGGCGGTCTGCTTTTTTCATATTCTGGTGTAACCACAACGGCTCGCCGACAATTTGCTCTACCGTCATACGCGGGTTCAGTGAGGCAAACGGATCCTGAAAAATAATCTGCAGTTCACGCCGGAGTTGATTCAGGCGCGCACCCGAGGCATGGGTGATCTCTTCGCCCTGATAAAACACGCGTCCTTCACTTGCCGCCAGCAAGCGCAGCAGCAAACGACCAAGTGTGGATTTTCCGGAACCGGATTCGCCGACAATCGCCAGCGTTTCACCTGGCATAACAGAGAGCGAAACCCTGTCAACCGCCGTCACAAAGCGGGCGGGGGTAAAAAGTTTTTTGGGGCCGGGAAACAGTTTACTGAGGTCGTGAGCTTCAAGGATGGGCGTAGTCATGCGATTTCTCCCAGCGCAATATGTTGTTCCAGCGGCACACGGAAACAGGCTACCTGATGACCAGCGCCAAGCGTGTTAAGTGACGGTTTTTCATCATGGCAACGCGTCTGTGCGAAGGGACAGCGGGTCGCGAAACGACAGCCTTTAGGCATGGATTCTGGCAGAGGGACAGAGCCCGGAATGGTCGAAAGCTGACCTTTACGCGCGCCAAGCGAAGGAATGGAGCCCATCAGACCAATGGTGTACGGGTGCTGAGGATCGGCGAAGATAGCGTCGACACTCCCCTGCTCAACCACCTGCCCTGCGTACATCACCGCTACCTGTTGCGCCACTTCTGCCACGACGCCTAAGTCGTGTGTGATCATCAACACCGCAGTGCCTGTCTCTTCCTTTAACGTATTGAGGAGAGCCAGAATTTGCGCCTGAATTGTCACATCGAGTGCAGTCGTTGGTTCATCAGCAATCAACAGCCGGGGACGGTTAATGAGCGCCATCGCAATCATCACACGCTGGCGCATCCCGCCGGAGAGTTGATGAGGGTAAGATTTCAGGCGCATCCCGGCGGCCGGAATTTGGACCTTTTCCAGAATGTTCAGCGCGGCAGTCATGGCATCACTACGTGACATATTCTGGTGGCGCATTACAGCCTCGCTGAGCTGATCGCCAAGCGTAAATGCCGGGTTCAGCGAGGTCATCGGTTCCTGAAAAATCATCGCCAGCTCATTACCCCGGAGGTCGGCATATTCCCGCGGGGAGAGTTTGCGCAGATCGTGACGGCGAAACTGCATTTCACCACTCACGATCTGAGCGCTGGCAGGTAGCAATCCCATCAGCGCTAAGGATGTGATGCTCTTTCCACAACCAGATTCACCTACCAGCGCCAATGTTTCGCCCCCTTTCACGGCAAGCGAGATCCCATCCAGTACGCTTACCGGCGAGCCTGCGAATTTTACGTTGAGGTTTTGCAGGCGCAGTACCGGCGCCGCTTCCTTGAACGGAATGGTCGTCATAACGTGAAATCGTCCTCAAGATGAATAGCCTGAATTAAGGCTGCTTGCAGGCTTAGCAGGTGTTCGCGCATGGCGGTCGCTGCTTCGTTAGGCTGGCGATGGATGATCGCAGACATGATTTTTTCGTGATGGTCGTTGTAGTGATCAACACGCTCGGGTGTACGCGCTAATTCACGGAGGTGCTGCCAGCCTGGCTCGCGTCTGACGGCGTCGATGGCATCGAATAAACCGAGCATCAGACGATTACCCGCGGCCTCTGCAATCGCACGGTGAAAGGCGCTATCCCACAATTCATTCAGATCGCGGTCATCCGGGCTGACCTTATTAATGCGTTCCAGCATGCGCTGCATGAGCGCGAGGTTTTCCCTGGTGGCACGCAGTGCCGCAAGCCGGGCTAAGCCGGGTTCGAGCTGTAGACGAGCTTCCATCACTTCCAGCAAATTGGTTTGTTGTACCAACCCCTGAAGTGCCAGCGGCTCCACCGGAGCAGCAGGACCAATAAAGGTTCCTTTGCCCTGTTTACGCCAGATCCGGCCCTCTTCCTCCAGCACGTCCAGCGCACGACGAACTTCACGTCGTCCTACGCCGAGAGTTTCCGATAACTCACGTTCAGTGGGCAACGGAATGCCTGGTGTTGACTCGTGCTGATTGATAAGGCCGCGCAATTGCTCAAGCGCAGTGCTGGAATTTGCCAGAAACCGTGACGGTTTTTCCATATTGGTTCGCTCGCTTTCATCATCACTTTATTTTTATTAACAATAATTTATAGATATAGTTAATAACTTATCGCCCTAATGATTAAGCAATTAATGAACCAATAATTCATTGGTTCGTGAGCTTTCACGAAAATGGTGGATAACTGGATGATTTACAGTGAATTATTTTTACATAATTGTTACACAAGGAAATGACAAACCAGGACAAACGGAGATTATTTGCACAACAAAAGTGCAAATAACGCACCAAAACTGCGCAGTTGTTAATTAATTGCACTATTGTAATTGACTTTTTGTTAACACACTGAGGGAGGGGGAGAAAGGGGTATAAGAATATGCGAGACATAAAACGACGAAAGCCTGAATCATTTCTGATTCAGGCTTTCTGAATAGTGGCGGAACGGACGGGACTCGAACCCGCGACCCCCTGCGTGACAGGCAGGTATTCTAACCGACTGAACTACCGCTCCACATTGTGTTCCGTTGGGAACGAAGCGGATATTACGGATTGCCTCTGAACTCGTCAACGCTTTTTCTCAAGTTTTGAATCGTTTGCTGTAAAAATCACCCAAGCGGCGATTTTACACGCATTGCTGCGCGCATTATGCGCGCCATAGGCAGCTTCCGCCCTTCTTCTGTACCAGATCCAGACGTGATTCATGTGCAGCCATTTCGTCATCGTTGGCTAAAACCACCCGTAAACGGTTTGCCTGACGCACAACACGCTGAATTCCTGCATCACCCTGCATCTGCTGTGTATCACCTTCCATACTAAACGCCATGGAGGTTTGCCCACCCGTCATGGTCAGATAAACATCAGCCAAAATCTGGGCATCGAGTAACGCGCCGTGCAGCGTACGTTTGGTGTTGTCTATTTCATAACGCGAGCAGAGCGCATCGAGGCTGTTACGCTTGCCGGGGAACATCTTTCTGGCCAGCGCCAGACTATCGGTGACTTTGCAAAAGGTATTCGTTTTAGGAATGCCACGATTGAGCTTGCTGAACTCATAGTCCATAAAACCGATATCAAACGATGCATTATGGATGACCAGCTCAGCGCCGGTAATGTATTCCAGGAATTCATCTGCCACATCTGCAAATGTCGGCTTATCAAGCAAGAACTCATCAGCAATACCGTGAACGCCAAACGCCTCTGGATCCACCAGCCGGTCAGGTTTGAGGTATACGTGGAAATTGTTCCCCGTAAGACGACGGTTCACGACTTCAACAGCACCGATCTCAATAATCTTGTGCCCTTCGTAGTGCGCACCGATCTGGTTCATACCGGTGGTTTCGGTATCGAGGACAATCTGGCGTGTAATTGCAGTGCTCATAGCGGTCATTTATGTCAGACTTATCGTTTAACTGAACGTTTCAAATACAGGAAGTCTACCAGAGATGCGTAAACAGGTAGAAATTTTCACCGATGGATCATGTCTCGGCAACCCAGGCCCCGGTGGATATGGCGCGATCATGCGCTATCGCCAGCACGAAAAAACCTTTAGCGAAGGTTATCACCTGACGACCAATAACCGAATGGAGCTGATGGCTGCCATTGTGGCACTGGAAGCTTTAAAGGAACACTGTGACGTGGTATTGAGCACTGACAGTCAGTATGTTCGCCAGGGGATTACTCAGTGGATCCACAACTGGAAAAAGCGTGGCTGGAAAACAGCAGATAAAAAACCGGTCAAGAATGTCGATCTCTGGAAACGCCTGGACGCCGCTATTGGTCAGCACGAGATCAAATGGGAATGGGTGAAAGGCCATGCCGGTCATCCTGAAAACGAACGCTGCGACGAACTGGCTCGCGCTGCCGCGTCTAATCCCGTTCAGGACGACGTGGGTTATCAACCCGAATCCTGATTACGGTTTTTTGTATTGCCGCGTTGCACCTACGGTCTGGCGGATCTGTGTTTTTGATTTGCTCTGCTTCATCGGATTGAGCGTAAGAGGAATTGTTCTTTTACGCGCCACAATAAACTGCATGCAGCCTAATGCTGGCAGATGCGTACTGAGTAAAACGCCCCCCTTACGCGCCCAGGGCACAACCTGAAAGCCGCCATAGCAGAGCACTTCAAAGTTTAGTAATGACAGCCAGTCTAGCTGGCGCATCAGAGTAAACATACGGCTGTTATACGGTGGCGTGCGGCGTAATACAGGAACAAGTTTACGTAACCCCATCAGGCTCAACGGATTGAAGCCACTGATGATTAGCCAGCCGTCGTCGATTAACACCCGATCAACTTCCCTCAGCAGGCGATGCGGGTCGCTGCACCAGGGTAATGTATGCGCCAGCAGGCATGCATCAACCGATTTTTCGGCAAACGGCAAATGCAACGGATCGGCCTTAACCTGCACAGGAGAGCCATCAAGAGAGGCATTAACCTGATGAGAAATGGCACAACTTTCGGAGTTGATTTCCGCGCTGAGATTGCCAATCTTAAGCAGGTGAAAACCATACATTTTCGCGAACCAGGGCTTAAGCTGTTGCTCTAACGCTTCGCGATAGTATTCACCCCAGGGCAATTCCGCCCAACGTTCCGGTGCTGCGACAGTCTGAGGTATCCTTGCCGGTTTCATCAACACATCCGCCACGTTGTAAGAGGTAATATATGAATCTTATCAGTATTCCTGCCTTTCAGGACAACTACATCTGGGTTTTAGTTAACGATGATCGTCGGTGCATCATTGTCGATCCCGGTGAGTCTGCCCCTGTCTTGAACGCTATTGCGGAAAATGGCTGGCAGCCTGAAGCCATTCTCCTCACGCACCACCATAACGATCATGTCGGTGGTGTTCCGGACCTGCGGGATCAATTTCCGCATCTTGTGGTATACGGCCCGGCGGAAACACAAGATAAGGGGACAACGCAAGTAGTCAAAGAGGGCGAAAACATCCTCATACTCGGGTGGGATTTTTCCGTATTTGCCACTCCCGGTCACACTTCAGGACATATTTGTTTCTACAGCACACCTTATCTTTTTTGCGGGGATACGATGTTTTCTGGCGGTTGCGGAAGATTATTTGAAGGAACACCAGCACAAATGTATCAATCTTTTCAGAAGATTAATGCGCTCCCAGGTGACACCCTCATTTGTTGCGCACATGAATATACATTAGCAAACATGAAGTTTTCAGCGAGCATCTTACCTGACGATCGGGCGATTCAAGATTATTACCTGAAAGTGAAGGAGTTACGTGCAAAAAACCAAAAAACACTGCCAGGAATTCTGAAAAGAGAGCGGGAAATTAATTTATTTTTAAGAACGAATGATATTGATTTAATTGAAAAAATAAACAAAGAAACAAATTTGCAACAACCTCAAGAACGATTCGCATGGTTAAGGTCAAAGAAAGATAACTTCCGATAATTCCGGGTTGCCTTTTCAAAAATTCGCCGTTATCATCGCTCGTCTTTTAAGCAACTATTGACACACACATGAAGGCAAAAGCGATATTACTCGCCTCTGTCCTGCTTGTAGGTTGCCAGTCACAAAATGGCAGCAACGTACAACAGCACGCACAGAGCCTTTCTGCAGCTGGTCAAGGGGAAGCAGGGAAGTTTACAAGTCAGGCGCGATGGATGGACGATGGGACATCATTCGCGCAGGATCAAGACTTGTGGGCCTCTATTGGCGACGAGCTAAAGATGGGAATTCCGGAAAACAACCGGATTCGCGAACAGAAACAGAAGTATTTGAGAAATAAGAGCTATCTCCACGATGTAACTTTACGGGCAGAGCCGTATATGTACTGGATAGCAGGGCAAGTTAAGAAACGTAACATGCCCATGGAACTGGTACTACTACCCATAGTGGAGAGCGCTTTTGACCCGCACGCAACGTCTGGTGCCAATGCCGCAGGCATTTGGCAGATCATTCCGAGCACAGGGCGAAATTATGGATTGAAACAGACCCGCAGCTACGATGCGCGTCGTGATGTAGTCGCTTCAACGACTGCCGCTCTCGACATGATGCAACGTCTGAATAAGATGTTTGACGGCGACTGGTTGTTAACTGTCGCTGCGTATAACAGCGGTGAAGGTCGTGTACTGAAGGCAATGAAAACGAACAAAGCGCGTGGTAAACCCACCGATTTTTGGTCGCTCTCTCTGCCTCAGGAAACCAAGCTTTATGTACCGAAAATGCTGGCTTTGAGCGATATACTCAAAAATAGCAAACGCTATGGCGTACAACTGCCAACACCAGACGAAAGTCGTGCGTTAGCGCGTGTTCGTCTCAGCAGCCCAGTTGAAATACAACAGGTTGCTGATATGACGGGTATGTCGGTCAGCAAGCTTAAGACCTTTAATGCTGGCGTTAAAGGCTCTACGTTGGGTGCAAATGGCCCGCAATATGTAATGGTTCCGCAGAAACACGCTGAACAGTTACGTGAGTCTTTAGCCTCAGGTGAGATCGCAGCCGTTCAGTCAACGCTGATCGCGGATGCCTCATCAGTCAGCAGCCGTAGCTATAAGGTTCGTTCGGGTGATACCCTTTCAGGCATTGCCTCACGCCTTGGTGTGACGGCGAAAGATCTGCAGCAGTGGAATAATCTGCGTAGTTCGGGTCTGAAGGTAGGTCAGAATCTGACAGTGGGTGCGGGTAGCAGCGCACAGCGTCTTGCCAACAACAGCGACAGTATTACCTATCGCGTACGTAAGGGTGATTCGCTGTCCAGTATCGCTAAACGTCACGGCGTGAACATCAAAGATGTGATGCGCTGGAATAATGGTACTGACAACCTGCGACCCGGCGATCAACTGACGCTGTTTGTAAAAAACAGCACAACGCCAGATTCCTGATTACAGACTCTGAATATAAAAAAAGGCACCGATTCCCCCGGTGCCTTTTTTATTTATCCTGCTTTCTGCACTTCAGCCATAATCATGTCGCTTGTAAATGATCCATCTTCCTGCAATTCAAAGTAGGCTTTTACCTCCGCAGATGCGCTCTCCTGATACAACCTGATGGCCTGACTCAATGCTTCAGGTGTGCGCATACGTGCAATCCAGGAGCTAAATTCCAGAGGCAAACGGTCAGTAATTAACGAGCGTGAAATTAATCCAGCTTCCGCAGTCAGCGATAACCACTCCCCGCAGGAATAATTACGCACATGTGATGTATCACGCAGCGCTTCAACCGTTTGCAACCAGATATCACGCACCGGATGTCCCGGAGACATAACATCCATAATGATAAAGATACCTCCGGCTTTCAGCACGCGCCTCACTTCTCTTAACGCTTGCCCCACATCGTGCCAGTGATGGGCAGAGTAGCGGCTGATGACAACATCAAACGACCGATCCTCAAAAGGTAATGACTCAGCATATCCCTGGCGTGTGGTGATGTTGTTCAGACTTTTTGCTTTTGCCGCCGCCACAACAACGTCCAACATCTGACTGGATAAATCATACGCGGTGACCTGAGCAACCTGCTGTGCCGCCGCAAAACTTGCATGCCCTGCTCCGCAGCCTAAATCCAGTACGTGCGCCTCAGGGACTGCGGAGAGCCTTTCGCTCAGACGAACTAAATCTCGTCCGGACGCATGCACAGCACTGCTCAGGTAAGCACTGGCCTGCGAGCCAAACTGTTTTTCGACATTGTCGTGATGGGAGTGTGTTGTCATTGTACTGTCCTTTGGTTGATTGAAAGATAAAGGGCAGCACCACCACAGGCCTGCCCCACGGCAGACCTGACACACCATTATTTATCAGGCTTGCCGGGACTGAATTCGACGAGTAGAGGATTATGGTCAGAGGCGCGTGTCACCAGCACAGAAGCATCATGCACGCTCAAACCACGATAGAAGACAAAATCGAGAGGACGACCGAAGGCTTTCTTACGCTGGTCATCACTAAAACGGACTTCACGCAGCGACATTTCGCGTGCGAAGCGATACAGCGCATTCATGCGCGGACGACTCCAGGCATTGAAATCCCCTGCCATAATGATCGGCCCACTGTGGTGCGCTATCTGATCGCCAATAGGAAGTAACTGCTTACTATACACATCCACACCCAGACTGAAGTTCACGGCGTGAATATTAACGACCATCAACAGGCGGGTGTCAGGCAATGGATACACCGTCACCAGTGCCGATTTTGCCAGGCGCAGAATGGGCTCACGTTCACGCAGTGGGCAGCAATACACCGGATGTGCGGCTGATAAAGTCATCACGCCAGAAGGGTGTTGCGGCAAAACAAATGCCGGAACCTGATCGGCGGCCAGATAGTTCGTCGTTGCGAATCTGACCAGCTCAGGTGTGGTTTGTGCCTCTTGTAAGAGGACCAGATGAGCATCCTTACCAAAGTTTTTCAGTACAGATAACCATTCCGCACGTTGTTGTTTAAAGATATTCCAGACCAGTACGCGAATTTTTTCATCACTGCTTAACGGTGTACCAGCGGGCAATGCCTGGCTGAGGCTCGCAAACGACCCCGGAGGCAAAATTCTCTCCGCTGGCATTCCGGCAACATAGCGCATGGCATAGGTATTTTTTCGCACTTTTGGATACGACCTCTATAACATGAACCAGCCCGGAAAACGGACTGGTTCTACTGTTATAGGGATTTTAGGTCACACTTTCAACGCAATTACTGAGAAACCGCTTTCTGGTTTTGTAAGCAAGCACTTACTGCTACTTATTCAAATGCCACGCGATCAGGTTTATCAAGACGTCCACTCAAGCCAATCAGCAGGAAAGCCGCAAGAACGATAACTGCACCAATCCACGGTGTTTGTGCCAAACCAAAGTTCTCTACAACTTGCCCGCCAATGATAGAGCCGATCGCAATCCCAATATTAAATGCGGCAATATTAAGACCTGAAGCAACATCAACTGCGTTAGGTGTATAGAGCTCTGCTTTCTGTACAACATAGACCTGCAAGCCAGGTACGTTGCCAAAAGCGAAGATCCCCATCACCAGCACTGTTGCCAGGGCAGCATACTGAACTGAAGCCGTGAACTGGAACACGACCAGCAGGGCCGCGAGCGCCGCAAAAATGAACTTCAGAGCAGGCACTGCACCATGTTTGTCCGCAAGCTTCCCGCCCCAGATGTTGCCAATCGCAACGGATACACCATACCCCAGCAATATCCAGCTCACCGTACCTGGGGAGAAACCTGCGAGATCCTGCATCATTGGTGCAAGGAAAGTAAAAGCGGTGAAGACACCACCGTATCCCAGCGCCGTAATTGCGTAGATGATCAGCAAGCGAGGATGAGTCAGCACTTTAAGCTGATCGCTCAGGGTGGCGCTTGCCCGGCCGGGAATATTCGATGGAACAAGTACTAAACTCGCCACCAGAGCAATCACGCCCAGCATGGATACAGCCAGGAATGTTTCACGCCAACCAAAATGCTGACCAATGAACGTCCCCAGCGGAACACCTGTCACTAGCGCGACGGTTAAGCCGCCAAACATGATAGCAATGGCGGATGCTGCTTTCTCTTTTGAGACAAGGCTCGTAGCAATGGTAGATCCTATTGAGAAAAACACGCCATGTGCAAGACCGGTCAAAAGCCGCGCCACTACCAGTGTAGTGTAGTCTGGCGCTTGCCAGGCCAGAACGTTCCCAGCGGTGAATAAGACCATCAGAGCCATCAACAGCTGTTTACGCGGGAATCGTCCGGTAAGCGCCGTCAGCACGGGCGCGCCAACAGCAACCCCCAGGGCGTAAATAGAAACCAGCAGCCCTGCTGAAGGCAGCGAAATCGCTAGCTGGTCGGCAATAGTAGGCACGAGTCCTACAATAACAAATTCAGTCGTGCCAATAGCAAAGGCACTGATTGTCAGGGCGAGTAGCGCCAGTGGCATAAAATACTCCGTATCATCAGGATTAAGATGACACGAAGTATGCGCCAGTGCTTAAATAACAAAAATGGTCAAAATCTCAATAGAATTTTGCGAGTGATGCAACAATGAAAGCAACGTCGGAAGAGCTGACAATCTTTGTCGCTGTAGTGGAAAGTGGCAGTTTTAGCCGAGCCGCCGAGCAACTTGGGCAGGCAAATTCGGCAATCAGCCGCTCGGTAAAGAAGCTGGAAATGAAGCTTGGGGTCAGTTTACTTAACCGGACAACGCGGCAATTAAGCCTGACCGAAGAGGGTGAGCGCTATTTTCGCCGCGTACAGTCCGTTTTGCAGGAAATGGCGGCCGCAGAGACAGAGATAATGGAAACACGCAGTACTCCGCGTGGGTTGCTGCGCATTGATGCGGCAACACCAGTTGTTCTGCATTTTTTGATGCCACTCATTAAACCTTTCCGGGAACGCTACCCTGAGATGACCTTGTCGCTTGTCTCCTCTGAGACATTTATCAATCTGATTGAGCGAAAAGTAGATGTCGCGATCCGGGCAGGAACATTAACTGACTCAAGCTTGCGTGCCCGACCATTGTTCACAAGCTATCGCAGGATTATTGCCTCACCACAGTATATTGCCCAGTTTGGCCGGCCAGAGACGGTGGAAGACCTCAGGCAGCATATGTGCCTCGGATTTACTGAACCGTTATCGCTAAACACCTGGCCTGTCGCCTGCCATGATGGGCAGCTTCATGTTGTTACCAGCGGTTTATCTTCAAATAGCGGGGAAACTCTCAAACAACTGTGTCTTGAAGGCAACGGAATTGCGTGTTTATCCGATTATATGATTGATAAAGAGATTGCCCGAGGTGAACTCGTAGAATTAATGGCAGATAAACGTCTACCGGTAGAGATGCCGTTCAGCGCGGTGTACTACAGTGACAGAGCTGTGAGTACGCGAATAAGGGCATTTATTGACTTTCTTAGTGAGCATGTAAAAACAGCCCCGAAGGAGCTGTGTGAGAGGTAGGGTACTAATCTTAGTCCCAGTCAGGGGCTAAACCTTCTGGGCTGACAAGGCGGTCGTTGCACTCCAGTGCAGCGATTGCTCTTTTGTCTTCTTCATCCAACTTGAGGTCCAACGCAGCCAGATTAGTTTCCAGATTTTCACGTTTCGTTGACGACGGGATAACCGCATAACCTTCATCCATCGCCCATGCCAGGATCACCTGTGCAGCTGTGGCATTATGCTTACCAGCGATACGTAAGATAACGTCATCTTTCAATGCGTTACCATAGGCCAACGTCATGTAAGAGGTAATATGGATACCGTGCTGTTTTGCCCAGTCGACCACTTTACGGTTTTGCAGATAAGGAGAAAGCTCGATCTGATTGGTGGCAATATTCTCCGCCCCAACGGCCGCAATTGCCTTTTCCATCAGAGGGATGGTGAAGTTGGAGATACCTATCTCGCGGGTTAAACCCTGCGTCTTCGCATCCAGCAGTGCCTGCATAAACTCTTCAACAGAAACAGCATCATTCGGTGATGGCCAGTGGATTAATGTCAGATCAACATAGTCTGTACGTAGTTTTTTCAGGCTTTTCTTCAGGCTTGGGAGTAGATTGTCCTTGCTGAGGTTTTCAATCCAGATTTTCGTGGTGATAAAGAGCTCATTGCGGGGAATAGCACTCTCTTCAAGTGCCAGGCCAACAGCGGCTTCATTTTCATAAATCTGTGCGGTATCAACGGCACGATAGCCCAGTTCAAGTGCGGTTTTTACAGATGCGATAACAACGTCGTCTTTCAGGCGGAAAGTGCCAAGACCGAATGCAGGGATAGCCATTTAATTCCTCGTTAATCATAGTGTTCGTTGACTGAGGAGGATTATCTCTGCTGAAGTTATGCAGAAAAAGAGAGTAAAAAGCAGAGGATTTTTGCTAATTTAGCAATAATTAAACCACAGACAAAAAAAAGCCCTGAGTGTTAACTCAGGGCTCTTAATAAGTGGCGGAACGGACGGGACTCGAACCCGCGACCCCCTGCGTGACAGGCAGGTATTCTAACCGACTGAACTACCGCTCCACCGAAGACTTCTGTAACCACCGGTTTAGTGCACCGGCTTACTACTTAATTTGATGCCTGGCAGTTCCCTACTCTCACATGGGGAGACCCCACACTACCATCGGCGCTACGGCGTTTCACTTCTGAGTTCGGCATGGGGTCAGGTGGGACCACCGCGCTAAAGCCGCCAGGCAAATTCTGTTCATTAACCCGCTTTCGCCGGCTAATATTATCTGTATCAGGCTGATTATCATGTCTCTTTCGCCAAAACATCTTCGGCGTTGTAAGGTTAAGCCTCACGGTTCATTAGTATCGGTTAGCTCAACGTATCGCTACGCTTACACACCCGACCTATCAACGTCGTAGTCTTCAACGTTCCTTCAGGACCCTTAAAGGGTCAGGGAGAACTCATCTCGGGGCAAGTTTCGTGCTTAGATGCTTTCAGCACTTATCTCTTCCGCATTTAGCTACCGGGCAATGCCATTGGCATGACAACCCGAACACCAGTGATGCGTCCACTCCGGTCCTCTCGTACTAGGAGCAGCCCCCCTCAATTCTCCAGCGCCCACGGCAGATAGGGACCGAACTGTCTCACGACGTTCTAAACCCAGCTCGCGTACCACTTTAAACGGCGAACAGCCGTACCCTTGGGACCTACTTCAGCCCCAGGATGTGATGAGCCGACATCGAGGTGCCAAACACCGCCGTCGATATGAACTCTTGGGCGGTATCAGCCTGTTATCCCCGGAGTACCTTTTATCCGTTGAGCGATGGCCCTTCCATTCAGAACCACCGGATCACTATGACCTGCTTTCGCACCTGCTCGAGCCGTCACTCTCGCAGTCAAGCTAGCTTATGCCATTGCACTAACCTCCTGATGTCCGACCAGGATTAGCTAACCTTCGTGCTCCTCCGTTACTCTTTGGGAGGAGACCGCCCCAGTCAAACTACCCACCAGACACTGTCCGCAACCCGGATCACGGGTCCACGTTAGAACACCAGCCATTAAAGGGTGGTATTTCAAGGGCGGCTCCACGCAGACTGGCGTCCACGCTTCAAAGCCTCCCACCTATCCTACACATCAAGGACCAGTGTTCAGTGTCAAGCTATAGTAAAGGTTCACGGGGTCTTTCCGTCTTGCCGCGGGTACACTGCATCTTCACAGCGAGTTCAATTTCACTGAGTCTCGGGTGGAGACAGCCTGGCCATCATTACGCCATTCGTGCAGGTCGGAACTTACCCGACAAGGAATTTCGCTACCTTAGGACCGTTATAGTTACGGCCGCCGTTTACCGGGGCTTCGATCAAGAGCTTCGCGTTGCCGCTGACCCCATCAATTAACCTTCCGGCACCGGGCAGGCGTCACACCGTATACGTCCACTTTCGTGTTTGCACAGTGCTGTGTTTTTAATAAACAGTTGCAGCCAGCTGGTATCTTCGACTGATTTCAGCTCCACCCGCAGGGGCTTCACCTACATATCAGCGTGCCTTCTCCCGAAGTTACGGCACCATTTTGCCTAGTTCCTTCACCCGAGTTCTCTCAAGCGCCTTGGTATTCTCTACCTGACCACCTGTGTCGGTTTGGGGTACGATTTCGTGTTACCTGATGCTTAGAGGCTTTTCCTGGAAGCAGGGCATTTGTTACTTCAGCACCGTAGTGCCTCGTCATCACACCTCAGCGTTAAAAGAGTCCGGATTTACCTAAACTCTCCGCCTACATGCTTAAACCGGGACAACCGTCGCCCGGCTAACATAGCCTTCTCCGTCCCCCCTTCGCAGTAACACCAAGTACAGGAATATTAACCTGTTTCCCATCGACTACGCCTTTCGGCCTCGCCTTAGGGGTCGACTCACCCTGCCCCGATTAACGTTGGACAGGAACCCTTGGTCTTCCGGCGTGCGGGCTTTTCACCCGCATTATCGTTACTTATGTCAGCATTCGCACTTCTGATACCTCCAGCATCCCTCACAGGACACCTTCAACGGCTTACAGAACGCTCCCCTACCCAACAACACATAGTGTCGCTGCCGCAGCTTCGGTGCATGGTTTAGCCCCGTTACATCTTCC